>NZ_JBHFOL010000015.1:0-127800 GCF_053544015.1 Vibrio sp. E150_011
TAATTTATGGACACTTGCAATAGCGAGTAAGCCACTGCGGAGTGGTAGTTCAGTTGGTTAGAATACCGGCCTGTCACGCCGGGGGTCGCGGGTTCGAGTCCCGTCCACTCCGCCATTTATTCAAGAAACCTCGCTTTGCGAGGTTTTTTTGAATCTAACGTATTGAGATTTTTAATTAAATAGAATATGTTGAAGGTTCAAACTAGGGGTGTAGCTCCAATTGGCAGAGCAGCGGATTCCAAATCCGCGTGTTGGGAGTTCGAATCTCTCCACCCCTGCCATTTTCTAAAGGCTCTGACTTTTTGGTCAGAGCCTTTTTTGTTGATTTTTTAAAAGAATAAACCTTATTCGGCTTAAGAACGAAAGCCAGAATTAGGTTGTATGTAAATCTGCTGTGCAACCTTCCAAAATGCAGTGATTAATGCATTATCAAGATTAGATTTTTTACAACACACTCCGAGTTTGAATGGCTTAATTGACTCCAGCTTTAATCGCTGAATTTTGTCTCTGACGGGACTGTTAACAATCACAACTTCTGGTGCAATACCAACACCACACCCGAGTGCAACCATGCTAACTATAGCCTCATGGCCAGATACTTGAGCATAGATATTGGGTTTAATGCGCATCTTTTTAAACCAGGCGTTAGCTCTTTCTCGAGCGGTTCCAGCTTCAGGGACAATAAATGGAATTTTTTTCCAATCGGGAGCCCCGCTCATTAATTCCTGCCCAAAATTACTAATACCTTGAGGGGCAATAATAGACAGAGGGATTTCACTGATAGTTTCGAAGGCTAAGCGTCCTGGTAACTGCTCTGGAAAGGCTGAAATAGCGATGTCAGTATCATCATTCAATACTTTATCAATAGCTTGAGCTGGGTCTCCTGTCGACAGCTCAAACTCAATATATGGATACAGTACTCGAAACTCTGCGAGTAACTCTGGAAGGTGGCTATAGCTCGCCGTTACGGAGCAAAATAACCTCAATTTTCCTCTCAGTTCCATCTCACCTAGTTCGTTGCTCGACTGAAATTTTTGCCACTCACTAATAATATTGAGTGCAACAGGGAGTAGTTGTTGACCCGCTGGAGTCAAATCAACCGAGCGATTATCTCTAAGAAGTAAGTTCTGCCCTGCCTCTTGTTCTAGTTTTTGGATCTGGCGACTGAGTGCTGACGGACTAATATGCATTGCAGTGGCGGTTCGATTAAAGCTTTTACTCTCGCATAAATGGATAAAAGCTTGCAGACTTTTTATATTCATACCACTTAGAGTAAATGTAGTTGCATTAATTGCAATAACAAATTGTGAATATTTCACTTTAAGCAACCTTAACTCTGCTTTAGTATGAACTCATTCGATGATAATCATCGGCACTATGGATAGAATTCAACAGGAGAGCTTCACTATGGCTAACTATTTCAACACGCTTAATCTACGTCAGCAATTGGACCAACTTGGTCGTTGTCGCTTTATGGACCGTTCAGAATTTGCTTCTGAAGCTGATTACTTGAAAGGAAAGAAAGTAGTTATTGTTGGCTGTGGTGCGCAAGGCCTAAACCAAGGTCTAAACATGCGTGATTCTGGTCTTGATGTGTCTTATGCACTTCGTCAAGCAGCAATCGATGAGCAGCGCCAGTCATTTAAAAATGCGAAAGACAATGGCTTCGTCGTTGGTAGCTATGAAGACTTAATTCCGCAAGCTGATCTTGTGGTCAATCTGACTCCTGACAAACAGCACTCTAATGTTGTTGAAACGGTTATGCCGCTTATGAAGCAAGGCGCTTCTCTTGGTTATTCACATGGCTTCAACATCGTTGAAGAAGGTATGCAGATCCGCGAAGACTTAACGGTAGTGATGGTTGCACCTAAGTGTCCTGGTACAGAGGTTCGTGAAGAATATAAGCGTGGATTTGGTGTTCCAACTCTTATTGCTGTTCACCCAGAAAATGACCCTCAAGGTGATGGCCTAGAAATCGCTAAAGCTTGGGCTGCAGCAACGGGCGGACACCGAGCTGGCGTTCTTGAGTCCTCGTTTGTAGCTGAAGTAAAATCCGATCTAATGGGTGAGCAAACGATCTTGTGTGGCATGCTGCAAGCTGGTTCGATTGTTTGTTATGAAAAAATGATCGCTGACGGTATCGAAGAAGGGTATGCAGGTAAATTACTGCAGTTTGGCTGGGAAACGATTACAGAAGCACTGAAATTTGGTGGCATCACTCACATGATGGATCGTCTTTCAAACCCTGCGAAAGTTAAAGCGTTTGATTTATCTGAAGAACTAAAAGATCTTATGCGTCCACTTTATAACAAACACATGGATGACATTATCTCTGGTCACTTCTCAAGCACGATGATGGCGGATTGGGCAAACGATGATGTGAATCTATTTGGTTGGCGTGAAGAGACCGGTCAAACGGCATTTGAAAACTACCCAGCAAGTGATGTTGAAATCTCAGAGCAAGAATACTTCGATAACGGTATTTTGATGGTTGCTATGGTTCGTGCTGGCGTTGAGTTGGCGTTCGAAGCAATGACAGCATCAGGTATTATTGACGAGTCTGCATACTATGAGTCACTTCATGAGTTACCGCTTATCGCTAATACGGTTGCTCGTAAACGTTTATACGAAATGAACGTTGTTATTTCCGATACCGCTGAATACGGTAACTACCTATTTGCTAACGTTGCTACACCATTGCTTCGCGAGAAATTTATGCCAAGCGTAGAGACTGACGTCATCGGCCGTGGTTTAGCAGAAACCTCTAATCAGGTTGATAACGGTAAGTTGATTGAAGTTAACGATACGGTTCGCAATCACCCTGTTGAATATATTGGTGAAGAACTTCGTGGTTATATGACAGACATGCAACGCATTGCCGTTGGTGGTTAATATCACAGTGTGATGAAAAAAAGGCTTACCAGAAGGTAAGCCTTTTTTGTTGCTATCGCTTTATTTTTCAGAAAGTTTTGCTTCTAGCTCAGAAAGTTTTTGTTCCATTTCTGTTAGCTTCTGGCGCGTGCGAAGTAGAACCTGAGTTTGAACATCAAATTCTTCACGGCTAACGACATCAAGTTTATTCAGTTGGCCTTGGATGACTTGGCGAACCTTCTGATCAACATCTGTACCGAGTTCCTTGACAGGCTGTGGCATCGAGTCGTGTATTTGTCTGGCAATCTGTTCTAGTTTCTTTGGATCAAACATTTCAATTAGCTCCTGTGCAATTACTTCTATTTTATGTAATTCACTCGAGATTGTCCCTAATTTGCATAATAAAAAAGGCCACAATGTGGCCTTTAGAGTTTAATCATTGGTAATAAAGTAATTATTTATTATCCGCTAGCTCTCTGTGAGCCGCTTTGGCCTCATCTATTCGTGCTAGTTTCTCTAAATCTTTATCTTCAACAAATGTTGGCAATGGCTTATGTTTTTCTGCCAGGTATGAATAAATAACCGGAAGAACAAACAAGGTAAACAGTGTACCGATCGCCAAACCAGAAACGATAACAATACCGATACTGAAGCGTTGAGCAGCACCAGCACCAGTGGCGTACATTAATGGAACTAGACCTGCGATCATGGCTGCGGTTGTCATCAGTATTGGACGTAAACGAACCTTAGCCGCCTCTTTCACTGCATCCATTCGGCTTAGCTTATTAAGAAGTTGCTCTTCTTTTGCTACTTCACAGATCAAGATACCGTGCTTGGTGATTAGACCAACAAGCGTGATGAGGCCGACTTGAGAGTATATGTTCATCGTCGCGGCACCCCATGCTAGCGCAATCAAGGCCCCACAGATCGCCAACGGTACGGAAACCATGATAACAAGTGGATCTCTGATGGATTCAAACTGAATCGCGAGAACCAAGAAGATGATAGCAAGTGCAAGACCAAAGGTAGCATATAGCGCGCTTCCTTCTGTTACGTATTGTCTTGCTTCACCCATGTAATCATGACTATAACCGTTTGGTAGTTTGTTCTCTGCTACAGACTCAAACCAAGTAATGGCATCACCCATTGCAACGCCAGGCGCAGGAACCGCGCCAACCGTTGCAGAGTTTAGTTGGTTAAAGTGAGGCAATGAGCGAGGCTCTGCCACAACATCGATAGAGATTAAACTGCCTAGAGGAATCGCTTGATTGTTGGCTGAGCGAACAAAGTAAGTATTCATCGACTCAGGGTTTAAACGATACTTACGCTCTACTTGAGGGATAACCTCATAAGAACGACCGTTTAAGTCGATACGGTTAACATAACCGTCCGCCATCATAGTACTTAACGTAATACCTATGTCCTGCATGGTAACGCCGTAAGCACCCGCCATGTCTTTGTCGATATTGATCTTCATCGTGGCAGAATCGTAATTCAAATCGAGTGTTGAATAAACGAATTGCGCATTTTGTTGTACATCAGTCCAGACATCAGAAGCAATAGTAAATAAGCTTTCAAAGCTGTTTGGCGTAGTAATAACAAACTGAATTGGTAGACCAGAGCCCGCTCCTGGAAGCTCAGGCATCTGGAACGCTGTTACTGCCATACCAGGGACGTTGCTGACGAGTTGACCGACACGGTTGGCCACTTCAGCTTGGCTTGCTTCACGTTGGCTCCAAGGAACCATAGAAGCGATACCGAACGCTTGGTTTGAGTTAGGCACACCAGTAAACACTTGAGCAAATTGAACTTCAGGTTGCTCGGTTAAAATCGCATTTACATCGTTCATTGTGTTTTGCAAGTAGTCGAGGTTAGCGTTAGATGGACCTGTACCCATCAACATTACTACCCCTTTATCCTCTGATGGCGCAAGTTCACTTGGGATGAATTTGAACAACAAAGGTAAGCTTGCGAATACAATCACAGCAAATGCGATGATCACAGGGCGATGCAACATAACCGCAGATAGCATCTTCTCGTAGCGAGCGGTCATCTTATCTAAGATTTGATGAACCTTTACTTCGAATTTGCTTGGCGTTTCATTGGCTTTGAGTAGCTTAGAACACATCATCGGAGACAGTGTCAACGCGATGATACCGGAAATAAATACCGCCCCAGCAAGTGTTAATGCAAACTCTTTAAACAAAGAACCTGTTATGCCGCCCATTAATGCGATCGGCGCATAAACTGCACCCAGCGTTAATGTCATAGCAATGACCGGAACCGCAATTTCACGTGTACCGATGATCGCAGCTCGGAATGGTGACTCGCCCAATTTTATGTGACGGTCAACGTTCTCCAGTACGACAATCGCATCATCAACAACAAGACCGATTGCTAGCACCATTGCGAGCAAAGTCATTAAGTTCCAAGAGAACCCAATAGCTTGCATCACCATGGCAACGCCAATCAATGATAGTGGAATCGTTACGATCGGAATTAATACAGCACGGAATGATCCCAAGAATAACGTAATTACCACAAGAACGATGAGTGCCGCTTCTAAAATGGTCTTGATTACTTCCTGAATAGATTCATTAATCGCCACTGTGGAGTCATACATGACGTTCATTTTGATGTTACTTGGCAAGTTCTTCTCTAGTTGAGGAAGAAGCTCTAGAACATCTGCCGCTATGTTAATCGGGTTTGCGCTTGGGGCTGCATTGATCGCGGTAACGACTGCCTCTTGACCATTTGCACTTGCTCGATAGACATCATGACTTTTTTCTAGTGTGACTTTAGCAATGTCACCAAGACGAGTGACTTCGCCATCATCCGCCATTACGACTAGGTTACTTAACTCTTCAGTATTGGACACTTGTGTGTCAGCGCTGCCGTTGTAAAGTACAAATTCACCGGTCGCTTGACCCGCGGCTGATTGGTAGTTATTGGCATTGAGGACACTCATAATATCCGTTGCCGTTAGCTTCAAGGCCGCCATTTTTAATGGGTCGAGCCAGACACGAAGTGCGTATTTCATACCACCATACATGTCTACTTTTGATACGCCGTTTACCGTAAAGAGCTGAGGGTTAATCACGCGCTCTAGGTAGTCGGTGATTTGACTAGATGCTAGCTCGTCACTGGTGAAACCAATGTAGAGTACCGCCGTCGTTGAACCCGTAGACATCGTTACCGTTGGATCTTCTGCTTCTTTAGGAAGCTGAGAACGCACGGAGTTGGTTTTCGCCAGAATGTCAGACAAAGCTGCATTGGGGTCGGTATTAAGCTTCATCGTGACGGTGATCGTCGATTGTCCTAATACAGACTGCGATGTCATGTAATCAATATTATCGGCTTGCGCGACGGCTTGTTCCAAGGGCTGGGTAATAAACCCCTGAATCAAATCGGCACTCGCTCCGTAATAGCTGGTCGTAACGGTTACGACTGTATTCGTCATTTCTGGGTATTCACGAACCTGCATTTTGAAAACCGCTTGTAGACCAAGCAAGGCAATCAAAAAGCTGATTGATACCGCAAGAACAGGACGTTTTATGAAAATATCAGTAAAACGCATTTCGCCTCCAATTACAGCATCGGTGTTTTAGCAGGTGGTACAGTCGCGTCACTTTCAACAACACGCACTTTTGCGTCATTGTTCAAGCGGACTTGACCAGATGTCACCACGATATCGTCGGCTTTTACCCCTTCGAGGATGTGAGCAATATCGCCGGTACGTTCACCTACTTTGATGACTTGTTGCTTAACGCGTTTTTCACCATCAACATCTTCAACAATGTAGACATTGTCACCGTAGAGAGTAAATGTTATTGCTGTTTGTGGTAGCGTGACCTGATTTTCAAGCTTCGGCAAAATGATATTTGCTCGTGCAAACATGCCACTACGCAAGCGTCCATCGTTGTTTGGAATATCAGCTTGTACCTGAATCAAACCACTTTGAATACTGACGGCGGGTTCAATCGCGCTGATTGCTCCCTTGAATGGCTGGTCAGGGTAAGCGTCAACGAATATATCAACATCCTGCCCAATCGAGATTCTAGAGAAATCTGTCTGTGGAACAGTAAAACGAAGCTTCATGACACTGATATCTTCCAAACGGACGATCTTATCGCTTGGCTGAAGATATTGACCTAGAAATACATTACGAATACCAACGACACCAGAAAATGGTGCTTTGATTTCACGGCGATCAATCGAGGCTTTTAGGCTTTCAATATCAGCAGACAAAGAGAAAAAGTTAGCTTCAGCCTCATCGTATGACTCTCGAGAGATCGAGCCTTTCTTATACAGTCCTTGATAGCGTTTATATTTAGCTTGTGCTGCTGGTAAACGAGCTTCAGCGCTTTTCAGGTTGGCCTTTTCAACGTCAGAATCTAGCTTGACCAATTCTTGACCTACCTCAACTTGCGACCCTGAAGTAAATGAAATGCTATCGATAACACCGCTAGTTTCTGTTGTTAGAGTTACCCCTTGGTTAGGTTCAACAAAACCAATGACCTCGATGACTGGTACCCAATCAACAGATTTCACTGTAGTTGCCGTGACCGGAAACTCCGGTTCTGGTCGATTGGCAAGGTATTCAGCAATTTTTTGCTGTTTAAACATGTTAAATCCTATCACGCTACCGAAAAGTAGCACGGCGATAAGAAGCATGAAAAATGTCCACTTTTTCATTCTGTTGAAAACTCCAAATTAGTGTTTAATTATTGCATCCCAACTGGCTTCAATCGCTGATTCCAGCGCATTCTCATCCAGTTGATATAGTCCGAGAGCGTGCTTCCTCGCTAGCGATACGCTAGCCTCTAAGCTCAAACCCGAAAGGATTTCATTGTCGAGGTCTTTGAAAACCCCTTGTTTCTTTCCTTCGCTGAATAGATTGTCTACTTGGGAAAACAATTTACGTTCTTGTTCCCGAGTCTCCGCACTATTCTTCGACGGAATGGAATCATACTGAGCGCGCGTCTGCATCGAGTTAAAATTCGATGCAGCAAGCCGCCAAATATTCAACCACATGGTACGATATTGAACCTTGAGTGGTTTATCAGCATCAACACCTAGCTGAACCGCTTTGGCCATACATGAGACAACATATAGTCGAAGTTCTTCAAGTAAGTGGTCTTTATCATCAAAATATCGATAAATAGTGCCCGCTGCGACGCCTGCTTCATCGGCTAGTTTTTTCATAGATATACCTTGGATACCCACTTCCGCCACCATTTTTTGAGCGGCTTCGAGTATTTGTAGGCGTTTATCATTTTGATTCAATGTATTCATCAATCATCCGCATTAGTGAATGAACGTTCATTCATTATAAAGCAATTACCCTATATTTATGCAACTTATTTTTAAAGTATTTCCTATAGAAATAAAGAAAGTCAGCCATGGCGTGGCATCTTATCTATTAGGGGGCTATTATGTGCCCGTTACAAATCCGTAGTAGTGAGTACATCAATGAAGCTGAATCCACAGCAAGATATGGCTGTAAAATATGTCTCTGGACCTTGTCTTGTTCTTGCCGGCGCAGGGTCGGGGAAAACACGTGTTATTACTAATAAGATAGCGCATTTAGTACAAAACTGTGGATACAAGGCTCGAAATATCGCTGCCGTGACGTTTACAAATAAAGCCGCGCGAGAAATGAAAGAGCGTGTCGGCCAAACGTTAGGCAAGCACGAGTCTAAGGGATTGTTGGTTTCTACATTCCATACCATGGGCCTGAATATCATTCGCCGAGAGTATAAGGCGCTTGGTCTTAAGGCTGGCTTTTCACTATTTGACGACCAAGATCAGTTGGCCCTGCTTAAGGAGTTAACTGAGGATCAATTAGAGGGAGATAAAGACTTACTACGGTCATTGATGAGCTGTATATCGAATTGGAAAAATGACATGTTGTCCGCCGAACATGTTAAAGGCATCGCCCGTTCAGAGCAGGAACAACTGTTCGCATTTTGCTATGACATGTACTTGGAGCAGATGAAAGCGTACAACGCCCTTGATTTTGACGACCTGATCGCCATGCCCGTTGTGTTATTGAAAAACAATGAAGAAGTTCGCCAGCGTTGGCAAAAGAAAATTCAATATTTGTTGGTTGATGAATACCAAGACACTAATACAAGCCAATATGAATTGGTCAAATTGCTAGTAGGTGAACGTTCACGATTCACGGTCGTAGGCGATGATGATCAATCAATTTATTCTTGGCGCGGAGCGAAACCTCAAAACCTTATTTTATTAAGCAAAGATTACCCAAGCTTAAAGGTCGTCAAGCTAGAGCAGAACTATCGCTCGACCAGTCGGATCCTTCGTGCAGCCAATATATTAATTGCGAACAATCCGCATATTATTGAAAAATCACTGTTTTCAGAAATACCGGACGGTGAAAAGTTAAAAGTACTGAAGGCAAAAAATGAAGACCATGAAGCAGAACGTATTACTGGTGAATTGATTGGTCATCGTTTTGTGAATCGAACGAACTACAGAGATTACGCCATTCTATATCGTGGCAATCATCAGTCTAGACTCATTGAGAAAGTCTTGATGCAAAACCGAGTGCCTTACAAGATCTCTGGTGGGACATCGTTTTTTGCACGCGCGGAGATAAAAGACATCATGGCGTACTTGCGGGTGTTGGTGAACCCTGCTGATGACAACGCATTTTTACGTATCGTTAATACGCCACGTCGTGAGATTGGCCCGGTGACATTACAGAAATTGGGTAGTTATGCCAACATGCGCGGTAAAAGCTTATTCGAGGCCAGTTTTGAGTTGGGTCTAGAGCAGCACTTATCAGGTCGAGGGTTGGAAAATCTTCGACGATTTACGCAATGGATTGTGGCGATTGCCGATAACTCTGAACGTGGTAACACCGTGGAGGCTGTGCGATCACTCGTGCGTGATATTAAGTATGAAGATTGGCTGTATGAAACGTCTTCTAGCGCGAAAGCCGCCGAGATGCGAATGAAGAATGTTTCCGACCTTTATTCGTGGATTGTTGCCGATCTAGAGGGGGACAATTATGACAAAGAAGAAAAATCACTGAAGGAAGTCGTTCAGCGTTTAACGTTGCGAGATATGATGGAGCGCGGTGAGGACGATGATGACAGTGATGCAGTTCAACTAATGACATTGCATTCTTCAAAAGGCCTCGAGTTTCCTTATGTGTACCTGCTTGGTGCTGAGGAGGGTATTCTCCCTCATCAAACCAGTATTGATGAGGAGAACGTCGAAGAAGAGCGACGTTTGATGTACGTAGGAATCACTCGAGCCCAGAAAGAGCTCACGTTCTCATTGTGCAAAGAAAGAAGGCAATATGGTGAGTTAATTAAGCCAGAACATAGTCGATTTTTAGATGAACTGCCGTTTGATGATATTGATTGGGAGCAAACTAAGAAGCCGGTCTCTCAAGAAGAGCGAATGGAGAAAGGGCAAACACATATTGCGAACATTCGAGCAATGTTCAATAAAAAATGATGACAGTTCTGACTGTCATCTAGGCAAGTGACGATAAAGGGCACCCTGTTGGGTGCCCTTTTTATAATACTTGGATTATAAACCGGCGATCATATGCTCGATTGCATCTGATATTTCATCATCAGAGCAGTCCATACACGTTCCTTTAGCAGGCATCGCATTAAAGCCTTTGATGGCGTGGTCGAGTAAGACATCTTTACCCTGTGCAATACGTGGACCCCAATCGCCCGCATCCCCTGTCTTAGGCGCGTCACTGATACCTGTAGAGTGACAGGCCGTACAAAACATGCCATAAACCGCAGCGCCGTCACGAGGGCCAGTAGGCTCTGCCGCCACTGGCTCACTGCCTGCTAGGTAAACATTACCTACAGGTTTAATACGCTCTGCAATAGCATCGTATTCAGCTTGATTGACATCCGCCGCAAAACTGGCGGTAGAAAAAGTTAGAGCGGCGCACAACACCGTTAAGATTTGACGAGACATATCCATTAAACTCACTTTACTATCCAAAGGTGGCAAGTCGTTGCTTGCTTGGGTTCTTATGATTTTACGTTGTTATTCTGCATTGAGACTTAACGGCTGTTAAATCAATGTAAATATTGGGTGATTATATCCTGTTAACTTGTTGCAATAAACAACAAGTTTTCAGCTTCACGGGGTGAATCACATCGCATAGTTGTTCTTTCTGGGCAATAACTGCTGAAAAAGGCGGCAATCAATAAAAAAAAGTGAAAAAGTGCTTTACGCCATAGTGTGATATCCGTATTATTCCTCTCCGCCGATAGGGCATGCGCCTGTAGCTCAGCTGGATAGAGCGTTGGCCTCCGGAGCCAAAGGTCGAAGGTTCGAATCCTTTCAGGCGCGCCATCCGGAATAACAAATTGGCGAAAGATATAATGGTGGCTATAGCTCAGTTGGTAGAGCCCTGGATTGTGATTCCGGTGGTCGCGAGTTCGAATCTCGTTAGCCACCCCATTATTTGGTAACCTCGGTTTCCAGTTTCGATTGTTACAGTCGGGACGAAACGTTCGAAAGAACATTGTCGGTGAATAGCGCAGCTTGGTAGCGCATCTGGTTTGGGACCAGAGGGTCGGGGGTTCGAATCCCTCTTCACCGACCACTATTTCAGTTAAAGCTTAGTGCTTTAGCAAAGCAAAATTAGTGGTGGCTATAGCTCAGTTGGTAGAGCCCTGGATTGTGATTCCGGTGGTCGCGAGTTCGAATCTCGTTAGCCACCCCATTAATTAGGTAGCATTCGCTTCCTCTTACGATCATATCGTAGAAAACTTTGTCGGTGAATAGCGCAGCTTGGTAGCGCATCTGGTTTGGGACCAGAGGGTCGGGGGTTCGAATCCCTCTTCACCGACCACCTTTAAAAGCCTCGTCGAAAGACGAGGCTTTTTTTCGTCTGTAACTTAATGAGGAAGCGGGGGAAAGAAACGATACGCTAAGCCCCGTCACATCGCTTTAAGTAGTCTTAGAGGCTAGCCGCTTGGTTGTGGCCATCGATTGAGGTGTTAGTGTGGAATAGTAAAAAGGTATGGATGACAGTGGGATAAGGATGAGAGCTAGAAGAGTGATACCTAACGACACAAGTTGCATCCTTGCAAACTTGGCTAGGTCGGGAGTTAGAATTTGTAGTTAAGGCCTAGGTTAATGGACTGGGCGTCAAAGTGCTTGTGGCTGGATAGCTTCATCACTTCAACGTTCGCACCGAGAGAGTTGGTGAAGTTGTACTGAGCACCTATACCGTACGAGAATGAGTTAATGGTTTTTTTATTGCTGTTTTCAGCAAAGCCTGCGTGCTTTAATCGAATGTTATTAACACCAGCTAGACTATAAAGCTCAATGCTGTCAGAGATATTAAACTTCATTTTTCCGTAAATCCCCGTTTGATGGTCGACAGCTAAACCTTGTCCATTTTTCTCTACCTTCCCACTGTCACGACTATGGCGAAGTTCGGCTCCAAACATTGAGTTAAAGTCATAACCTGCCTTAAGGCCTAGTGAGCGAAAATTGCCTTTAACTTTATAATCAGTGCTTGTGCTTGTGCCTGGGTGGATAGGTTGATCAATGGGGGATGTATCTGTGTTTGAGGCTGACATTGCACCCAAATATGTACCCACATAGAAGCCAGAATCACCGGATGCTAAAGCTGGTGCAGAGATAGCGGTTGCTAAGGCTAGAGCTGTGGCGGTTTTTAACATTACTTTTTTCATACTTTCCTCGTTTAAAGTTTGGTCTTTTGACCTTGTGGTGTATGTCGGTGCGTATCATATTTAAACGTGCTGCCATTCAAAAATCAGACACTGTTCAGGTTTGATACAGAGACGGGGCTCGCACTAAACATGCTGGCAGAGCACGTTGTAGATGATTTCTCGGATACCGAGTGCGTGCTCAGAGTCACGATATCCCAGACCAAACTTGCTGCGCTGAATGGCCTCGCGATGATTGATGATGACCAGTTGATTGTGATTGAGCTCATTTTTAATTGAATCTTGGTCAATGCTAGTCCAACCAATACCATCTTTGACTAGCTGCTTGGCAGTGGCGAGGTTATTGACGGATAAGAGCTCAAACTTATAGTTACCCCACACTGATTCATTTTGTTGTTGGGTAATCGCAATCGAGAGGTGGTGACTAAGCTGCTCTGTTGATACTTCATCGAGTTGAGCTATGGGATGCCCTGGCGCGCAGACAGAAACAAATTGACGTTGGGTAACACTCATAAACTCCCATTGTCCAATGCCACTATAGGGGTAGTGGCTGATAATGAAGTCGTACTGGTCAGAAGCCATTAGATCATCACAGGTGGCAAAATCAATTTGAATCCCTATGCCGGGTTCTATTTCGTGCAATTCTTGAATGAGAAGAGAAACTATCTTTGGATCGATAAAAGTTGTGATCCCCAGCCGAATTCGATCCGTGCCGGAACCGTTAATTTTCTCGACTTGCGATTCTAACTTTTCAGACAGTCTTAGGATGGATGATGCTTTATCTAGAAGTGCTTGCCCTTGCTCTGTGAGTACCGGTTTATGACCCGCACGGTCAAACAGTTCAATTCCCCAGTCGAGTTCAAGATTTGCTATCCATTGACTGACTTGGACGCGACCTTTGTTCATGGCTTTAGCTGCAGCCGAGATAGACCCAAGTTCGGTGGTAATGACAAAAGCTCTGATTGCATTGATGTTCATGGTGACCCTTATTCAATTCGTTTACTACAGTGCTAAATGATCAAAGCGCTCCGTACCTGATATCTCAGCAAAAATAAGCCCACTCCTTGAAAGCTGTGTGTATGTTAATTATCTTTGATAAACTAATATTCACGACGTATGGTTTAAAAGAGTTATCACTTGGCATCTATCGAACAGCTAGAAAGTTTCGTCGCCGTTGCTCAGGTAGGCTCTGTGGTTGCTGCGGCAGAAAAGTTGGGCAAAACCCATGGTCCGGTTACGTTGGCAATTCAAAGTCTTGAAGCCCATTGGGGGCGGTTATTTGTTGAGAATACGGCAAAGCGCCAGTTGTCAGAGAAGGGGCAAGCATTACTGCCTTGGGCTGAGGCGGTAGTGGCGAGTTACTATGAGTTAAAGAACTCAGCAGCCCAAGTATCACCGAGTCAAGTATCCATCGGTATCGATAGCCATTTGCCAAGGCATTGGATGAAAGAGCTGCTATCGAGAGTGCTGGAGCTTGATGTTCGCTGCCAGTTTTATTCGTTGCCAAGTGACGAGCTCATAACCGCGTTTAATCAGCAGCGTTTAGACTGGATTGTGACGTTAGCAGATTTGCCTTGGCCAGAGGCGAGTAACTTTCTTTCAATGGGTCATATAGAAAGCTATTTAGTGACGAGTAGCCTACAGCTTGACTCTTTTGATGGTCCACTTCGTTTGGATAGTGGTCAGTTGTTAAGCTTGCCACAGGTGTCTCTTTCACATCCAAATCGAGTCGATGTACCCATTTATAAGCGCTTTGATTATCCCTGCCCATGGCAAATTCGAGTCAGCGATCACCATCTGGCTTCGGCTATTTTGGCTAACGTACCGAGCCATTTATCCTCTGTTCACGGCAATATAGATTTAACAGAGACAATGAGTGTTAAGGATGAGCCTCATTTAAAGGCTGCATGGGGAGTCTTAGTGTTCTGGAGTGATCACCTCGCGACAAGTGAATTGCTAGAAAAGCTTAATGGCTGGGCCATGCAAAAATCCCAACAACAAGGGGGACTGGCATGACGATTGATCAGATCCGAACATTTGTTGCTGTTGCACATCATGGCAGCATGAGAAGTGCCGCTCGTGCTTTAGGGAAATCTCAGCCTGCTATCACCGCGAGTATTAGGCGCTTAGAGCTTAGTCTTGACGGTGAATTGTTTGCTCCGGGAAGTCGACCGGTAAAGTTGAGTAGCTTTGGGGAGCGTTTTTTAAAGCGGGCGACAGAATTAGTGAATATCTTGGAGCTAACGGATGTGTTTTCTAGCCGAAGTAGTGTCAAAAAATTGAGAGTGTGTTTTGACTACGGTCTGTCTTTTTATGAGGTGGTAGAGGTTTCGCTGCTACTGCTACGAGAAAATCCATTGCGTAGTTTGGACTTATTTCGAGTCGATACATACACAACACAGAAATTATTGATACAACAAGACGTCGACATGGCGATCACTCTCCCATTTAAGCACTTACCTACTCACCTTAAATATAAATCTGTTGGTTTGCGTGAATTCGTTGAAGTAAAAGCGCCAGATCAGTCAGGGCGATCACATCGACAGATGTTTGTTCACGGAAGTCAGGGGCAGCCGTTATGGCTCCCGGAGACCATTAGCTCGTTAAACGCAATGTCCTTCAATAAACCTCAAGATATGTTAACTGCTATGCGCGAGTTTTATGGTGTTGGTTGGTTGCCAAAAGGGGATGTTGAGGCGTCGCTTTCGGGGCACGAGTTAGTACTTACCAAGCGAGAGTCGGCGAAAATAGGCTATCACCTGATATGGCAAAGTGACGCTAATAATGAGTTGAAGCTGGTGGGAAAAATACACCAAGTAAGTCAGTCCTTTGCGGTTGACACGTCGTTTTAAGAATCATAAAACGCTGACAGACTCTATATTTACTTTCATTGAGAACCCTTTAGTCTCACTTAGCACATAATGAAAAAGGAGTGTAAATATGCTCAGAGTAGTCATGCGCTTAGCGGTAATGGTGATGATTATTACCTCCCCTCGTGTCAATGCTCAATATATCGCGGAATTGAATTTGATGATCCGTGGTGTCTATCAAGGCAAGGTTGAGATAGGGCTGCAAGATAGACAAGTCATTAAGCTAAATGAGATAACAGAAGTCATATTGTATAGCCAATCGAGTGTGAGTGACGATATAGCCACATTACACTTTGTCGTGGTCGAGCAGTCACTAAGCTACCCACAAGACCACAACCAGCTCGTTTTACCTACGATGATCACTGAAGTGAATAGTGAAGCCGGCGTTGAAATCGGTGATGAACATGGAAGCAGCATTCATTATCAAGTGGTGGTGCGTAAGAAAACCGCTCCCTCTTCTTAATCTTTTCCTGTGGAAGGCAGTACTCTCGGCACCTTGGTTCTGTTTTGTTTCAGACACTGATTTTTGAAGCCGTCTTTGATTCGATACGCTTAACTCGTTCATTGGAGAAGGGACTCTCTATCTTTAAATCACCTTGATCGGAGAGATAGCATGTCCAAATTAAGCGTAAGTCAAAAAATACATGTACCAGCTGAAACTCAGGACAGCTATGGCGAATTTAACCTCTATGGGAAACTGCGAGAGGTCATTGTGGGTCATAGTGACAATATGCGCTTGCCTAAATTAACCGACGATATTAAGGCCACGTACCAAAGTATCATGCAACCTGAGTTATTTGAAATGTGTGATAAAGCGGGCGGGCAGCTATTATCGGATGCTTACCCAAACTATCTCGCAGGCTTAAAGAGTGAAACGCAAGCCTTGGCAAAAGCACTACAGCGCTTTGATGTGAACGTACTTCATGCTCGAGGTGCATCCGAAAGTGAAATACAATTTTGCCAAAATTCTACTGTGTTTACTCAAATATTCGCTGCGGAGCCGCTGTGGGTCGTGGGGCGGAATGTGCTAGAGAATGTATGGGCAAGCGACATCGCTTGGGCAAGCATAGCGCCAGTCAGAGAGCTGCATCAACCATTTATCGACAACGACAACAATATCTTACACTACACCGCGCCGAGACCGACGATGTCGCGGGATTATGTCTATGAAGGTGGGGATGTGCTTAACTTGGGTGACGGACGAGTCTTAGTATCTACAGGTCCTTCCTCCACCAATCAGCGTGGAGCTGAATGGGTCAAACGTATGCTTGAGCATGATGGCTATCAGGTTGGTATTATCAACCTTCCTGACGTGGGCATTCATCATCTATTCGCCGTGATGTGTGTTGCTGGGCCTAAATTGGTCATTGCATATGAAGCGTCGTTCCCAAATGGGCTACCTGAATTTATGCGTGACTTTGATGTGATTTGGGTCAACAGAGCAGAAGCGCTCGCTACTGGCCCCTGTGCTGTGATGCTTGATAAAAAGCATATTTTAGTTCCAGAGGAAGCGACGCAACTTTGTCAGCAACTAGCAAAAAAAGGTATTACACCGGTGACTGTCCCCTTCAAATATCATGCGAAGTTGTGTGGTGGTATCCGCTGTAAAATATCGGTTACTCGCCGAGAACTTTCTTAGCTAACCTTTCCTGATGCTCTGGCTGTATAGCCGGGGCTGTTTTGGTGGTGACAATGAACAAAAAAATAACGATGTATCGAGGTCGGCTTGTCGATAACATGCGGCTATTTTTAGGCGTGTTGATGTTGGTTATTGCCTGTGCTAGCCCCTTATTGATTCCGGTGATTTCTATCTTAAAAATTGGTAGCGGCTCAAAAGCGTTACTTAGCGGGGCGATGATCTTTGGGGTGCCAGAACTGGCAACGCTTGCTGCCGTGATGTTACTTGGTAAAGGGCGATTGCTTGCTATTAAAAACTGGGTCGTAGAAAAAATATTAAAGCTTAAACCGCAGCGCAAATCGACCAAATTGGGTTATTACACGGGACTAGCAATAATGATTTTTGTTGGGCCACTCATGAATATTGTGCTGTTTTATCTGCCAGTTTTATCGTCAGACTGGGTTGAATCTAAGCTGGTAATCGGCGTTATTTGCGATGTGACTTTCATCGTGGCTTTATTTATTGCGGGAGAGCAGCTTTGGGGGAAAGTAGAGTCTATTTTTTCCTTTGATGTATCGTCGGATGTCAGAGGCTTATTGAAAGATGACAGTGGTGATAGTAACCGATGCTAGTGGTATAGAGTAATTTACTCGCGAAAATAATAAGTTATTTGTGTGAACTTTAATCAAGTGAATAACATTTACACGATTCTCTTTTGATGAGAAATAGGCGTTAACGCTGTTTTTTACACAAAATGCAGATTTTTATTTAAAAACTTGTGAAGTGACATGTTGCAAATAAACACGGAGTAAAATGCTAATTTATTAGACTATATGAGCGGTAACATGTAATACCGTTGTATTAATCTAGGTTTTAGTACTGAATTACGGAGTGATTTTATGTTTATGTTTTTATTGTGTTAAATGTGTGGTGGAATAACTATGCGATACTTAATGGTCATAAATATTGTTAATAACGTGAAGTATGGCGTTTTATTTTCGTTTTGCTGCACATTTTTCGGAGCTAGTATCAACTTTTTAACTGGTTTGAAGCACTACTATATGTAATAAAACTGCATATATATGTACTCATACTGCTTTGTATTTGCTTGATCTCGAATTTTTATCCTATTTTTGTTGCTTTTCTGTGAAATGTTTGCCAAATTGATGCCCTTATAAATAGTCAGCAGAAAATGCTGTCTACGAATGGATTCAGTTTTGCAGACAGGGGCAGAAAACTGCCAAAGCAGTAGAGGTCTGGTAATGTCATTATTAGAAGTAAAAAATCTTCGTATCGAATACCCATCCCGCCATGGGGTACATGCCGCGGTTAAATCTTTGTCGTTCAATGTTGAGCGCGGTGAAATAGTTGGTGTGGTTGGGGAATCGGGTGCGGGCAAATCAACAGTGGGTAACGCTGTCATCGATTTGCTTTCTCCTCCAGGTGTTGTTGCCGCTGGTGACGTGTTCTTGGATGGTGAAAAAATATCAGGGCTTTCACCGGAAGCCATGCGTAAAGTTCGTGGTTCTAAGATAGGATTTATCTTTCAAGACCCGATGACCTCTCTAAACCCGCTTTTTACGGTTGAGCAGCAGTTAAAAGAAACGATCCATGCCAATATGGATGTCTCGGATGATGAAGCCTATGAACGCTCACTCAACCTCATGAATCAAGTGGGTATCCCACAACCAGAAAACCGTCTTAAACAGTATCCACATCAGTTTTCTGGTGGTATGAGACAGCGCGTGGTTATCGCGATTGCCTTAGCAGGCGAACCTGACCTTATTATTGCCGATGAGCCAACGACGGCGTTAGATGTGTCGATTCAAGACCAAATATTGGGTTTGATTCGTGAGTTATGCATCAAAAACAACGTAGGTTGTATGCTGGTTACGCATGATATGGGTGTGGTATCTAACGTCACCGACCGTGTTGCGGTTATGTACCGTGGTGACCTAGTCGAATTTGGTCCGACCGCTAAAGTGTTGGGTGACCCAGATCATTCCTACACTCGTAGCCTTATATCAGCGGTACCTCGTTCTGATGTTAAGCTGGGGCGTTTCCCATTGGTGAGTTACATCGAAGATGCAAAAGAGATGGAACCACTTGATATTAAGAATCACTGGTTAGGACAAAGCCAGGATCAGCGTGAATATACTGGTCCATTGCTTAATGTCGAGAACGTGAACCTACGTTTTATTACCAAAGATTCTTTGTTTGAGAGCCGTCGTGAGTATGTTCAAGCCTCGAATAATGTCAGCTTTGAGGTTCACGAGGGTGAAACGTTTGGCTTGGTTGGTGAGTCGGGCTCAGGTAAATCGACCATCGCACGCATCATTGCGGGGCTTTATGCACCGGATGCGGGCAAAGTTAGCTTCGAAGGCATTGATCTTACTGGTTTAAAATCTGAGAAAGAACGTCGCCCTATGCGTCGTCAGATGCAAATGGTATTCCAAAACCCGTACACATCGATGAACCCTCGTATGAAAGTCTACGATATTGTTGCTGAACCGATTCGTTTTCATAAGCTCACCGCGAATGAGAATGAAACGAAACAGGTTGTGGATGACCTGCTGCAGCATGTGGGACTGGGAAAAATGGCTGGCGTGAAATACCCGCATGAATTCTCTGGTGGACAGCGTCAGCGTATCTCCATTGCTCGTGCATTAGCCACTCGCCCAAGACTTTTGATTTGTGATGAGCCGACTTCGGCGTTAGACGTATCCGTTCAGGCACAAATCTTGAATCTATTAAAAGACTTACAACAAGAGCTTAATCTGACCATGCTGTTTATCAGTCATGACTTACCGGTTATTCGCCAGATGTGCGACAGGGTAGGTGTGATGCAAATGGGTACGCTACTTGAGGTCGCGCCGACCGAGCAGTTGTTTTCCGACCCACAGCATGAATACAGCCAGCATTTGATTTCCTTAATGCCTGAGTTTAAGGGCTTAAGAGAAGACACAGCAAAAACGGCGTAAGCCAATAAGAAATCCCTTACGGGACTTGATAACAGAAGCAAACACAACAATTACGGGATCCGGATCCCCGCATGAAGGAGTTATGCAAATATGAGAACCATGAAAAGCAAATTAGCAGTGGCGCTAATGGCCGCAGGCCTGAGCTTTAATACATTAGCAGCAGACATCAAGGTTGGTTACGCTGCTGACCCAGTATCACTAGACCCGCATGAGCAATTATCTGGTGGTACACTGCAAATGTCACACATGGTGTTTGACCCACTAGTTCGTTTTACCCAAGACATGGATTTTGAACCTCGCCTAGCAGAAAGCTGGGAGCGTGTTAACGATACGACGGTTCGATTCAATCTTCGTAAAGGTGTTAAGTTCCACTCAGGTAATGCGTTGACGGCTGACGATGTCGTTTGGACGTTCGACCGCCTACAAAACTCTCCAGACTTCAAAGCTATCTTCGACCCATACGAAAAAATTGTTAAGGTTGACGACTACACATTTGACCTAGTAACAAAAGGTCCTTACCCACTTGTGCTGCAAACGGCAACGTACATTTTCCCAATGGATAGCAAGTTCTATTCAGGTAAAACAGAAGATGGTAAAGACAAGTCTGAGCTAGTGAAGCACGGTAACTCATTTGCTTCTACGCACGTATCTGGTACAGGTCCATTTATCGTTACGGCTCGTGAGCAAGGCGTAAAAGTTGATTTTGAACGTTTTGCTGATTACTGGGATACCGAGTCAAAAGGCAACGTAGATAAACTAACGCTCGTGCCAATTAAAGAAGATGCAACACGTGTTGCAGCGCTTCTTTCTGGCGGTGTGGATATGATTCACCCGGTTGCGCCAAATGACCACAAACGTGTGGCATCGGCTGATGGCATCGATCTTGTGACGCTGCCTGGTACTCGTATCATTACGTTCCAAATGAACCAAAACAGCAACGAAGCACTGAAAGATGTGCGCGTTCGTCAGGCGATTGTTCACGCAATTAACAACGAAGGCATCGTTAAGAAAATCATGAAAGGCTTTGCAACAGCCGCAGGTCAACAAAGCCCAGCTGGTTATGTCGGTCACGATGATGCGCTGGTTCCACGTTATGACGTGAAGAAAGCGAAAGAGCTAATGAAAGAAGCGGGCTACGAAGACGGCTTTACGCTTTCTATGATGGCGCCAAACAACCGTTACGTGAACGATGCAAAAGTAGCGCAAGCGGCGGCGGCAATGCTGTCTAAGATTGGCATTAAAGTGGATCTTAAAACGCTACCAAAAGCACAGTACTGGCCTGAGTTTGACCTTTGTTCTGCAGACATGATGATGATCGGTTGGCACTCGGATACAGAAGATTCAGCGAACTTCAACGAATTCCTAACGATGACTCGTAACGAAGAAACAGGTCGTGGTCAATACAACTGTGGTCACTACTCAAACCCAGAGATGGATGCAATCGTAGAAGCAGCGAACGTAGAAACGGATCCTGCGAAACGCGCTGAAATGCTGAAAGGCGTTGAAGCAACGTTGTACAACGATGCCGCATTTGTTCCTCTTCACTGGCAAAGTGAAGCGTGGGGCGCGAAGTCTAACGTGAAAGCGGCAGACATCGTTAACCCAATGGTTATGCCTTACTTTGGCGACCTAGTGGTTGAGTAATCACGTTTAGTACACGTTAATAAGAGGGGAAAGTCTTCCCCTCTTTGTTCGCTTTATACTACTTAGTTTTATTTCAGTCGGACTAAGTGGTTATTAAGACTGAATAAGTTCTCGTTACAGAGACATATGGATAGTTAAGGGGCAAGGGATGTTTTCGTTTCTGGTCAAGCGCCTGTTTCAGGCACTGATAGTGATGTTTGTGATCAGTTTGGTGGCATTTGCCATTCAGGATAATCTGGGTGACCCGCTGCGTGAGCTTGTAGGTCAGTCGGTTTCGGAAGCAGAGCGTCAAGCACTGCGTGATGAGTTAGGCCTCAACGATCCTTTCGCTACAAAGTACACTCGTTTTATTGGTGCGGCACTGCAAGGTGATCTCGGCACATCATACTTTTTCAAACGTCCTGCTGTGGATGTCATTCTCGATAAGTTGGTAGCAACCCTCGAGTTGGTGTTCGGCGCGACGTTAATTATAATTTGTTTATCGATACCGCTCGGTGTCTATTCAGCCATTCACCCGAAAAGCTTCTTTACCAAGCTCATCATGGCCGGCAGTAGTATCGGCATCTCGATTCCGGTTTTCTTAACGGCCATTATGTTGATGTACGTTTTTTCTATTGAACTTGGTTGGTTACCGTCGTTTGGTCGAGGCGAAACCGCGAATGTACTGGGCTGGCAGTCAGGTTTCTTTACGATTGATGGCATTAAGCACTTGGTGCTGCCATGTGTTGCATTAGCTTCGATTATGTTGCCGTTGTTTATTCGTTTAGTTCGTTCTGAAATGCTGGAAGTACTGAGCTCTGAATACATCAAGTTTGCTAAAGCAAAAGGGCTACCTCTTCGTAAAATCTATTATCAACATGCCCTTAAGAACACGATGCTCCCTGTATTAACGGTGGGTGGTGTTCAGATTGGTACGATGGTGGCCTACACCATTTTGACGGAGACTGTTTTCCAATGGCCAGGAACTGGCTTTCTTTTTCTTGAGGCGATCAACCGTGTAGATACACCACTGATCACGGCTTACGTTATCTTTGTTGGCCTGATCTTTGTCGTGACAAACACCATCGTTGATTTGATGTACGGATTGATTAACCCAACCGTGAACCTAACAGGAAAAGGAGCGTAAGCATGAGCCAAACAAATGTAGCAACAGTTCCTTCAGCTTGGGAACGTTTTAAGCAATCAGATTTCTTGTACTACTTTAAGCGCGATAAAGTCGCGATGACGAGTTTTACTATTTTTATGGTTTTCTTGGTGCTGGCGTTATCTGCACCACTCATCGCTCCTGCTGATCCCTATGATCTGAGCTCGATTGATATTATGGACTCAGAGCTTCCTCCTTCTTGGATGGAAGAGGGGGATTCGAACTTTGTACTGGGGACCGATGACCAAGGTCGTGATATTTTATCAACGATCCTCTATGGTTCACGTCTTTCATTGACGATTGGTTTTCTGGCGGTCGGCCTACAACTGTTCTTAGGCATTATCATTGGTTTGTCTGCGGGTTACTTTGGTGGCCGTATCGATAGCTTCTTGATGCGTTTTGCCGATGTGCAGCTGTCATTCTCTACCATGATGGTCGCGATCATTGTATCGGCGATATTCAAGGCCAGCTTTGGTACTGAATTTTATAGCCAGTACGCAGTGACGATGCTGGTGGTTATTATTGGGGTGGCGGAATGGCCTCAATATGCTCGTACGATTCGTGCCTCTGTATTGGCAGAGAAAAAGAAAGAGTACGTAGAAGCGGCACGAGTGATGGGCTTCAAAGCACCAAAAATCATGTTCCGCCATATCCTACCAAACTGCTTATCGCCAATTTTGGTTATTTCGACAGTACAAATTGCTAACGCCATTATGTCGGAAGCAGCGTTATCATTCTTAGGACTGGGCCTACCTGTTGACCAACCTTCATTGGGGTCGTTGATTAGTATTGGCTTTAACTACATCTTCTCTGGTTCATGGTGGATTACTGTCTTCCCTGGCATCGTGTTGATTACGTTAGTTCTAGTAGTAAACCTATTAGGCGACTGGTTAAGAGACGTATTTAACCCGAAAATCTACAAAGGGTGATCCAGAGAGATTGATTTTTAATCCCAATCCTCACTACACTAAGAGTCGCACATAAGTGCGGCTCTTTTTATTTGTGCCGCTTATGGAAACTAGCCTGTCTTATCTAGAGTGTTCGAGGATGTATATGAGCTCTTTAAATGGTGTTAAGGGATCACATTGCCTGCCGATAAGCGCAATCATGGGAGCCTTGTTGTTAGGGTGCAGTGTCATCTCTACCCCAGTTGTTGCCGCAGAGTTCCTCTGTGATGCGTCTCAGCCTTCTATGTCACAGCTTCCTATTTTGGGTCAAAGCTGCCCGATCGGGAAAGGGGTATGGAGCAGCACGGTACCGCAAACGTCCACATCGCTGTATTGGATACAATGTGGCATCCTTGATGAACCGATGTCATTGAATAGCGCTAAAGTATTGTACGGCGCTATTTCGACGCATGTTTGGATGAAGCCTGAAGGACAAAGTCAGCGATGCCTGATTGGTCCCTATCATGATGCGGCACTCGTGCAAAAAGAATTGGTGAAGATTAAAGCCTTGAAGGGTTACAAAGACGCGTTTATACGTCAGGTTGAGCGTGGCGCTTCTAAAGGTGGAGCGTTAGAGAGCGAACCAAAAAAATACCCTAAATCTAGCGCGAAGCCCAAGCAAAAAACAAACACTATCGCGCAAGCTGCTGCACCTGTAGTTAAAGAGAAAAAGCCGGTCAGCAAAGCGAAATCGATTCAACCTCTTGCTACATCAGTATCACCGTCTTTAACGGTTCGTCTTGAGGCTAAGGTTGAAGGAAAACGCTATGCGGTGCCGTACCTAACAGGCAATCAGCAGCAATTCTATATGGAACATGATAAGCCATGGAATCGGGTCAATTACCATACCGCCATCAAGATGTGTGGTGATCTTAATATGCATTTAGTGACGGACGATGAATGGCAGCATTTACTCGGCTCCAAAGTGATGCACAATAAACAATGGCCTATGCAAATGCCGTATTGGGGAGATGGTCAAAAAGGTTTGTTTACTAACGGCAAAATATCACCATTAAAAAGTAATACTCTGCTCAATGTGGTGTGCGTAGGTGGCAAGTAGGGCTTCCTTCAGCAGAAAGCCCATCAAGCCTTATGGCAGTAGCCAACGTGTTTTCGTGCTGCGAGAGAGCAACCAACTGGTGAATAAGGCACAGCTGCCACTGATTGCAACCCATAATGGAATCATTATGATGGGGTGGCCTTGATGCAGTGCTAGCTCATTCATTGGCCACAAAAAGAGTGGATGAAGAATGTAAATCCCTAGGCTGTGTTGACTAATAAAGCTCACAACCGTTTTGAATGTCCCTGTGATACGGTCAGCATAGGCTTTTGCCAACACAAAAACCATGCTAGCAGCAAAAATGGTATTGGTGGTTTTGTAGGAAAACCAGCGTCCAACCGAGTAACGATCAGCCGCAATGCTGTTCTCTATCACCATGTATGTCCCTAACGCCATCCCCCCTAATCCAAGAATCAGCGCTATCATCACCGTGGTGTTATTAATAGGTAGCTTCTGGAATAAGATGTAGCCTAACGGTAACAGTCCCATATAAAGCCAAAACTGTTCGCTCCAAGGTCCATCAATCCGCATTAAGAATAACAAAGTAGTGAGCAACCACACCCCAGTGAGTGCATACAAGGCCGTATCGTCATAACGACGAACTAAGATTTGCAGAAAAGGAATTGCGGCATATAAAGGGATAAAGTAATAGAAAAAGCCAAGGTGATAGTACGTTGAATGATGATAACTCTCCGCTAACACGTCTTTCACCATACCGGCGTCAAATCCAGTGATCGTCCAGCCAGATAAATACGCATAAAATAACGACCAAGCAAGGAAGGGAATGAGTACCTTGCCGAGCCTGCGAGAAAGATAATACTTCAAGTTAAACGGACGTTGATCACTGAGCATTAATGCACCTGTAATCAAAATGAACACCGGTACAGCCCAACGACTAAAGCCATTAAACGTAATGGCGGTCATCCAATCTCCCATTGGGATTTGCCCTAATTCATGACGATAAGGACCCAGTGCATGGATAATGATGACCGCAAGTGCGGCAACACATCGCATTACATCAAAGAAGAATACGTGTTTTTTCATTCCGAGCTCACTACAAGATAAGGAAGAAGGATTGTAACTTGGATTATAGTTAATCAGTGCAGTGGAATGAAAATATGTTGTTAAATAAATAGATAACAATCAAATTGCCCCGAAATAATGAACGGGGTATGAGTGATAGATCATTTCTTGAATTCGACAAAACACGCATTACTTCGCCATTAATTTAAGGGCAGCTAACCTCATCCCAAAACCAATTAGATTGTGTGGGTGCTTGCCAAATACCAGGGTTGTTCTTGGCAATAAAGCACTTATTAAGGTGGGAGGTCATATCGCCGTTTTCTATTTGGGTAATACCACTTCCCCAAACTACGACCGACGGGGGAGGCGTGTTATTATTTTCTCCTGAACCTGGTAAAGTGTCCACAATTCTTACTTCAGGCCAGTTGGCATGCGACCCAAAGACATTGGTGACACATTTTTCATAGTCGCCGGGAACTAATGCGGAATAAGCCGTTTGATAGCCGGCGAGATTGCATTCAAAAGAGACCCCTCCAGGACGATCTGCATGGTACTTCCAACTGGCTTCCCAGTTAGTGTAAAGCACATCGATTGCACCATTAAGGTTGAGACTACCGTAAGGGGTTTGCTGCCAGCACGTATTGGATTCATCGGCTTCAATTGGGATTTGGTAGTGAGCCGATAACCCCTCCCAATAGCGAATACGATTGACGGGTTGTCCTTTATCTTTGTTTTGTTCGCCACACTCGATACCGCCATTAATGATGTTAATAGTAGTCCCAAACCCATAACCAATGCCTGCATCCGCTTCGCGTTGTGAGGGTGTCCATGTACGATCAATCACATGCAGCATTGCCGGTTTTGGTGCTTGAGGCGTTAAGAAAAACCAAAGGGCAGAGGCAAGATTAAGCCAAGAATCGGCCACGAGAGCGGGGTTATTGAGCAACACCGTGGCGTCACCGTCAAACATAACTTCAGAAAAAGCGCCGTAATTGAAATGATACGAGAGTTGTTTAGCGCCTCGCCCGAAATAACCTTGGTTTGGTGAACATGGCCAGCGTTTATTTTGCCAATCATTTTGTCCACACCCCGTGGTGTAGCCGGGTTGTCCTTCCGACCAACCCATTTCACGCACATGGACCAATGCTTGCTGCCATTCTTCCAATGCCAGAGGATTATCCCAAGTATTATCAATGGCAATATGCCCCCCCGTTTCTTGTGAGAAGTGCGCAAAAACAGTCACGATCGAGCGCTTACAAATGGCGTCGGCATCACGTCCATCAGTGTAATCACCACAAAAAGTGGGAAACTTACCGATGGCTCTCAATAGACGTGTATAGGTGTATTCAGGGGCGGCCATTTGGGTAAGAAAATCCCACTCACTACGAGAGAATACTCGTTCCGCTCGCCTCACGTTCTCAGGATTAGTTGTAAGGTTAGGTTCGATGGTGTCGACGACCGTATTATGGCGGGTGATGAGTGCTTTCGCCCAGACCGCATACATTGGATTAGCGGTCTTTTGTCGTTCACTTGTTTGTATTTCCGAGCGTAATAGGACGTATCCTGTTGGATTTTTTGGGTCTGGTATGGGGTTGAGCGCGAAAGCCGAAGTGCTGACTGAGCTGAGTAAGCTAAGCCAAAGAATTGATTTCATCGTAACGTTCCTTATTAGTGATTAGATCGCCACCCTTTAGCGGATGCTAAATAGGCATTCATTTTGTTTGATAGCGAAAAAACTATAGGAAAAGGACTGAAAGAGGCTTGTCGGTATTAACTTAGATGCGAGGCGCTTCGAAGAATTCTCAGAGACAATAGAAAAGTATGGCGTAGAAACGTCGGTTGAGATGAAAAAAAGCCCGACAATAATGTCGAGCTTTCGGTTTTGTTCGTGAAGAGAAGCGTTATCTCATGGTAACAAATTCTTCAGATCCGGTAGGGTGAATCGCTACAACGGCATCGAAATCAGCCTTGGTTGCGCCCATCTTCATTGCAACTGCGAAGCCTTGGATCATTTCATCTACGGTAAAACCGATACCATGAAGGCCAACAACCGTCTCTTCTGGACCAGCGCAAACCAGCTTCATCTTACATGGTTGACGGTGCTTAGTGACGGCGGTGTACATTGCCGTGAAGCCAGATGTGTAGACCTTAACGTTGTCTTTGCCGTACTTCTCTTCGGCTTCTTGAGTCGTTAGGCCAATCGTACCGATTGGTGGGTGACTAAATACAACCGTTGCCACTAAATCGTAGTCCATTTTTGCGTCAGGCTTATTGTTGAACAAACGCTCAGACAACTGACGACCGGCTTTTACAGCCACAGGAGTGAGCTCGATACCGCCTTCCATGATATCGCCGACACAATGAATGCCTTCAATGTTAGTGGTTTGGTATTCGTCGACCTTGATGTAGCCGCGATCGTTGGTCTCAACACCGGTAGCACTTAGGTTAATAGCATCGGTTGCTGGGTGACGACCGATAGCCCAAATAAGTTGATCAACGTTTTGCGTGTTACCATTTTCTAGATGCAGAGTTAGGCTGCCATCCGCTTCTTTCACCACTTCTTTTGGAACCGAATGAGTGTGAAGTGTTGGGCCTTCGGTATTCATCACCTCAACTAGGGTCTCGATGATCATTGGATCAAAGCTACGAAGTGGTGACTCTTTACGGCAAAATAGGTGGGTTTCTGTGCCGAGGGCATGCAGTACGCCAGCGATTTCAACCGCAATGTAACCCGCGCCAATCACCGCGACACGTTTTGGCTGTTCATTAAGTTCAAAGAAACCATTTGAATCTATGCCGTGTTCTGCTCCTGGAATGTTTGGGATACTTGGGCGGCCACCAACGGCAATAAGAATGTGATCGGCTGTATAGTGTTCGCCGTTCACTTCAACCGTTTTTGCATCAACGAACTTGGCAAAGCCTTTAATGACATTGACTTTGTTGTTACCTAATACGCGGTCGTAAGATTGATGAATACGACCGATATAGGCTTGACGATTTTCAACCAACTTGCTCCAGTCGAAGCCTTTGACTTCAACATCAAACCCATAGTCTTCCGCATACAGGTTCATCGCTTCTGCGACTTGGGCGCCATGCCACATGACTTTCTTCGGCACACAACCGACGTTGACACAGGTGCCACCAAGGTCTTGTGCTTCAATTAGCGCAACTTTAGCACCGTACATTGATGCACGGTTTGCCGATGCAATACCGCCGCTACCACCGCCAATACAGATATAGTCAAAATGAGTCGCCATTACGTTCTCCGAGAGCTGATTAATTTTATGATTATTGATAACAAATACATTGGGGTGAGCATAGTTGAACTCAATGTTATGGCAATGTTTTGTTAAAGAATCGCTATCCCTATCATAAATCGAGTCTAACAACTTTAGCCAATGGGAAAAAGTGGCTTTGCTTATGAGTAATAACGATTAATCCCTAGATGTGGCTCGCGAGGTTTATCTTTTGCACTTGAAGCCCCTGGTTAGGGGCATCAAGTGCAAAGCAAACGTTCTAGAGTTTGCCTAGAAACCTTCGAGCAGATTTGGGCTTACGTAACAGGGTCAAATCAACCACAACAGCTCGTTGTTCCACAACCACTTTGAGCTTGTACATCTTTACCATCGGCGAGATAGGTATTGGTCAGATAAAAATCGCTGAATAGCGAAACAAAGTCATCGGCAACCGTTTTTTCAACTAGCCCCGTTGCCAGCATGTTTTGTTGCCATGTCTGCATTTTTGGCAAGCCACAGAAAAAATCATACCCTGAATGGGCTTTTACAATGGCAGCACGATGCAGCAGTGGTAACCAAGCAATATCAACGTTACTGAGTGCGTCAGACTTAAAGAATGTTGTGTCCCCAGAAAGCTGTTTTTCAGCTTTTTTGAATGCCGCCAGCAACTTTTCTGTGCGTGTTTCAAACGTGGTTTTGTCTTTACTGCCCATGGTGCCACATTGTGGGAGGTAGTTTTTAGACCCTAGGTAACTCCAAGCACGATCTAAAGCGCGCTGTTCATTGGAGACGTTTTGCTCTATTGGGCCAAATTCGTCTTCGATGTATTCAATGATGGCATCAGATTCAAACAACGCCGTACCCGATTCCGTTACTAATACCGGTACCTGACCGTTTGGTGAGATATCAAGAAACCACTCGGGCTTGTTTTTTAAGTCAATATATTCAATCTCGTAGGGAATGTTTTTTGTTGCTAGTGCGGCTGTGACGCGTTGAACAAATGGGCAAATTTTAAAACTGATCACTTTAATCATAGTGGTTATCTCTTTCGTCGAGTGCTTATCAAATCAAGCAAGGTTAGTGATTGAAGCTCATTGAGCGACTTACACCTATAAGACGAAGGGGCCAGAAAAAAGACGACGCTTATTGGGAAAATAATGAAAAAAAGATCATGAAAAAGAAAAACCGTGCCGACACGAGGTCACAGCACGGTTTCCGATATATTCGTGATAGAACGATTGAACTATTACTCTGGTACGATCCATTCCACCTTGAAATGGCCAGTGGCAGGAGCAATTTTTTCTTTCAAGTACGGCAAGATGGTTTTCATCTGTTGCTCGAGTGTCCAGGGTGGGTTCACAACGATCATTCCCGACGCTGTCATGCCACGCTCATTGGTATCAGGGGACACACCTAATTCAATCTGTAGTATTTTACGAATGCCAAGGCCTTCAAGACCGTCGATCATATCTTCAATATCCAAGCGATTAACCACCGGGTACCAAATGGCATACGTGCCTGTCGCCCAGCGCTTATGACTTTGGGCAATGGCGGTCACTACATCGCGGTATTCCTTGGCTAGCTCATACGGTGGGTCGATTAAGACTAAACCGCGTCGCTCAACAGGGGGAAGGCTACCTTTAAGGCGCTGAAAGCCATCTTCTTTGAAGATTTTTACCTGACGGTCTCGGTGAAACTCCTGCTCAAGCAATGGGAAGTCGCTAGGATGAAGCTCAGTAAGTAGCATTCTATCTTGTGGACGAAGGTGTGCACGAGCCACTCTTGGTGAGCCTGGGTAATAGCGTAGTGTGTCGTCGTTATTGAGTTCAGTAATAGACTTAATGTAAGACGCCATGTCTTCAGGGATATCGCTATTGCCCCAAATGCGCGCAATACCTTGTTTGTATTCCCCAGTCTTTTCCGACCATTCATGGGTGAGATCGTAGCGACCTACGCCAGAATGGGTATCGTGATAAACGAACGGCTTTTCCTTGTTTTTTAGAGAATTAAGGATAAGACTTTGTACTATGTGTTTGACGACGTCGGCATGGTTACCCGCGTGAAAACTGTGTCGATAGCTCAGCAAAATGAAGACTCACTTAAATGGTCGAATGGACGGATTATAACCCTATCTGCCGATGATACCCAGATAAGGGCGAGAAAACTGTACATCATTAAAATCACACTATGGTATGCGAATCGCCAGCAGCCATTGAATTTTTCGATCATTGCCTACATTTATCTATTAATTACGCTCACTTATCTCGCTCGTTAAGGGACGAGACAAGGTGAAGGAACCCAATCTATTCAAAAGGGATGCTGCATGTCTAATCCGTTAATCAGCTTTACTGACTTACCTCCTTTTTCACAAATTAAGCCAGAACACGTTAAACCGGCGGTTGAGCAAGCTATCGAGGCATGCCGTCAAAAGATCGATCAAGTGCTGACTGAAAACGACTCGCCAACGTGGGATACGATCATTGCACCGATTGATGAAATTGACGATCGTTTGAGCCGCATTTGGTCTCCGGTGAGTCATATGAACTCAGTGATGAACAGCGATGAGTTACGTGATGCCTATGAAAGCTGCCTGCCGATTTTGTCCGAATATGGCACCTGGGTTGGCCAGCACAAAGGGCTGTACGACGCGTACAAAACCATTAAAGCCAGTGATGAGTATCAAACACTGACTCAGGCACAAAAGAAAACAATCCAAGATTCATTACGTGATTTTGAATTGTCGGGTATCGGTCTGCCTGCCGACGAACAGCATCGCTATGGTGAAATCAGCAAGCGCATGTCTGAGCTGGGCTCTCAGTTCTCAAACAACGTGCTCGATGCCACCATGGGATGGAACAAACATGTGACCGATGTGACTGAGCTGGCGGGTATGCCGGAGTCAGCGTTGGCAGCGGCACAAGCCTCCGCGGAAGCTAAAGAGCTGGATGGTTATCTATTGACGCTTGATATACCTTCTTATCTGCCAGTGATGACTTACTGTGATAACGAAGCGCTGCGTAAAGAGTTGTATGAAGCCTATGTAACGCGAGCGTCAGATCGCGGTCCAACCGCGGGCCAGTGGGATAATACAGAGATTATTTCTGAGCAGTTAAAGCTGCGCCATGAGATTGCTCGTTTGCTTGGCTTTAACTCATTCAGCGAAAAATCCCTATCGACAAAAATGGCGGAAAACCCAGGGCAAGTATTGGGTTTCCTCAATGATCTAGCGATTAAAGCGAAGCCGCAAGGTGAGCGCGAAGTTGAAGAGTTGCGTCTGTTTGCTGAGAAAGAATGCGGCGTGACTCAGTTGAACTTATGGGATATCGCTTACTACAGCGAGAAGCAAAAACAAAACTTGTTCAAGTTCTCCGATGAAGAATTGCGCCCTTACTTCCCTGAAGCGAAAGTGGTCAGTGGTTTGTTTGAAGTCCTAAACCGTGTCTTTGGTATGTGCATTACCGAACGAGAAGGGGTGGATACCTGGCATGATTCTGTGCGTTTCTTTGACATCTTCGATGCATCAAATACATTACGTGGTAGTTTTTATCTTGATCTTTATGCGCGTGAGCATAAGCGTGGTGGTGCTTGGATGGACGAGTGTCGAGTGCGCCGCACCGATTTATCGGGTGAGTTGCAGACCCCCGTTGCCTATCTAACATGTAACTTTAATAAGCCTGTTGGTGATAAACCGGCTCTGTTTACCCATGATGAAGTCGTGACGTTATTCCACGAAACCGGTCACGGTATCCATCATATGCTGACGAAAATTGAAACCGGTGCGGTGTCTGGTATCAATGGTGTGCCTTGGGACGCGGTAGAACTACCAAGCCAATTCCTAGAGAACTGGTGTTGGGAAGAGGAAGCGTTGGCATTTATTTCCGGTCATTTTGAAACAGGCGAACCACTGCCTAAAGAGATGCTTGATAAGATGCTGGCGGCTAAGAACTTCCAGTCAGCCATGTTTATCCTTCGTCAGCTTGAGTTTGGCCTATTTGATTTCACTCTGCACACAGAATATGACCCAGAAATTGGTGCACGTGTTCTAGAAACCTTAGCAAACGTGAAATCAAAAGTGGGCGTATTGCCAAGCTTAGAGTGGAATCGTTTCTCTCATAGCTTTAGCCATATCTTTGCTGGTGGCTATAGCGCGGGTTACTACAGTTACTTATGGGCTGAAGTCCTGTCATCCGATGCTTATTCTCGATTCGAAGAAGAAGGTATTTTTAACAAAGAAACGGGCCAAAGCTTCTTGAACAATATTCTTGAGATGGGCGGCAGTGAAGAGCCGATGGAGCTGTTTAAACGCTTCCGTGGTCGTGAGCCACAAATCGATGCGCTATTACGCCACTCCGGTATCAGTGCTTAAACCGGTTCGCTAAAAACATGAAGCCTCTCAAATGAGAGGCTTTTTTATGCGAGCAAGGTATTGAACCCATTGTCTGTCTGTATTGTGGCTTTTTAGAGATCAAGCCAACCACAACTAAACATACGTTAGCGCTTAAGGATCAACATTTCGGCTAATCGGATTTTGCAAAGAGATCAGGGTTTCCGTCGATTGCACTTCATTGATTGCTTGTAGTTTATTGATCAGTACGTGTTGTAGTTCTTCAATGGAACGACACATTAGCTTGACGAAAATGTTGTACGCCCCAGTGGTGTAATAGGCCTCAACGACCTCATCGAGAGCGTCGAGCTTTTCCAAAGCTGAGTGGTAATCACGAGCCGCGTACAGATTTATACCGATAAAACAGCACACGTCATACCCTAACTTCTTAGTATTGACGACAACCTCGGTGCCTTCAATAATGCCAGCGGCTTTCATTTTCTCAATACGAACGTGGATAGTCGCGGGACTTACGTCAAAATTCTTAGCCATTTCCGCATATGGGCGGCGAGCGTCTTCCATCAGTGTTTTCAGAATTGCCTTATCGAGGTCATCTAACCCATTGACGCTGTGCATATTGAGTCCTTAATCGTTGTCGGTCATCGAGAGCAAAATAGGCTGTAGAGCTTAGCACTAAAATGTTGGAGTCGTCTGCGAGTGGATCACGCTTATTGGTAGAGCGATCGACTTCATGTACACTTGCCTCGTTATCTAAGACCTTTCGGAGCTGACCTTGCACATCCAACTTATCTGTGAACATACCCCTCGTCAAAGCGAACTGAACCAGCTGGCACAACGCTGGGGATTAGACGCCTCTGACGGCAGTGAGTTTGCCTTAGTGCTGACGGAGGATCGACTCGAATTACGTAAATTGGATGAACCAAAGCTTGGTGCCATTTTCGTTGATTTGGCGAGTGGTGCAGTGGCGCATCGTCGTAAGTTTGGCGGTGGGAAAGGGCAAGCCATAGCGAAAGCTGCGGGTCTCAACAAAGGGGCAACGCCCGTTGTTCTTGATGGTACAGCAGGGTTGGGCCGCGACGCGTTCGTTCTGGCGTCATTAGGTTGCAAGGTTCAAATGGTTGAAAGACACCCTGTTGTGGCCGCCTTATTAGATGATGGTCTTGCCAGAGCAAAGCAAGACCCAGAGATCGGTGCTTGGGTGTCAGAGCGTATGACTCTGATTCACGCTTCTAGCTTAGATGCGCTACAACAGTTGGCGGATGACGCCGATTTTGAGCAGCCAGACGTCGTGTATTTAGACCCGATGTATCCTCATCCAGAGAGTAAGAAAAAAAGCGCGCTAGTAAAAAAAGAGATGCGTGTTTTTCAATCTTTAGTCGGCGCAGATATGGACGCCGATGGTTTATTAGCTCCGGCATTATGCTTGGCTAAAAAGCGTGTTGTGGTTAAGCGTCCGGACTATGCCAATTGGCTCGATGAGAAAAAACCGACAATGGCTATTGAGACGAAAAAAAATCGTTTTGATGTTTATGTTAATGCATCAATGAGTTAAGCCAAGTCGCCCTTATTTTGTTACTCAAATTCTCCATGTAACGTACGTAAGTTACTTGTAACGAGTGCTAATTGGATGTATATCTAACTAAGAATCATTACTATTCGTTTTGATGAAAACGTAAAGTAATTGAGCGTAACTGTTAGTTGGAGGGTTGTATGGCCAAGCGCCTGTGTAAATTTAATCGTCATGAGATCAGTGCGAACCTAGGTGATATCCATCGCCTTGTCGCCGAACCCAAATTTCTGTGTCGTTCATGCTCTCGCTCTTCTTCTGACCGTTCAACACTTTGTAAGCCTGCTGCTATTCCACCGGTGAGTTGCCAAGAAAAACCCGTCGAAGAAAAAATTAAATGTGGGCTATTGCTCGAGAGCATTAAACCAGAGGGAATTATCCCTAAACAAACCGTCGTGGAGAAGCAGCCAGAAGCACAAGTTGTGATGTTCCATGAGCCCGAATCACTCAATAAGAAGGCGCTGAAGCGAGCAAGTAAGGCCCTGAAGAAACAAACCAAAATGCAGAAAAAGCTGCAGAAAATTATACGTAAAAGCCAAAAGTTGGCACGTAAACAAAGTAAGCTTGAGCAAAAATACCATCTTGCTGAAGTCGTGGCAGATAAGCAGTTAGAAAAAGTGCAGCCAGAACAGCTGCACTAATGGCACATTAAGCCGTAATCCATCGCCTAAGATTGATTACGGTATTGAGCTTCGGCTCGAGGTTTGACCCACAGTTCATTCACGACCAATGACAATAAAATAATCCCACCACCAATGAGTAATTTTGGAATATCGACATCGCGATTCCAAATCACAATGTTGACAATCAACCCAGCGGGTACCAATAAGTTGTTCATCACCGCTAATGCGCCAGCATTTACAGAGCATGCCCCCTTATTCCAGATAAAGTAACCAAGTCCCGAGGCAATCGTGCCTAAGTAAATCAAAATACCCCATTGCGTCGCCGTTGTTGGCAGCTTATCAAGGCTACCAAAGAGCATAAAAGCAATGCCTGCCACCACGGTGGCACCAAGATAAAAATACCCAAAAACGGAATGCTGCGGCAGTTCCGTTGGCTCATGCTCCATGACATATTTGTAGCTCACCTGCCCGATAGCAAAGCAAAGGTTCGCGCCCTGTACGACCAAAAAACCAAACAAAAAGTTTTCGTTCACGCCGGCAAACTTGATAAACGCCGCACCACAAACGGCAATAACCGCTGTCACTAGGAACCACGGTGAAAAACGGCCTTTGAGGAGGTCATAAAATAGGGTGACGTAGATAGGAGTAAACACCGTAAATAATAAGACCTCTGGGACGGAGAGCAGTAAAAATGACTGATAATAAAAGCAGTACATTAACCCCAGTTGAATTCCCCCGATCGCCATGAGCTTCACCATGAGTCGCTTTGGAACTTGTTTAAACTTAGTGAACGGTAAAAAGACAACGGCGGCCAGTACAACACGCATCAGTACAGAAAACCAAGAATCAACCTGACCGGCGAGATAGACGCCGATCAAACTAAATGAAAATGCCCAAAGAAGGGTAACGGAATAAAGGTAACTCATAGCAATAAATAAGGGATGGTTTGAATGGGATGATGATTATATCACCATAAAACAACGTAAGTGGGCGGATAAGAAAGGCCTCCTATCGGAAGCCTTCGGTGGTGGACTTAATCTTTTATGGGAACGACGAGTAGGTCGACTGGTGTGGTGTTGATTAACTGTCGTGTTGACGACAAAATCTTGCTCCAAAAATCCTGATGATGCCCACAGACGACTAGGTCGACGCTGAACTCCCCGATGGTGTCTCTCAGTTCATTGCTGAGATCACCACTACCAACTAATGAATGTTTGATTGGGTAGTTAGCGTAATCGGCAAACGCTTTTAACTGGCTCATGGACGCTTCCATGGCTTGATGCTGAGTTTCAGCCATATTGAGATCAATCAAACCCGTATATAGTTCAGCGTAATTCACATCAATATGAATAAAAGATACCTGAGCATCGAGTGGCTTGGCTAGGGATACGGCTTTATCTATGAGCAACTTGCTTTCTTCTGAGAGATCCAATGCGACCAAGATATGTTTATAACTCATCACGTACTCCTCCTGACGTAAGTTCTAATAAAAACATAGCATTTTATCGATTAAAAATGTGTAGGAATGATCCCAATTCATTGTCGTGACGTAATGAACTCCCGAGTATTTTCTCAACATCAAGACAAGAAAATGTGAGCAAAATCGCTCAAGTTTTCTAAAATAAAAATAAGAACACAGAGTATCACTCAGTAGTAAGAGTCGATGGATGAAGCAATACTCCAAGAAATGTTATGTTATAGTGGCGTTAATTGAAGCTACCAAACTAGGAGTAGAGCATGCTGTCAGAAGCAATGGTTGAACATCTAAATGAGCAAATAAACCTCGAATTTTTCTCATCCAACCTATACTTACAAATGAGTGCTTGGTGTGAAGACAAGGGATTTGACGGAGCAGCGGAATTTTTGCGTAAGCATGCTGTAGAAGAGATGGAGCATATGCAGCGTCTTTTTACTTACGTAAGTGAAACTGGAGCGCTACCAATTTTAGGTTCTATTGCTGCCCCTAAACATACCTTTACCAGTTTAGGTGATGTCTTCCGTGAGACGTATGAACATGAGCAAATGATTACAGAGCAAATCAACAAGCTCGCTCATGTTGCTTTCACAGCCCAAGATTACTCAACGTTTAATTTTCTTCAGTGGTATGTTGCTGAGCAACACGAAGAAGAGAAACTGTTTAAAGGGATTTTAGATAAGCTAGAACTGGTTGGTGAGAATGGGCAAGCTTTGTTCTTCATCGACAAAGATTTAGCAACGTTAGCAAAAGAAGGTTCTTCTTCCATTATGGGTGCCTCAGCTGAGTAACCTCAGCGGGATATAAAGTCGATTGGTCGTCTTTTTCTCTTAGGCATTCTTGGAAGATGTAGGGAGGGAAAGATGATCAGTGGCGACACTATTCTATTAGCATTAATGCTCATTACTTCGGTTAACATGGCGAGGTATTTGAGTGCACTACGCTCACTCATATTTGTTATGCGAGAGGCACACCCATTACTTTACCAGCAAGTAGATGGACGTGGTTTTTTCACAACACATGGCAACATGACCAAGCAGGTCCGCTTGTATTCCTATCTCAAAACTAAGGAATACTACCATCATCATGACGAAATATTTATTTCTAAATGCAATCGCGTGCGAGAGCTATTTGTCCTGTCGTGTGCGTTGGTTGGCGTGTCATTGTTCGCAGCAATTTTATTGTAGTGAACACGTCATGGTAGGCTTTAAAGCGAGCCAAGACGTGAACTAAGCGGAATCATATTTTGTGCAATGGCTTTTTGCACCGAGGTCTGTTTGGGCCGGGGAATCGTGAAAGATTGCAATACCAGAAAGACTCGCTACAATGGCGAGCAATAAGAGATAAGGATGTGCTTTGGCACATCCTTTTTTGTTGATTCTATTTTTTGTGTGTCGGTAGAGTGTAGATATGAGCAATAAATTTGATGTGGTTGTGATTGGCGCTGGCGCTGCTGGTTTGATGTGCGCAGCGGAAGCAGGAAAGCGTGGTCGTCGTGTACTTGTGCTGGATCATGCTAAAAAGCCAGGTCGGAAAATTCTCATCTCTGGTGGTGGTAAATGCAATTTTACCAACTACGATGTGACACCGAGTAATTTCCTATGTCAAAACGAACACTTCGTTAAGTCGGCTTTATCGCAATATACCCATTGGGATTTTATCTCGTTGGTGAGTAAGTACGGTATCGAATTTGAAGAGCGCGATCACGGCCAATTGTTTTGCCTAGATTCAGCCAAAGACATTGTAAAAATGCTACTCAGCGAATGTGATCAGCCGACCATCGATTTTCAGTATCAAACAGAGATTCATTCGATAGCTCAAACTGAGGATGGCTTTTCCTTGCATGCGGATAGTGCGAATGCAGGAAATAAAGTGATTGAGTGTGACTCGTTGGTGATTGCAACCGGTGGTTTGTCGATGCCTAAACTTGGAGCAAGCCCGTTTGGTTACAAAGTGGCGGAGCAGTTTGGTTTAGAGGTGATCGCAACCACTGCCGGTTTGGTGCCATTTACGCTACACAAAGAAGACAAAGAAGATTTCGCAGAGCTGTCTGGTATTGCCATTCCTGCTGAAATTACAGCCCTCGATGGCACCGTTTTTAAAGAGGCCTTGTTGTTTACGCATCGCGGTCTATCAGGACCATCAGTATTACAAATATCTTCATTTTGGAAGCCGGGTCAACCGCTTACTGTCAACCTTGTTCCTGATGCTGATGTTAACGACTTACTGACATCGACACGTGAAAGTCATCCCAACCAAAGCCTAAAGAACACCCTAGCTCGAGTGCTACCCAAGCGATTAGTAGAGGTGTTGATTGAAAGAAAAGTGTTGGTGGATAAGCCATTAAAACAGCTGAACCCTAAAGATATGACGGCTATTACACGTCAGCTAGAACAATGGAAAATAGCCCCCAATGGCACGGAGGGGTACCGTACTGCTGAGGTCACATTAGGGGGGGTGAATACCGATCATCTATCGTCTAAAACCATGGCATGCAAATCGGTTCCTGGGTTGTACTTTATCGGCGAGGTCATGGATGTTACCGGCTGGCTAGGTGGGTATAACTTCCAATGGTGCTGGTCATCTGGATTTGTGGCGGGCCAACACGTTTAAGTTGTGTAGAAACAATAAAGTTCGCCCGTAAGCAATAAAGTTTGCCCGTAAGAGCATTTTGAGACAATAAAGTTTGCCCGTAGTGACTCCTGTTACTATGATTAGAGTAGGCAAACTTTGTTGGATTTAGTATGGGGCGTAGCCGAAAAATCGAGTCGTTGGATGATTATCAACGGCACTTAAAGAACAAATACGGTATAGGCCAAGGCGTCAACTACAAGCCTTGGCTTAGGATTCAGGATGTAAAATCTAAAGGTAAACGCTCACTGATTTATGGTAGGAAATCTCAAAGAGACCATCATATGATGTCCTCAATAGAAAGTGAGCACTTTTATCTTGCTGAGTTTTCGAGCCGTGTAGTTGATATCAGAGAGCAATTTCCTCTCTTCCCTCTAAATTTTACGCAGAAAGTTGCTAAAACCCTTGGGGTTAAACACCCTACCCACCCTGATACGAAAGAGCCGATTATCATGACAACGGATCAGTTGCTCACGATAGACTCTCCTCAAGGCACTACATATCATGCAGTTTCTGTAAAACCTGAAGATGACTCGGGTGATCTACGCGTCCTTGAAAAAATAGATATTGAGCGAGTTTGTTGGGAATTGCTTGGTGTTAAGTTTAGTTATTTTACGGGAAATGAACTAACGAGAGTTCAAAGCGGTAATCTTCACTGGGCTACATCCCCTTTTCGCGAGAACCCGAAGGTCTTTTCCTGTGATCAGGTTGATTGCGCTCTCTCTGTTTTGGCGACAGGGCAGTACTTTATTGAAGATCTATGTAATCAGCTAATCTCAATGAACATAACATCTAATGATGATGCTTTATTGTTAATTCGCTTCCTCATAGCCGATAAACTTATTGATGTTGACCTATCAACTAACATCTCTGAATCTGGGCTTATTAATGTGAAGTATGTAGCTGAACAACCAGGAGGTATTTTATATGGAGCTTCCTAGAAATAGCGTTTGGAATGTGAATGATTCGGATCTGCTTGAAGATGGGCTCTATCGTTTGTTGGAAATCATGCAGGATATTGAGTCCGTCATTTTATTCTCGTTAGAAGTTGCAACGGTAAGACCTATAGCTGTTTCACTAGAAGGTTTCATTGAGCTCGTTTCTAGCCGTAAAGCTAAAAAAGACCGCTATGAATTGCCAGCTTACCTTTTAGTTGATGAAGAGAATGTTCCGGTTGAACATATTGAGCGCCGAGATAAAAATTATAATTTAATTAAAGGTGTTATATCAGATAGTACTTTTCTTTTTGATTATGCGACGAAGAAGCGCTCACCTCAACTTGCTGAATATTCAAAAAAAATTAATGTTGACCGCAAGACTTTAGCTCGACTACTTTCTCAATTTTGGCGAAATGGGCAGGACAAAATGGGCCTGTTACCCGCATTTTCGAAAAGCGGGGCTTCTGGGCGAGAGCGGACTCCAACAACGACACCACTAGGTGCACCGAAACAACCAAGAACTATAGCTGTTGATAGAGCTGCTAAGTATATTGTGAGTGATGATGACAAAAATAAATTCAAAAGAGCGTTAAAAAAATACTACCTTAAAGAGTCAGGTCTGACACTAGCAAAAACCTATGGCAACTTGCTCAAAGATAGCTATTCAAATGAGATAAATTTGGCTGAGGCCTGCGGTAGGCCGCCTTTAGTCCCAACCCCAAAGCAGTTTAGTTACTGGCGAACAAAACTATTTAGTAAAGAAGAAATAATCAAGCAACGAACGTCAGAGAACGACTTCCTCAGAAATAAAAGAGGGGCTTTGGGTAGCATTACAGATCGAAGCTATCTGCCTGGTGTTCACTTTGAAATTGATGCAACCGTTGCTGATGTGCATATCGTATCTGAACTTGGATCTCAGTATGTTTTAGGGCGACCGACGATATATATCGTAGCTGACAGAGCGAGTCGAATGATAGTTGGTATGCATGTATCGCTCTATCATGCTTCTTGGCGTGCAGCACGGCAGGCATTAGCTAATAGTTTTTTACCCAAATCTACATACTGCCAAAGCTTTGGCGTAGATATAGAGGATTCAGAGTGGCCTTGTGCTCATATTCCTAAAGAGTTGGTCTGTGATAATGGCGAAATGATTGGAGTCCAACCAAAGAAAGCGTTGACTCCAATGACGCAATTATCATTTACTCCCCCATATAGGCCTGATTGTAAAGGGGTAGTAGAGAAACGATTTGATATTATCAATAAAGAAGTACTTCATGAGTTACTTGGTACAACGAGAGGTGGGCAGGTTGTACGAGGTAGTCGAGATCCTAGAAAAGATGCGATCTATACACTTAAGGAAGTTACGGCTGAAATAATAAAAGCGGTACTGGAGCATAACCGTTCAATTCTTGATGGTTTAGCCTTTTCTAGCCCTTTACTCATTGAGAATGACCTATCTCCGACCCCTCTTAACTACTGGAAAATACACCTCGCAAAGCATAGGCATGAGCTTAAGTCAGCTAATAGTGATGAAGTTATAGCGAGATTGTTGCCGTCAGCCGAAGTCAGCATGACTCGAAGCGGAATATATTTTAATGGTATGTATTATACATGTTCAGAAGTTGAAGAACTTAATTTGGCATCGGTCGCTAGGTCATCTGGGCGCTGGAGACTAGAGGCGCGTATTGATGAAAATACAACGAATTACATCTATGTTCGCTTAGATAAAAACAAGGAGTTCATTAGGTGTAACTTGTTGCCTAGAAGTCGAATGTTGGGTGATAAGTCTATGTATGAATCTGACTTTATACAGGATTGGCTTGATACTAAGAAAGAGTTAACACCAATATCAACGACCTCAATTGACGACCATAAACATCGCCAGGAAGTAACCCGACAAGCAAAGAAAAGAAGCAAAGATGCAGAGAAGGTCTCTTTTAGGGATAAAACTGCTAATACTCGTCAACGTCGAAAAGAAGAGCTAGAAGCCACCACCAATATGATTGCATCAACTTCTGAACCTTCAACCATTAACAAAGAGTCTGCTCCCTTACCTACCGGTAACAAAGTAGTTCCATTACCCAAAGGCCCTAAAAGAAGAACGAGTCGAGGTAAGTCATGAGAACTGAGCCTGCAGTGTACCAAGATGCAATTCTTCCTGAGCATCGGGGTAATCCGATAATAGAGGCCCTCCCAGCTAAAAAAGCTTGGGTAACTGTTATGGAAGATTTTAGTAATTACCCAGATTTGTCGGAAGAAATCGCTGATCATCCTGATCCATTAGTTCGTGATGAGTACCTAAATCGTATTGAAGAGATTAGGCAGCCACTGGCTGACTATGAAGCATGTTTCCGCGCTGTTGAAAGAGCCATAAAAAAGGGTTATTCGGCCAAAAACCCATTGAGTCCTACAACTGCTCAATATTTGCATTATTTGGTTGATGAGAGACCAGATATTGAACCGAGAACAGGGTATTTTCAACCCAAAGGAGATGGACTGACTCTTATTGGTGAAAGTGGTGTTGGTAAAACTTCAATGGTGGAGCAAGTATTAAGCTACTTCCCGAATGTTATTGAGCATGAGTTATATCAAGGGCAACCATTAGAGCTTAGGAAGCAAGTTGTGTGGATTAAAGTGGATTGTCCGAGTAATTCAAGCGTTAGGGACTTGTGTGAAGAGATATTATCGACATTAGATCTAACTCTTGATAGGGAAAAAACAACGCCAGCAGGAACGATAGGTGCTTTGGTTCGGCAGTTAGAGCAGTGCATGAAATCAAGTTTTATTGGCATGCTCGTTATTGATGAAATGCAGAACCTAAAGTTCAAGCGAACAGGTGGAGAAAATAACTTATTAAGATTTTTACACCGATTGATGAATAAATTGGGTGTTCCACTTTTCTTCGTAGCAAATCCTCCGTTCGATCAATCCTTAATAAAAGAACTTAAGGCAGCCCGTCGTGCTGAAAGTGGCTATCACCACACTATGTCTGTATTAGGTCGGGACAGTGTTTCATGGAACGCGTTTATAGATCAGTTATGGCAATACCAATGGACAAATGTTTATACGGAGCTTACGGAAGAGCTTAATGATGCACTTCATGCACTTTCGGTTGGTAATATTGATATGGCGAGCCGCACTTACCGAGAAGCACAAAGGTTAGTTATTGGCGGTGATGATGAGCGTATTACGCCTGCAACGTTAGAATCAGGTAATGCTGTTGCATGCGGGCTTTCAAGACAAACTGAAGAAGTGAATGATCTCAAAGTGGCTATTTCGCTCCCCAAGGGTAGGAAACGTAGTACTCGGAGTATAGAAAACCCAGTGGTAAAAACTGTCGATAAAACAGGTGATATCACCAAACCACAGCATCCAGAGTTTGCTTCTAAGCTTATTGAATTAGTTGAAGCTGTTGATTTAAATGCTCGAATTGATGACCCTGACCTGTTCCAGCAAGCAGCTGGGTTAGAGGACCCTATGCGTTACCTAAGATCCCGAGAAATCGTTCTTGACGATCCACTCTCAGAACTCGCCTATAGTTAATTAATAGGTCTTATCTAAACAGGAGGTTCATCATGCAACTGCCTAAAGCACTACCTGATGAGTCTCTCTTTAGCCGTATATGCCGTTATTTGGCTATTTGTGAATGTACCCTTGAACAAGCTCTGCAACAACTTGTATGTAATGGGAGAGCTTCCATTCATCCTTACTTAACATCAAACATTCTAACCACTGCTCAGTTCACTGAAGAATCACCAGAAGTGCTTTTATCACGTCAAACTCTCCGCCCTCTATTTGCTTATTATTTACCACAATATTGTACTGTTATTGAGGACGTCACTGCTGGTTCAAATGACATAATAAGAGCGAGCCAACTCTCTACATTTCGTGATAAAGAACGTTTGTCTGTAAAGAACTGCCCTTTATGTGCTAAAGAAGATGTATACAATTTTGGTGTTGCCTATTGGCACCTTATTCATCAGGTTCCTGGTGTTGAAGCGTGCTCAGAACATGGTACTTGGTTAGTTCATAATGAACTCTCAGATCGTAACCACGCTAATGGCCACTTACTTCCTGATGCCCGAATACAGCCTATTAATTGTAATGAGTTAGCAAGAGAGTTCTCACAATTTGTATTCCATAAAGTGAAAAGTGTTCAACTTAAGAAACAAAGCAGTGAGCCTTTGTCTGATACTTATCTTAGAAAGCTCAGTATCGTTGGTGACCTTACACAAAGTGGTTGGGTAAAAAGGAAAAAGATAGCAAAGGAATTATTTGAATTATCAGAACAGCTATTCCCCGCTTATTCCGATTTCTCCATCAAGTCATCAGAAGACTATCGTTTTGTTTCATCCCTGCTTTCAGGCCAGTATTCTCAGCACCCATTTAAACACTTATTTTTGGAGTTCTATTTATCTCGCTGCCAGCCTATAGGTGAACTTGAAGCTAGTACATTGAATGATCAGCAAACACCTATAAATAAAGAAGCGCTGTGCTGTGATTTATTGAGGTCTGGATTATCAATGGCAGCAGTTAGCCGAGAAATTGATAAAAGTCGCTGTTATGTGAAAAGTGTTGCTTTGAAAAATAATATCCCTGTCAATTTGAAACCCAAGACAATCACCAAAGCTTTAAAAGATTCGGTAGTGAAGTTAGCCAAAAAAGGCTTTCATAGAGATGTTTTAGCTAAGCTTCATGGTGTTTCAACGGGTAGTGTAGAACTAATTATCTCTACGACTACAGGGTTGGTTGAATGGAGAAAACGATGCAAGGCAGAGTCGCTGCGGCGTAGATATCGTTGTCAAATAATGCGGTTTGTTGCTGCAAACCCGTGTGCTTACCGCCAACAAGTTAAGACCACTCATGAAGCTGCATTTTATTGGTTGTATATTCATGAGCATGAATGGCTTGAAAGCGTTCTTCCAGAAGCCACCCCAACACAGCATGTAGATAGAGTTGATTGGTGTCAGCGAGATAATGAGTTAGTTGAAGCAGTTCGCAAGCAGTTGCTATCTTCCCAAGTTAATCTCTCCCGAACCGAATTAGATAGATCATTTGGTGGACACGGCTGGCTTACCTCCAAAATAGCAAAACTCCCCAAAACAAGAGATCTCCTTAGGTCGAAAGGCTTGCTTCCCTCAAATTCATGACATGTCGTATTTATTGATAAAGCTATGCTTCCTACACTATTAAGTTTGATAGAATACCACTCAGTTAATTTCATATTGAGTATGCGTAAATGTCAGATTTTAAGAAGATTGAGCAATTAGAAAAACAGCTTTGGAGTGCCGCCGATAGCTTGCGAGCAAACACAGGCTTAACAGCCCAAGAGTACTCCCGCCCAATTCTAGGTCTGATTTTTTTGAGATACGCGGAATTTCGCTTTACTCAGGCTAAAGCAAATATTGAAAGCAAAGGCAGCTCTCGCCGTCGTGGTAGTAGCGATATTAAATCGAAGATACAAGCTGAAGGTGCAATGTATGTACCTGATGATGCGTTGTATTCAAATCTTTTAGCATTACCTGAAGGTTCTAATATTGGCGTTAATGTCAATAATGCGATGAAGGCTCTTGAAGCGGAAAACGAGGCAATTAAAGATGCCTTACCGAAAACATACACTCGCTTTGATAACGATATTCTAAAAGGACTGCTGAAAAACTTCTCCTCAATCGACTTCAGTATGGGTTCAGATGTCTTTGGCCGCATATATGAATACTTCCTCAACGAATTTGCTAAAACAGAAGGTCAAGGCGGAGGCGAGTTCTTCACACCTTCAGCATTGGTTCGTCTAATCACAGAGATTATTGAACCATACCATGGCAAAGTGTTTGACCCTGCTTGTGGTAGTGGCGGTATGTTTGTCAGTTCGGCTGACTTTGTCTCTAGTCACAATAAAAATGCTTCTGATCAGTTATCCATTTTTGGCCAAGAGAAAACTGGTGATACGGTTCGACTGTCGAAAATGAACTTGGCGGTTCACGGTTTACAAGGTGATGTTCGAGAAGGTAACTCTTATTACGAAAACCCATTTGAATTAGCGGAAGGTGAAGTTGTTGATGGCAAGCAACATGGTCAATTTGACTATGTAATGGCTAACCCTCCGTTTAACGTTAATGAAATTCAAAAAGATAGATTAGAAGACGACAAAAAGCGTTTTCCATTTGGTATGCCACGCAACGATAACGGCAACTACCTTTGGATTCAGATGTTCTATACGGCTCTAAATGAAACGGGACGTGCAGGATTTGTGATGGCGAATTCTGCGAGTGATGCTCGTAGATCTGAACTAGAAATACGTCAAAAACTCATTGAAGATGATGGTGTAGATGTGATGGTAGCGGTATCGAGTAATTTCTTTTATACCGTGACGCTTCCTTGTGCCTTGTGGTTTTTAGACAAAAACAAACCAGCGCACAACAAAAACAAAGTGCTGTTTATCGATGCACGTCATATCTTCCGCCAAGTAACACGTGCCGTGCGTGATTACACCAGCGAGCAGTTAAACTTTATCGCCAATATTGTGCGTTTATACCGTGGTCAAACGGTGGATAATACCTATCTAGAAACACACCCCGATGCAGATAATGATGGCAGTTATGCACTTGAAGCATTTTTCAAAAGTGAAACGGGTGAACTGAGCTACCAAGATATTGCGGGGCTTTGCAAAGTAGCAAGCAAAGCAGAAATTATTGAGCAAGGCTATAGCTTAAACCCAGGGCGTTATGTAGGGGTTGCAGAAGGTGAGCAAGAACATGATGAAGACTTTGCTGCCAAGTTAGAGGCTTTGCAGGAAGAGTTGGAGGTTTTAAATTCTGAGGCCCATGAATTAGAGAAAGACATTGCTATCAAAACAACACAAGTTTTGGAGTCAATCTAATGGGGTGGGAGTTTTCAGAATTTAATTTAGATGAATTAGGTTTTTTGGGCAGGGGGAAATCTAAGCATCGTCCCCGAAATGATTCGTCGTTATATGGCGGTGAATACCCATTTATACAAACTGGTGATGTTAGGGCTGCTAATTTATACCTAAATAGTTTTGAGCAAACATATAATGATAAAGGCTTAGCTCAAAGTAAATTGTGGGATAAAGAAACGCTAATCATTACTATTGCCGCAAATATTGCTGAAACAGCTGTATTAAAATTTAATGCCTGCTTTCCCGATAGTATTGTTGGCTTTATACCAAATGAAGAACTAGTAGATGTCTATTTTGTAAAGTACTACATAGATTACATAAAGCTTGAAATGCAAAGCATTTCTCAGGGGACGACCCAAGATAATTTAAGCCTCGATAAGTTAAGAACATTTAAATTTAAAGTTCCTAAAGACAGAGAAGTTGTTTCTACGATATCTTCAACGCTATTGAATTACGACAACCTAATCGAAAACAACAATCGCCGTATCGCTATTTTAGAAGAGATGGCGCAATCTCTTTACCGTGAATGGTTTGTTAACTTCCGCTATCCAAGCCACCAAGATAATCTTGATGCAGACGGCAACCCAAAGTGCGTTGACTCACCACTAGGTCAAATCCTTGAGGGGTGGGAAGTAAAACCGTTAGGTGAGCTTGTAGAGTTTAAAAGGAAAACTATAAAAAAAGGCACTGTGCCTAAAAACACACCTTATATGGGGCTAGAGCACTTTCCTAGAAAATCAATTGCGCTATCTGATTGGGAACAAGTAACTGAAATTGGTAGTAATAAACTGGCTTTCAGTCGTGGTGATATATTGTTTGGTAAAATAAGACCAAATTTTCATAAAGTTGGTGTTGCCCAAGTTGATGGCCTTTGTTCTTCCGACACCTTCGTTCTTTCTCCAAAGGAGCGTACACACCATTCGTTAATCGCTATGGTTACTTTTTCTAATGAGTTTGTTGCTCAAGCGGTGCAAACAGCGCAAGGCAGTAAAATGCCGAGAGCTAGCTGGGATGTTTTGCAAGAGTTTTCTGTATGCGTACCAGACTTGAAAGTACTTGAAAGTTTTAACAGTGTTGTAACTCCAGCTATCGAGCAAATAAGAGTTCTGAGTCTTAAAAATAGGAACTTAAAACAGCAACGCGATATGTTGTTACCCAAACTAATCTCAGGTCAAATTGAGTTATAAGGATACTTATGCTGCCGATAGAGAAGCTCGTTGAATGGGTGAAAGATAAGCCCGTTTTTTGGCGTCACGCTGTTAGGCTGGCGCTTACCAAAGGAGAGTTAACAGAGCGACAGCATCGCCTAATCTGGACAATAGCACAGATGGAATATGGCGTTATTGCGAAAAATGAGCTTTTCGCGCTCTATGAAACGCCTGTTACCGCAGCAGGATTAGTTTCAGAGGTGTCTGAGGTAAAGCTATCTTCGATTACTGATGTCGTTAATGTAGGTTCTTTGGCACCAAATCAAACTCTAGCTTTAAATACTAACGGCTTAAACATTGTTTATGGCGATAACGGTACGGGCAAATCAACTTACGCGCGTATTTTAAAACACGCTTGTTTAACTAGGGGGGATGTAGCCCCAATTCTTGGTAATGTATTTGATAAATCGGATGAAGCGTCTTCCGCTAAATTAACTGTTTGTGATGACAGTGATACCTTAACGGTTGATTGGACAAAAAAGGCTGAAGCTGATGAAAAGCTGAAGTCCATCCGGGTGTTCGATACAGATACCGCCTCACACTATGTGAGTAAAAAGGAAGGAACGCTGGGCTACAAGCCATTCGCTCTGAAAGTATTGGAGTGCTTAGCAGTTGCACTGGACTATGTAAAAAGACAAATCGCTGAAGAGCTGATGCCAGGTAATGGTATGCGAACTCTTCCAACGTTTTCTGATGAGACGTTAAGTGGGAAGTTTGTTAACGGATTAAGCCATCTTTCATCGATGCAAGATGTCGAAAAGCATTGTGGAAGTGGTGATGAAATCTGTCAAATAGAACAACTCCAGCAGAGTATTTTTGAGCTCAAGTCTCAATCTATCGCTAGTCTAAAGAAAGGGTTAAGCACAAAGGTTGCACGTATTACGCCTTTTTCTAACAAACTTAGGGAGTTAGATGATTCTTTAACAAAGAAAGCCTATACAGAGTTAATGGCTCTTAAGCACGATGCAGATGAAAAGGCAGGGCTTGCAAAAGAACTCAGAGATCGTGTTCTATCAGGTTTGCCATTTGAAGGTATTGGTGACGCTAAGTGGTTAACTCTATGGAAGGCTTCTGAATCCTTTATTAGATCTCAAACGAGTGATGTTTCTTTTCCGCCAGCAGAGTCAGATAAATGCCCGCTATGCTTACAACCTGTCAGTAGCGATAGCGCAGATAAATTGACGTCATTTAAGGAGTTTGTCGCTGACCAAGCTGTTCAAGAAGCAGAAACTGCAAGTAAAAAAAGCAAGGATGCCATTAAGAAAATTGACGAACTTGTAATAGATTTTAGTGATTACGATGCCGTTATTGATGAGCTTACACCGGAAGGTAGTTCATTTAAGGCTGACGTGGCTACGTTTGTTGAGTCGCTAAAGTTGCGTCAATCGGAGTTTTTAAGTCAAGATTCCAAAATAGGTTTATCTGATATCGACAAACGGCCAATAACTTATTGTGAAGGAATATTAGAAGAGCTGAATGCAGACATTAGGTTGTTAGCTAAAGATGATGATGAGTCTCATAGCGCATTACTTGCAGAAAAGGAAAAAGCTCTGGCAGAGCTAAAATCGCGGCAGTTAGTGGCAGAAAATAAGGATAGCATCATCAAAAACATATCTCGGTATGTTTTTGAAAATAAGCTGAATTCGATTGAGGACGTTACTACAACTAGACAAGTAACGCTTCTTTCTAATGAGCTGAGCAAATCGACGATAATTGAACCATTAGTGAAGTGCTTTGGCGAAGAATTGAATAAGTTCGGGTTTGATAGGTTCAATGTAGAAGTAAAAACAAGAGGCTCTGCTAGTCAGCAACTTTCAAAATTAGAAATTACTGATGGCAGTAAGAGTGTCGTTGCCGAAATTGCTAGTGAAGGTGAGCAACGGTGTATAGCGATTGCTTGTTTCATGGCGGAAATCATTTCAGATGGTAGAAGTTCCGCTGTTGTTTTTGATGACCCTGTTAACTCACTTGACCATCGATGGCGTGAAGACATCGGTAAACGTCTTGTAGAAGAGTCACTTGAAAGGCAAGTTGTTGTATTTACGCATGACATTGCTTTTTACAAGTATCTACTAGAGTGTGTAGAGAAAGTAAATGGTGCATCTGCTACGCAGATTCGTTTAGACCGTAGCCGTAAGCATACCGGTCTTGTTGATCGTACTCCTCCTTGGGATGCCTTACCGATAAAAGCAAGAATTGGGCAACTAAATTCAGCATATCAAGAATTAGAAAAAGTAGACCGAACGGGAACTGAGCTTGAATACTCAAAACATTGTTATGATTTTTATAATTTTCTTCGTGAAGCTTGGGAAAGGTTAGTTGAAGAGAAGTTATTCAATAATGTTGTAACCAGGTTTGGACGCTCGATCCAAACGCAACGCATCAAAAAAATTGTAGAAGACATTACCCAAGCTGATTACGATGCTATTAATCTAGGAATGTCGAATTGCAGTACATTTTTCCAGGGGCATGACACGGCGACAGGGTTACAGCAGCGGCCCAGAAACATAGCCGAAATTAAAGCTGATTTGGACTTAATTATCGGCTTAGTGACTGATTTGAATAAGAGAAGATAATGACATATACGGAAGATGGTCTAGTTGAACAACCGGCTATTGCGCTATTCGATAGCCTTGATTGGTATACGGAAACTTGTTGGGATGAGACTTTTGGTAAGGATGCTGAAGGTGATCTCGCATTTGGACGTGAAACCCGTAACGATGTTGTACTAACTAACCGTCTTCGAGAGGCTTTACTGAAGTTAAACAAAGGTATCTCACCTCTAGTATTGCAAGAAGCAATTGATGAGATGTGTCGTGACCGTTCATCTATGAGTGATATAGCTGCAAATGAAGCGATATACCTGTTATTGAAAGATGGCTATACCTATACCGCTACCTCTGATGATGAAGAAGATTATGTGGTTAGTTATATCGACTGGGAAACTGCGGATGAAAATGACTTTTTGCTTTGCAGTCAGATGTCTATTTCTGGAGAGATTGAAACTCGACGCCCAGACTTATTAGGCTTTGTAAACGGCTTACCTTTGTTGTTTATTGAGCTTAAGACTAGCCATAAGAACCTCTTTAATGCGTACAAAGACAATCTAAAAGATTATCGGAACACCATTCCTCAGCTATTTCACTATAATCAAATCATCGTGCTATCTAATGGTATTCAGTCGCGAGTGGGTTCTATCTCTAGCCAGTGGGAACACTTTGCAGAATGGAAGAAAGTTAAGAGTGAAAAAGAACCTCGCCGCGTAAGCCTTGAAGTCGTTATCAGAGGTGTATGTGATCGCACCCGCTTCTTGGATATTATTGAAAACTACATATTGTTTGTGAAGAAAAAGCAGACGTTAAAAATTGTTGCTAAATACCATCAGTATCTTGGAGTAAACCAAGCCTTAGAAGGGCTTACTAATGTAAAAGAGCGTTCAGGTCAGTTGGGTGTTTTTTGGCATACACAAGGTAGCGGTAAAAGCTTCTCAATGGTTTTCTTCTGTAAAAAAGCATTCCGAAAATACACTGGAAACTGGACGTTTGTACTTATCACTGACCGTACAGATTTAGACGACCAAATATATAAAACTTTCCACTCTTCTGGCGCATTAACCGAGAATTGCCAAGCTGAATCTGGCGCTGAACTAAAAACACTTCTTGCAGAAGACCACCGCTTCGTTTTCACATTGATTCAAAAATTCAAAGGGGACGAAAAGGGTAATTATCCTCTTTTATCTGAACGTGATGACATCATTGTAATCACCGATGAAGCCCACAGAAGCCAATATGACTCTTTAGCGATGAACATGCGTAGTTCCATGCCAAATGCTTCTTATATGGCCTTTACAGGTACGCCTTTATTATCTGAACAGGTATCTGAAGAAGGGAATAAAGAGAGCGGAAAAACCCAAGAAATATTTGGTGACTACATCAGTATCTATAACTTTGCGGATGCGGTTGATGATGGTGCGACATTGCCACTGTATTACGAAAACAGAGTTCCAGAAGTCAATTTATCCCGTGATGACGTTGGTGATGAAATTGCAGATATTATTGAACAATCAGATTTGACTGATGAACAAGAAGAAAAGCTAGAGCGAGAGTTCAGTAAGTCGTATCACATTATTACACGTGATGACCGTTTGGAAACAATAGCTAAAGATTTAGTAGATCACTACATCAATCGAGCTCCCTTTAAAGGCGGTCTGTTGGGTAAAGCAATGGTTGTCTCTATTGATAAAGCTACAGCAATTAAAATGTACGACAAGGTTTCAGATGCGTGGCAAGTGAAGCTGAAAAGCCTGAGGTCTCAGGCCAAGTTTGCTAAAGGTAGCCGGTTAGCAAAGCTAGAGTTTCAAATTGAACATATGGAATCAACAGACATGGCTGTAGTGGTGTCTGGTGAGCAAAATGATGAAGAACGTTTAGCTAAAAAAGGTCTCGATTATAAGACACACAGAGAGCGTATGGTCAAAGAGGATATTGATGAAAAATTCAAAGACCCAGATGACAACCTTCGTATCGTTTTCGTTTGTGCTATGTGGCTTACGGGCTTTGATGCACCATCAGTTTCTACCCTCTATTTAGACAAGCCACTTAAGAACCATACCTTGATGCAGACGATTGCTCGTGCAAACCGAGTATTTCCAGGTAAGAGTGCGGGTCAGGTTGTCGATTATATTAATATTTTCAGTGCACTACAGGTTGCTCTTGGTCTGTATGGTGGGGGGCAAGTAGGTGAGCCCGGTGCTGGTTATGGAATTGATAGCCCTGCTAGAGATAAGCGAGAGCTTGTTGCTGCATTAGCTACTGCGATTGATGAATTAAAGGTCTTTCTATCAAAACAAGATATTGATATCGATGCGGTCATATCTGCCCCAGCAGAAGGTTTTACAAAATTACAAATGCTTGATGATGCGAGTGAAGTGCTACTTGCCCCAGACCTCAAAGATGAGTTCACCGCTTTCGTTCGCCAAGTTAATCGAATATTTAAAGCTGTCCTTCCAGATGATGACGCAAATGAATTTGTACCTCATCGTATTGCTATCAATGTGATCTATGCTCAGATGCGTCAGAAATCAGGTGTATCCATTGATGATGAGGACGTGCTAGATGTGGTGCGTCATCAAGTTAATGAGTTGCTTGATGAGTCCATTACGACCATTCAGATAAAGAGTAACCTTCCTGAACCAATCAATATTGCGGGTATCGATTTTGACGCGCTCGCTGAAATGGTCACGAAAATTAAAAAGCCTCAAAAGTCGGATGCTGAACGCTTAAGAAATATCATTGAGCGGAAGCTACAACCAATGATGCTGAAAAATAAATCGAGGCAAGATCTACAACAAAAGTTCCAAGAGCTTATTGATGACTATAATCTTGGTGCTTATACCGCCGAGGAGTTCTTCCAGCAGCTTTCAGGGTTCTTACATGACCTTGATCATGAAGAAAAAAGAACCGTTAGAGAAGGACTTAGTGAGGAAGAGTTAGCCGTCTTTGATTTAATGACTCAGGAATTACCGCTCAATGAAAAAGAGCGAAATGAAGTTAAGCGAATAGCGAAGGAGCTGGTTGATAACATGAAAGAGTTACTAGTTATCGACTGGCGTAAAAAGCAGAGAACCAAGGCTCGCGTTCGTAGCTATATCGAAGACGTTTTAGACCGGCTACCGGAGTCATACGATGATGATCTATGGCCAAAGACTTGTTCTGAAGTGTACATGCATGTCTATGAGAAGTACCCAGGGCAAGGACAGAGTGTTTATCAGTTAGCATGATTGAACTCAAGTATACAGAGGATGAATCAGCTCACAGTTGGGTTTTCCGCAACCTCCTAGTTTCTGGAATGATGGATTTTTCTTCTGTTATTGGTGTGAATGGTTATATGCACGCATTTCCCTCATTTACTAAAGACTGTAATGTACAAAGAGAAAAACTTAATGACGTAGAGTTATTAGCTTTTTTAAGGCGCTCAGGGTTAGCTAGAAAAAGGGCTGGTTTGTATGACAACCCTTTTGATTACTTAGACTCTGTTAATTGCTTTTTTGATAACTCTTTGATATCGACTTCAGGGAAAGGATCCATTCCAATACGGTTTTGTCGCTCTTGCATCGTAGAATCAATAGGAAGTCAAGGTTATGGGTATTTAAAGTCTGAATGGCTTTTTGAGTCGTGGTGTAATCGGCATCAAAAAACACTCATACAGTTAAAGGCTTTTAGTCATAAAAAAGCGGTCAATATTTTGAGTAGGGCTTTGGTTGGAGAAGCTATTCCAGAGTGTGATACAGATGAATATAAACAACTGCCAACAAGAACAAACAATGAAGATGAAACTAAGGTTCATATAATGCCTTGTTTACTTGATGACTTTTATCGATGGGCATCAATGTGGAGGGACGATGATTACCTCGGTCGAAGTTTCAAAGATTATTATTATGCGGATGGGCGAAGGAAACCTATTTCTGATAGACAGCTACATAGTGATTTTACCAACTATGGTAGAGAGCTTCCTAAGCAGTTTGTAGAATTTTTTAGTCGAGCAGAATATAAAGATTATTGGTTTGGCTTGAGTCAGGCATGTTCTTTGAAAGAGACACTAATTAAAAGTAAGAATCATAACTGTTCAAAATGTACCAGATGGAGTGTAGCGGACTTTTGTCCAGTAAAACCTATAATTAAGGTAAGACTAGAAGCACATGATTTTATGGTACACACTAATCCATGTGATTTTTTTTTAAAGCACGAAATACACATGCATAGGTATTGCTTGTGAATCATCTTTAGAGGCTATTATGGAAACTTTGTTAACGCTCTTACGGGCAAACTTTATTGTCCGAAAATTCTGTTACGGGCAAGCTTTATTGGGTCCGCACATAAGTGTTTAGGAATAATAAGTAAAAGTCATACAAGAAATAAACTGCTCAGTCACAGCAGTTTATTTCTGCGTTCTCATTAAATCTTCTGTATTGGAAAGCACTCTTCCGGCGAGACTAACTCTTGCTGTGCTGCTATCGTTTGCAGCTCCCATTCAGTGCGTTTTTGTGTTTCTTTCAACACGGCATAACTGGCATTGTTCGCATGTTCAAATGCTTGTTCTGGGGTCCAACCTTTTAATAAACCACCAGTAAACAATGCGGAAATAAGATCGCCAACACCGACCGGTTGTTTGTCAAAATCAAGGTGAGGACGCTGAGCGATGAAACAATCTTGCTCTGTTGCGAGCATCATAGTGAATTGCTCATTAGACACACTGTGTAAGTGTTTCACTAGTACCATCTTAGGTCCGAGTGTCAATGCCTGGCGACAAGCGCTTGCTGCATCATCGAGGCTGTTAATTTCCATGTTGGTAAACTGGCTTAGTTCAAATTGGTTCGGCACAATGACATCAGCCATTGGCATCACACGCTTAACGAGGTGCTCGGTTGTCCCTGCAGGTACAATGCATCCCTTTTCAGGAGAACCCATCACAGGGTCGCAGATATACAATGCGTTTGGGTTTTGCGCTTTGACTTTGTTGACCGCTTCTATCACCGCAAGGCACTGTTCTGAGCTTCCTTGATAACCCGATAAAACAGCCTCGCAATTTACCAGCTGCCCAATATTATCAATACCGTTCATCAGTGCTGAGATGTCTTCAGCGGAAAAGGCTTGTCCAGTCCAACCTTGTTGATACTGTGTATGGTTAGAGAATTGGACAGTATGAATAGGCCAGACCTCAAAACCCATACGCTGTAATGGAAAAACGGCTGAGCTATTTCCAGCATGACCATATACAACATGAGATTGAATAGAAATAACGCCCTTCATTGTGACTCCTGATCGTCGAATTATAGGTTATCTCTCTAATATGGGTCTGAAATCGCATTCAAACAAGCTTTTACCTTACGAATATTACGGCTATGAACCTTCTGATTGAGAAAATATTGGAACAACAACAGCGTATTGAGGCAAGTTCGTCTAGTCTTATTAGGTATAACGTTCACTCATAGCGACTTAGATTAAGTCATTCATCTTGTTAAAGTTTGCCCACCCGTTGAGGATGATTATTTGTTAGGACACCCTTTTCGTGATTTTGTTGTCAATAAGCTGAGCGGTGTTCTGCCAGATAACGATGTTTATGGTGTGTCCACAACAGTGATACTTGTTGCGATCAGTATTGTTGTGGCTGTGCTTAGTTATGTATTCGTGCATCACTTGATTATTCGATTGTGTAATAACGTGCTTGAGAGAGTGAACAAACCATTTGCAACCAGCCTTTATAAAAATGATGTCCTGGGAAAAATATCATTACTCACGCCAGTGCTCGTCTTGAATCTGTTTGTCCCTATCGCGATTGGTCATTTTGAAGTATTGACGGCTATTGTTGACCGATTTCTAGCCATTACCATCCTTGTGCTTATTATTTGGATGATTTTCTCATTCCTTGATGCTCTTAACGACCTAGCGACTCAAAATGGCATCGCGCGTCGAATGCCCGTCAAAAGTTTTGTTCAACTCATAAAGCTGTTTACGTTTTTCATTGGCCTAATTGTTTCTATTTCCGTTCTTGCGAACGAAGCGCCCGTTCTATTGTTTTCCGGACTTGGTGTCGCGACTGGTTTTGTGATGTTGGTATTCAAAGATACTATTTTGGGATTTGTGGCGGGTATCCAACTGTCTGCAAACCGGATGGTAAGCCTTAATGATTGGATCCAGATGGATTCATTTGGCGCAAATGGTACCGTTGAAGAAATCTCACTGACGACGATCAAAGTGCGGAATTTCGACAACACCGTCAGTATGTTGCCTGCTTACGCGCTGGTTCAAAATGCGTTCATCAATTGGCAAGGAATGTCGGAGTCGGGCGGGCGGCGTATTACCCGTTCCGTTAACTTGGACGTTACGTCAATCCGATTTATGTCTCATGAAGAAGTAAAAGACTTAACTAAGATATGTTTATTGCGTCAGCATATTTATGAAAAATCGAAAGAATTAGAGAGTTATAACGAAAACCTTAAACAAGACGATATCATTGGGAATTCTCGCCAATTTACGAATGTTGGATTGTTTCGAGCGTATTTGAATGCGTACTTGCGCGCTAATAAAGACATCCATCAATACATGTTACTCATGGTTCGACAGTTGCAACCGACACCGGAAGGCCTTCCTCTTGAGATCTATGGCTTTACGAATATTGTTGATTGGGCGCAGTATGAGGATATCCAATCTGATCTGTTTGACCATATATATTCGATAATGCCGTTGTTTGGCTTGCGCCCTTTTCAACGATTGGCCGGCAATGACCTTCATTATGAAAAGAGCGGGGTCAGTAAAGAACTGAAGTGATAACGTGGACGTGAGTTATTCCTAAATAGCAGGATAAAAATCAACAATCTCCCCTTGAGCAACTAAGTAGCAGTCCATACCAGCCCTGTTAGCCGCTTGACGGCCGATCAAGGTATCTTCAAATACCACACAATCTGAGGCTGCAAGGGAGAGTTGCTGGGCGACTTTTTCAAAGGTATCAGGATTGGGTTTATGGTTGTCGACGTCATCAGAGGTCACCAAAGCCTGCACCATACTGAGAATATCGGTGGTATCAAGTATCTCTTTTGCGTGCTTGTACTGCGCACCAGTACCAATGCCGATTGGTTTATTTTTGTAATTTTCTTTCAGGATCTTGTAGATCGTTGGAATAATGTCGCCTTTATGCTCAATCCTTTCAAAAACCTCAACTTTATGTTTGGTAATCGCTTGGGCGTCTAAATCTAGCGTGTAGCGTTTGAGGATTTCCAGCGTCACTTTTCTTGAAGGCATCCCCCCTAATTGGTCAAGCCACTCTTTATCATAGGGAATATCAAATGCCTGACAGGTTGCTTCCCAAGCCTCTGCGTGGGCCACCATTGAATTGACCAGTGTGCCGTCGAGATCAAAAATGATGCCTTGGTATTTATCTAGATTAAGCATGAAAAGCACCTTAAATCATGTCATTACAGGTTGTTCATTGAGTGCGTCTAGTCTCAGAACTGATAGCAATGCGATGAACTAGGAGAAGTGAGCTATTGTCCCATTCTATTTAAAGAGATCAATACTGGTATTCAGGAAAAAACGATGGCGTCAAAAAAAGCCGAGCAATTTGCTCGGCTTTTATTAATACATTTGTTTTTAAGGCATTACATCAGCCATTTCCACCAGATGAAAATAGCTAGGAAGCCAAATAGGTAAGTGAGGCCGACCCACGAAAGCACTTTGAGCTTAGTCCCCAATTGTAGGGCGGCTGGAAGCTGAGTTCGTGACACCAATATGTAGTTCAAAAGCGCGAATACTGGCGTCGTAACAAATGCGAGGATCATAGCAAAGTTAAGCATAGGCATTAATGCAGAAGCAAAAAACGCAATAATCGAAATGGCCGCCACTGCGACAATAACCACCCACGCCTGAAAGTGTTTGGGGTTGTCCGCTGTTTTCTTTTGCAGCAAGCGCTGCGATTCTGCGATGGCACGAGAATAGCCATCGATGACGGTAATGGTGCTACCAAAAATACAGAAAAAGGCAATCACAGCAATGAGGTAGCGAGACCATTCACCAATGGTTGACGCGTACATGCTGACGAGCTGATGAGAGAAGCCAACGCCCGATGCCGACAGCTCAGTGCCAGACCCGTGAATCACGAGTGCCCCAAGTGCCAAGAAAACAATGGCCAGTAAGGCGGTGCCAATATAGCCAACATTAAAATCAAACAATGCCGACTCTGGCGTTACGGTTTGTTTCTTACATTGGGTTTTTAGCCACATCGACGTTAGGCTTGAGATCTCAATAGGGGCTGGCATCCAGCCCATGGTCACGACAATGAAACCAATAGAAGCAATGGTCCATGGCGACGGGGCTTGGTAGTCGGCTGGCGCGGCACTGCCATTTGAGATAGCGATGCAAACCGCGGTGACCGTTGCAACCGTTAACACGGCCATGATGACCTTTGACAGGGTATCGAGGGCGCGATAATGACCCGCAAACAAGATAGCAAGGCACGTAGCTAAAACAATGCCGCATAAGGCGACGAGCGGTAATTCAAAGGGTAAAAAATACCCAAGTAAGCTAGCACTAAATAGCAGTAATGCTGCGGTATTAATGATGCCTGAAATGACGCTGAGTATCGTAAAAACCCACAAATAACCACGACCTAGATTAGCATAACCCTGAATAAGGCTATCGCCTGTTCCCATGGTGTACTGGATGCCGGCTCGAAAAAATGGATATTTAAGAAGGTTGACCAGCAAAATCAGAGCAGCTAACTGCCAGCCATAAATGGCGCCAGCTTTGGTTGAGGCAACCAGATGTGAGCCTCCTACGGCGGCAGCGGCCATCATAATACCAGGGCCAAGGGAGCGAATTAATTGACTCAATCCGGCACGTGTAGTGGCAGGTGACGAGATGGAACTCTCCATATTTAAAATTCCTTTGTAATTATTATCCATGAGGGTTTAGTTATTCGCGTTCAAAAATATGTACACTTCGCGAAAAATTTATTTTGCTATCGCTCTTTTTCTACAGGACTGACAGCAATATGCAATCAATCGAGTTGATTTAAAAATGAGCGATTGGAGTTAAGAACTGATTTATTAGTGATGTCTGGTTATTTGTATTAATTTTCAATAATACAGTCACATAAAAAGAAGGGATTTTTCGTTAAAACAGTGAATAAAATTTGTCGTTGGAATAGGCGCGTTGTGAGTGAATAACAGGTAATTATATTGGGTCTAAATCTGTGTTATCACCAATTCGGTATAGCCCGTGGTCTGGTCATGTTCTCGACTAAAATGAAGGTCAGGATATCGATGGAGGATAAGCTCTGCAGTGGTATCAACGAGACTGCCTTCGAGCAAGTGGCCACCGATCACTTTTCCTTGGGCATCGGCCACCGCAATATGAATATGTTGATGACAAGGCGTAAGCGTGGCCATCAGGGAAACGATCTCAAAGGGTGCTTGCATCATGATGGACTGAGTGGCGCCGGCAAGGCGAATATGAATCGACTGAAGACATCCGACACATGACGCAACACTTCCCGCTTTAATATTATGCTCGGTGACCAGCGACTGGATGGCCTGTTTTAGGTCTTGGTCTTTTGTTAAGCGAATCGCAATCGTGTCATTCATGTAGATGTTTTAACCTTATGTGCTCTTCAATAAAAACAGCATTCTATTCGTATCATTTCGCGATGAGGTGTCATTGCCTCAATGGCCACCTTAAACTCGGCCTTATTGAGGCAAATAAAATGCTAAAACCTAGCGACGTTTAATCTGCTGCACCACTAAGCCAATGACAATCAACACCAAGCCCACCAGTGTTGACGGGTGAATCTCTTCTCCAATCACATAAGCAAGGAGCATGAGAGATATGAATGGCGAAGCAAAGATTAAGTTGCTGATGCGCGCCGTATTTTGTGTGAGCTTAAGAGCGCTGAGCCACAAGACAAACGTAATGCCCATCTCAAACAAACCCACATAAGTCACGGCGAGCCAACCTTGCGTGCTAATACCGCCCCAAGAAGCGCCCTCAAAAATTGCGACGCCAAATGCCAAGGGCAATGCAACTAAGAAGCCCAGCAAAACCCCAATCACTGGGTCAGCCGTGTTCTTGGTATTTAGAATCCAATAGCTTGCCCAGAGCAGGGTGGAAATAAGAGCAAGGCCGACACCCAATGGGCTATCAAATTGCAGCCCTAGCACATCGCCTTTGGTGGCAATAACAACCACACCGAAATAGCCCAATAAGCACGCAATCCAATCTTGGCCTCGAATTTTCTGCTTCAAGAATACGGCAGCCATTAAGGTTAAGGTTATCGCCCAGCTGTAATTAATGGGTTGCGCCTGAGAAGCGGGCAACAAGTCATAGGCTTTAAACAAAATGAGGTAATAAGCAAACGGATTGATCAGCCCAAGCAATACGTAGTACCAAGGATTGGAAATAAACGTCGTTTTGATTTGTTTTAGTGTGCCTTGAGCCCCGCACACAATCACGAGCGCAATGGCAGAAACCAGAGAGGCGACAAAGACCATTTGAGCAGGCGTGAACTCTTCCAAGGTGAGCTTGAATGCGGTCGCAACCGTAGACCAAAGTAGGACAGCGGATAAAGCAAAGAGTAGAGCTTTTCGTTCATTTTGCATGAGGAGGTGGCACACGGTAAACGGAGTAAAGATGCCAGCATCTTACCAGCGAAAAGCATTCTGCAAAGCAAGAGTTTTCGTAACTAGATAAGGGTCACAATGAAATTAATGCTGGCAGAGGGGTAAGGTCGATAAGTGAGACTTGTTGCTTTGCTGAGTGTTGTCCAAATAAGAATAACGGGGTAAATGTTTCCTGCGTTGTTGTACCTGGTTGCTTTAATTTATCCAGATCGACCAGCGTTAACAGCGCGTGATAACGTAATACATATTGGCGAGTCTCGCTGGGTAAAATTAAGTGATCAAATTGTCGAGTGCCTGCCCGACTCACTGCCCGCTGTACACGACCTTCACCCGCATTGTAAGCGGCTAACGTTAGATTGATATCGCCGTCAAATTTACGATAAAGAAAATCTAAGTACTTTAAGGCAGCAGACGTACTGGCCTCAATATCAAAGCGTTCATCCTTATGGTCATTGACCGTCAATCCAAAACGCGTTGCCGTGGCAGGGATCAGCTGCCAAAGACCAGCCGCATTCGCGGCGGATACAGCCTTCGGGTTATAGGAAGACTCGAGCATGGGTATCAAGATTAGACTTTCCGGTAACGAATGATGAGTAAGCTGCTTGAAGAGGTCGTTAATTAAAGGGCTGAACGTGTCGAGTTTATTGAGAATAGCGGCTTGATAAGGCTTTAATATCTCTAGGTGAGGCGTGATCGCACTTTGACTGATGGTGGATTGTTGCGAGCTAATCGCGAAACTTGTGCTGCTAAACATGAATAGTAGAGAAAGCACTGCTATGGTCACCACTCTAATCGTGTGGCGACCTAACGGTTGGTCTTGCAGGCACGAGTTAACGGGCATACTCACCATAGACAGCTTGTTCTTCATATGTGTTCGGGGCTTTGCCTGTCAATTCTCCCAGCAGCTCATGAAAGGCCGCAGAGCTTTGTCCGTTATCATGGTTACAGCGTTGACACTGCTTAATTAAAGCTTCTAATACTGACCATTGCTTGACGACGTGTGCTTGTAACTTAATGGGCAGTGCTTTTGTTAGTGCTTTCACTCCTATCTCTGAGCTTGGCAATTGCAGTTGTTGTAAGCACATAGTACGAGTGGCCGCGCCGCGGCTTAATTGTTTCAAAACTGGAAGTTGCTGCTCAATGTTTTTATTGAGCGCATTGCCATCCAATTTGAGATATAAAGCTTTTTGGTGCTGCAAAAGTGCAAGTAATTTGTGATAAAGCCTAATGTCATCCGAGATGGAAACCACAAAATTCTGCACCAATTCACTTTTTGTTACTGTCATGGAATCCTCATTATTCTCAACGCTTTACGTTCACTTTGTCATCTGTTCTATTGTCGACGTGCTTGCCATTAATCGTTAGTCGTGCCCCGTATGAAAGCGCATCACCGCCTGAGAGAGGGCTTGAACGTCCAAAGAGAGGTCACCATTTTTCAATGCATTGCGAACTTGCTCAACCTTGGCCATGTCGACATCGGGCAGTTGGGATAGCTCAGCTTGAGCGGTATCCAGAGCGACCGTATTAGCATTGAATACAGCGGCATTGATGGATTGACGACTGGGCGCTTCTGTTGCGGACGTATTGGGCTGCTTAAGCGCCGTTTGTGGAACATGCCCACCCGCTACCTTGTCGATTTTCATTGCACATCTCCTGTCACATGCTGTTAACGGTATCGATTGTTAACGATATAGGGCGACAAACATGGGAGGATCATTAAATGTGGGTACGCCTCTTTTTTTTGTACAGCACAACGTGATGTGTTGACGAGGCCATAAGATGAAATCTGATACCTTGAGCCCAATATTTATGTTGGCTATGCGGCACTCAAAACTGGGTTTGAACTTGATTTAATCCTGTCACGACGGCGCGAATTATTTTTTTTGATTTCAAATTTTGCACTCGAATTTGCTCTCCTTTTCCCCCTGTTTCCATTGCGAGTCCTCGGGTGCTGGCGCTGAACTTCCCAGAGGTGGCGACCATGATCACCTCGTTACCCTTTTCCACTAGCGGCGGGGTGCTAATAAAGCGTGCATTGATGAGCTGCCCAGAACGTAGACGCCTATTCACATTCTTCCCTATGACTTGGTCAAGACGAACAATAAACGGCATATCTCGAGTGATTGAGCGTTGCTCGAGTTTGACATCTTTAAAGGTGATGTTGTCGTGGCGATTTAAGGTTTTTGCTGCCACCACCACAGGCAACGACAACGTGACACGTACCGTCGTGTTGATGCGCCAATCATTCTGGCCGTCTTGGCAAGTGACACTGCGTTTTAGGTGGCCAACGGGGAAATAATGATTATCGCGACCTGTAATTGATAGAGGCTGTAAACAACGCTCAAGGTGTTTTACTGAGTCTGGAACTAAGGTCACGAGAGTGGCTTCAAACTCGCCCCATTGTTGCTGACTTGCGAGCAGTGACAGTTCATCTTTCACCGACTTCTCAACGTCTTGAGTGATACTTTTCGCCGTCATGGTTTGTGATTGTTGGGCCATGACAGAATGGCTCAACAGTATCAAAACTATGCTTCCTAGTTTCTTCCATATCATGGTGAACACTTCCGATAAACGGAAGTCTGACTTCCTTTTATTATTGTAATGCATTGTTTTTAGTGAATTAAATTTATGGCATGTAAATTGTAACGTCTCTCGGTACTTTGCCGATGGAAAGGAATGTGAGATGGCAATCAGCTTTGAAAATGCACTAGGGGTTCATCCTAATGCTCTCGACTTTCGGGTTCAGCGTACCAAGGTCTTGGCTAGTAACTTAGCAAATGTTGACACCCCTGGATACCTAGCCAGAGACCTTAGCTTTAAGGCCGTGATGGGGCAAGTAACGCCGAATAGCGTGTCGTCTAACGTACCTCAACTCATGGTTGAGTCTCAGTATTCGATGCCTTACCAAAACAGCAAAGATGGCAATACGGTGGAATTGGGTGTTGAGCAGGCCAAGTTCGCGCAAAACAACATGGATTTTCAAACCAGCCTAACGTTTCTCAATATGAAGTTGAATGGCTTGGCAAAAGCAATTGAAGGACGTTAATCATGTCATTTACGGATATCTATTCTATCGCGGGGTCGGCGATGACGGCGCAAACTGTGCGGCTCAATACTGTCGCCAGTAACTTAGCCAACGCGGATGCTGTCTCTGCAAACCCAGACGATGCCTATAAAGCACTCAAGCCCGTTTTTGCGACGGTGTACAACAAATCCCAACTCTCGGCCGAGCAAGCATTGTATCCCAATGCCGAGGTGCGAATCGTGGACGTGGTGCAAAGTCAATCACAAGCCGAGCAGCGTTTTGAACCCAGTAACCCATTAGCGAACCAAGAAGGCTATGTGTATTACCCAGGTATTGATGTGGTGACAGAGATGGCTGACATGATGTCAGCGACTCGTAGCTTTGAGACCAATGTCGAGGTACTCGCTAACGTGAAAAGTATGCAGCAAGGGTTATTGCGTTTAGGGGAGGGTCGCTAATGAGTATTGCTCAGTTTAGTGCATTGTCGAGCGATACCCCGTTGCCGGCACAAACCGATGCAGGTGTTTCGGCCAACCCGCAAGACATGAATAGCAGTAGCGCACTGCAAAATGAATTCATCACCTTGATGGTCGCACAGATACAAAATCAAGATCCCTTAAACCCGTTAGATGGCACTGAATATGTTAGTCAGCTTGCGCAGTTCTCGCAGGTTCAAAGTACTGAAAATATGTCGTCACTGATGCAGAACAGTATGGTGCTCCTCGACAATATGCAGGTGCTATCAACGGCAGGCTTAGTCGGACAAACCGTGTATGTCAGCAGCAATGGGTTTGAGATGGGTGAGACTGCTCAGAATGGGAAAATTGAGCTTGCTCATTCATCAAACCAAGTAAACCTAATTGTCGAAGATGAGTTTGGGCAGAAGACGACAGTGCCACTTGGCGCCCATGCCGCCGGTGATGTTGAGTTCTCCCTTGACCCTGAAGAGCACGGCTTGAAGCCAGGCAACTACCGAGTGTCAGTGGAAGTTCAAGAGGGACAGACCTCGCCGAATCTTTTGCTTGCCGGTGAGGTAGAGCAGGTTCGTATCCCAAGCACAGGTGGCGCAGCACTGGTCAATATTACCGGTGTCGGTAGCGTGCCTTTTTATCAGATCAGCCAGTTTGGTGCCTAGCGCCTTGTTGAGTACATCACACAAAATACCAAGAAGAGGACATCATGAGCTTTGATATCGCATTAAGTGGCCTGGACGCCACCAACACACAACTGAACACGATTAGCCACAATATTGCTAACGCATCGACGTATGGTTTTAAAGAAGCGAGAACCGAGTTTTCTGCGGTCTATAACGGTATGCAAGCTGGTGGGGTTGAAGTTGCCGCTATCTCTCAAAATTTTGATAAAAACGGCTCGGTTTCTGGAACGGGACGTTCCATGGATTTAGCGATTAATGGTAACGGGTTCTTTGTGACTAAAGACCACATGGGGCAGACCTTGTATACCCGCGCAGGGGTGTTTGGTACGGATAAAGAAAACTATGTCGTCGGCAACACAGGGGCAAAGCTGCAAGGTTATAACGTGGATGGCAAAAACAACTTACTGACGGGTTCGGTGGGGGATGTGAAAATCAGCACCTCGTCATTGGCCGCTCAAGCAACCGATAAACTGGATTTTGTTGCCAACTTTGATGCCAGCTCAAAGGTTATTGACCAAGCGGTAACACCGTTTGATTCAACCGATCCTAGTTCATTTAATTCCTCTTACACCACCAAAGTACATGACTCGCTCGGCAACCCGCATACCGTCACCCAGTATTTTACCAAGACAGCCGACAATACATGGCAAGTGAATGTTGAAGTCGATGGCTCGGCGACGACCCCGGCCGCAACAACCCAAAACGTGACCTTTGACACCGATGGTACATTGGCCTCTCCGACAGGCAGCTTTAACGTTGCCTTCCCGGCTGCCGGTGCCAACAACATGAGTATCGATATCAGTTTGGCGGGCAGCACTCAGTTTGGCGCCGCATTTGGTGTGAGCACCAATAGCCCGAATGGCTATACCTCGGGTGAACTGGCGGGTGTGCGCGTGGAAGACAATGGGATGGTGTTTGCGACCTACACCAATGGTCAATCACAACTTCAAGGTCAAGTGGTCTTAGCTAACTTTGCTAACCCACAAGGCTTGGCGAAAACCAATGGCACTGCTTGGACACAAAGCTACGGCTCTGGTGCGCCAGTGATGGGGACTCCGGGGACGGGGGTTCTGGGTGACTTAACGCCAGGCGCGTTAGAAGGATCCAATGTGGACCTGACGTCTGAACTAGTGAATTTGATGACCGCGCAGCGTAATTATCAAGCTAATGCTAAGACGATTTCGACCTCCGATAAGCTGACACAAGCCCTGTTCAACGCAGTGTAAGGATTCGAGCATGGACAGCTTACTATTTACTGCAACAACGGGCGCAAGCCGCGTACTTAAGGCGCAGCATGTTCGTTCCAATAACTTGTCGAATGCCGACACTGCAGGTTTTCGGGCCGACATGGAACGGGTAAAAAGCGTGCCGCTTTCCGGTTCTGGTTTTGATGGTCGCACCATGGTAGTGACCAATTCAGCGGCAACCCGTTTTGATGCGGGTGACATCGTGAAAACCAGTCGAGCCTTGGATGTCGCGGTGATGGGCGATGGTTTCTTTACCGTGCAAACGCCTGCCGGTGATGAGGCCTACACCCGAGCCGGGAATATCAAGGTCGATGAGCTGGGGGCGATGAGCATCAACGGCTTTGCCGTTGTGGGTGATAACGGGCCGATGGTGTTGCCTGACTATCAAAAAGTGGAAATCAGTGAGCGCGGCCGGGTTGCCATTATCCCACCCGGTGGTAATGCCGAGGTCGAGGTTGGGCAACTGAAGTTGGTAAAACCTGATCCGACACAGCTGCAAAAAGAAAGCGACAGCTTACTGCACAGTAATACGGGGGCGCCGTTTGCCGCCGATGCGACCGTTAATCTCGCCCCTGAGCACATAGAAGCCAGTAACGTATCCGCCATTGATGAGCTGCTTAGTGTCATGTCACTCACTCGAAATTTTGAGATGCAAATCCGCATGATGAAAACGGCAGAAACACTGGCACAAGCAGGCAATAAATTAATGAGTGCGCGTTAACGCGCACGGCAAAGGAGCAACACAATGCATTCAGCACTATGGATCAGTAAGACTGGTATGGCTGCGCAAGACACCAAGATGTCAGCCATCTCAAACAATCTCGCCAACGTGAATACCGTGGGCTTTAAACGAGATCGAGTGGTCTTCGAGGATTTGTTCTACAGCATTCAACGTCAACCGGGCGCACAAGTAGATCAAGTCAATCAACTACCAACGGGCGTACAACTTGGTAGTGGGGTTCGTGTCGTGGGCACGCAGAAAGTCTTTACACAAGGCAGCGCGCAAAACACGGGACAAGAACTTGATCTCGCGGTTATGGGGCAGGGGTTTTTCCAAATTGAAAACTCCGATGGGCAGATCATGTATACCCGAAATGGCCAGTTTCATGTCAACTCCGAGGGGTTGATGGTGAACAGTCAGGGCCTCCCACTAGAGCCACAAGTGCAGTTGCCTGACAACGCACTGAGTTTATCTGTTGGGGTCGATGGCACGGTAACCGCGACTACCGCAGACAGCACAGTGCCACAAGATTTAGGTCAAATATCATTGGCGAAATTCATTAACCCGGCCGGACTTGAAGCGGTGGGCGGGAACTTATTCAAAGAAACGGAGGCGAGTGGTCAAGCCGAAGAGTTGATACCGGGAGAAGAAGGCGCAGGCAGTATTAAGCAGGGTGCTCTGGAAGGTTCTAATGTGCAAGTGGTGGAGGAAATGGTCGACATGATCACCACTCAGCGTGCCTACGAGATGAATGCCAAGGTCGTCTCTGCCGCTGATGACATGCTCAAGTTTGTTGCTCAAGCCATTTAAGTAGTCGCATCACGCGTAAGGATTTTGACATGACATGGCGTTCACTCTTTATCACAGCAATGCTACTTCTTGGTATTTCCGGGTGCTCGATCCGTCCAGAGTTCGTGCCGCCCGAACCAGATGAGCAAAAGTACGCTCCTCCGGTACTCAATTATGATTTGCCGAAAGCGGCGGGTGGCAGTTTGTACCGACACCGCTATAACCTGACATTGTTTCAGGATCGCCGTGCGTATCGAGTGGGCGACATGCTGACGATTCTACTTGCCGAAGAAACCCAATCCAGCAAAAAGGCAGACACTAAGTTTGGTAAGTCATCGAGTGTCAACTTTGGTGCGGCCAGCATCGGTGGAAAGACATACGATGAAACCGCGGTGGGTTTAAGTGGAGACCGTGACTTTGATGGCTCTGCTGCCAGTTCACAGGGCAATAGCTTGGAAGGCGCCATTACGGTAACGGTGCATGATGTGTTGCCAAATGGCGTGTTACGCATCAGTGGTGAAAAATGGATTCGTCTTAATCAAGGGGATGAATTTATTCGTGTGACAGGGATTGTGCGTGTCGATGATGTCGACCGTTACAACCAGGTTTTTTCTCATCGTATTGGTGATGCCCGCATCACTTACTCAGGGCGTGGCGCATTGGCTGACAGTAACTCAGCAGGGTGGTTAACGCAGTTCTTTACCAGCCCGTGGATACCTTTTTAATGAATCGACAACAGATAACGTGTACTACGCTATTTTTGGCACTGATACTTGGCATGAGCACCACATCGCGAGCAGAAACACCGATTCCGATTATGGACCTGGTGGATGTTCAAGGCATCAGGAATAACCAATTGGTGGGATACGGCTTAGTCGTGGGCTTGGATGGCCAGGGCGATCGTAATCAGGTGAAATTTACCGCTCAGTCCATCATGAATATGCTGCGTCAATTTGGTGTACAGATTGATGATGCGGCCAATCCGAAACTTCGAAATGTAGCCTCCGTCAGTGTGACGGCTATGGTTGACCCGATGGCGGGGCCTGGTCAGGCCTTAGACATCGTCGTGTCATCGATTGGTGATGCGAAAAGCCTACGAGGAGGCACGCTTTTGCTTACCCCGTTACGCGGAGTGGACGGCGATGTATATGCCGTTGCACAAGGTAATATGGTGGTGGGCGGTGTGTCGGCTGAGGGGCGAAGTGGCTCTAAAATTGCCGTCAATACACCCACCTCTGGGCGTATTCCAAATGGAGCGATTTTGGAGCGTGAAATCCCTTCTGATTTTAATAGCCGCGATCAGATCACGCTGCATCTACGCAAAGCCAGTTTTACGACCTCAAAGAATATCGCACGTGAGATCAATGCCACATTTGGTCCTGATGTGGCAATTGCCGTCAATAAGGCTCGAGTCGACATGCGAGCTCCTAAAGATACCCAGCAACGCGTCACCATGATGTCAATGTTGGAAGAAATGAGTGTGATTGAGGGGCGGAAGCCAGCCCGAATCGTGTTCAATTCTCGAACTGGGACGGTGGTGGTTGGTAAAAACGTTAAGGTCACCGAAGCCGCAGTGAGTCATGGCAATCTAACGGTAACCATTTCTGAATCACAGCGTGTTAGCCAGCCCAATGCCTTTGCTGACGGTGATACGGTGGTGGTCGATCAATCCAAGGTTGATATCCAAGAAGATCAAGCTCAGATGGTCATCTGGCCCGCGGGTACTGAGCTCAACACGATTGTTAATGCGGTGAACAGTTTGGGTGCGACACCGACTGACCTCATGTCTATTTTGCAGGCGCTGCATGAAGCCGGTGCCTTAAACGCCGAACTCGTCGTGATTTAGGAGAGTAGCATGAAAATTGAGACGACAAACTCGAGCATTAATACACAGGTTCTGTACCACGACAATGCTGCCCTCACCAATATTAAACATAGTCAGGACTCACCTGCGGCACTTAAAGAAGTCGCTGGTCAGTTTGAGGCGATGTTTTTGCAAATGGTGCTCAGACAAATGCGCAGTAGCAGCGATGTATTGGCCGATGAAGACAGTCCGTTTTCATCCCAGCAGCAAGGGGTATTTCGTGATATGCATGATGGCCAGTTGGCGATAGAGCTTGCCAAAAAACAAAACTCAGGCATTGCCGATATGTTGGTTAAACAGCTGAGCCCTTCCCATTCAGAGGTGCAGTTTGAGGCTAACAGTGCGTTGTCATTAGCCTCCGCCAATGATTTGGAAGCGAGTTCACAGCCTGAGCTTATCGCGGTAAAGAATTCAGTCCATGATGTTAACGCTTTCCCCTCACAAGTCGCCTTTACTCTTCAATCACCGCAAGAGTCTGCCACTACGATGGCTTTCTCTCAGCCTCTTCTAAGAACAACGGAGCGTGATCTATTATGAATCTCGTTAATATTGCGCTATCAGGTATGAATGCCAACCGCGTTGCATTGGATGTGACGGCGCAAAATGTGGCTAACATCAACACCGAAGGGTACAGCCGGCAGCAAGCATTAATGGCTTCGATATCTGGTGGCAAGTACGATTCCCGCAGCCCAGGAATGGGCGTGGAAGTGACGGGGATTCGCCGAGTGACGGATCAATACTTGGTGTCTCAAACGTGGTCGACGAATAGCTCAGCCAATTATGCATCGAGTTATATGAGCAGTATGGCTCAGCTTGAAAACATGCTCGGCGCCGATGGTTTTAGTCTTAATATGGGGCTCGATTCTTTGTTTGCCTCCCTTAATGATGCGACGTCCAAGCCTGAGTCAACGCCGCTTCGTCAGCAAATTATCAATGAATCAGAAGCTCTCGCGCTTCGTTTTAATACCCTGACTCAATCGCTTCATGGCCAGCATAAAGACACGCACGACCAAAGAAATACCGCCATCGCCCATGCCAATAGCGTGATGGCAAATATTGCCGAAGTGAATAAACAGATAGTTGAAACCACGGGGACGGGAGGCAATGCGGCGCAGCTCCTCGATACTCGCGATCACCTAATTGGTTCACTATCTAAAATTATGGAAGTCAAAACGACGAATCAGCCTGATGGTAGTGTGCAAATCTCACTTGCCTCTGGGCAGCCATTAGTGTTGGGAGGGGATGCAGGTAAGATAAAAGCCATTCCCGATGCGAGTGACCCTTATTTAGCAGAACTGCATATTGAATTTGCTCAGCAAACCTTTGCAACCAATGGTGATATCGGCGGAAAGATTGGTGCGTTGAACGACTATCAAACCGAGGTGTTAAAGCCAAATCAAGACGCCTTAGATGACATGGCGATGCACCTTGCTAATGAATTTAATGCAACGCTTGCGGCTGGCCTCGATCTCAATGGTAACGCCGGGGCGGCGCTGTTTACGTATGACCCTGCCAATCCAGCCTCTAGTATTGCGATCAATGCCCTCACTGCTGATGAGCTGGCATTGTCTAGCGACGGCACACCTGGTAACAGCGACAACCTGACCGACTTGATTGCGATCAGCAATAAACCAGTTGCGATCTCCGGGTTTGGCTCGTTGTCGTTAAACGATGCCTTTACCGCCATGACCGGAGAGACGGCGATCAAGTCACGACAAGCCGAGTCGGATTATCAGGCAAAAAATGCGATGAATGAGCAAGCGATTGCCGCTCGCGATAATGTCAGCGCCGTTAACAGTGATGAAGAAGCCGCAAACCTGATGACGTTTGCTAATGCCCATAATGCCAATATGAAAGTGATCAGCACTGCGAATCAATTGTTTGATTCGGTGTTGCAGCTGTTTTAAGGAGCGCGCATGAGAATCAGTGATACTCAATTTAGCCAAATGATGTTGCAAAGCCTACAGCAGAACAACGCGGGTCTTGGCAAGGTATTAGAGCAAATGGCCACCGGTGATCGTTTAACAAAATTATCCGACGATCCAATGGCTTCGATTCAGTTGTTGAATCTAGAGCGAGAAGGCAGTGCAATCAATCAGTACCATCGCAATATTGATAACGTCAAAACCATATTATCGAGTCAAGAGATCCAGCTTGATTCGGTAACAGAGAGCTTGCAAAGCATGAGGGAGCTCGTGTTGTGGGGCTCGAATGGGACACTGACGGATGAGGATCGTGCTGGCATGATTACTGAGTTAGAGAGCCTGAGAGATTCGGTAGAATCCTCGTTCAACGCTCAGGATGAAGAAGGGCATTTTCTCTTTTCTGGCACCAAAACGGATACCGCGGCGTTGTCGAATACTGGCGCTGGATACACGATTGATGGTAATAGCGATAAGCGTGTTGTGACTGTCGCAAAAGGCGTGACCATGACGTCGAACATGACCGCAAAAGACATCCTGGATTTAGGCGGTGGCAGTAATGTACTGAATCAAATTGATGATTTGATTGTTGAATTTAAGAACCCGAGCCCAAATTTTAGAGCTGAAGTTGATGCCAGTATTGCCGCCATAGATGATAGCTTGGCAAACGTATTAGGGGCGATGACTGAGATCGGTGGTCGACACAATAACCTTGATCTACTGGCGGGGGCACACAGCGAAAATAAGCTGTTTGTCGATAAGGTCACCAGTGACATCTCAGCATTGGATTACGGGGAAGCATCGGTGCGTCTAAGCAATTACATGGCGGCATTGCAAGCTACGCAAGCTAGCTACGTCAAAATCAATGATCTGTCGTTATTCGACCGAATTTAAGGCGCTCCACGCGTTAACTAGGGAAGTGTTATGGCGGTAAGTACGGTGGAAGTTAGGCCACATAGTATTAAGTTAGGTGGTCAAGAAACAGCAAGTATTGCGCCGTCTCAAACCCCTGAATCAACGACGTCGCTGTCTAAGCGTTATCTCACGCCTGCCACGACAATGACGTCGGCGTACTCGCTATCAGGTGTATTGCTTACGCAAGGCCAACAGCAGGCGACGTCGGTACAAATTGCCAGTAAAGCGTTGCAAGGCGTCGGGCGAGAACTGACGCAAGTGAAGCGCAACCTCACCCAGGCTCTGACTCATGGTGTTTCGGATGCCCTGACGGCTTCTTTATCTCGTTCAAAAAGCGTCATTGAAACCACACTTAATCGTGCGCGCTTTGATGACAAACGTGTTGTGGATAATGAGCTGAAACTCAAACTAGACAGCGCCGATGTACGACATTTCTCAATACCGGGCTTAAATGCCGGACGTTTAAGTGATCGTAGTGAACAAGTGCGTCTTGATTTCCCTGCGCACGGCACGGTCATCATGCAGTTTGACGGACAAACAGACTCGCAAAGTAGTGCCGAGCGCACCGTGAAACAGTTGGATCGTAGTTTGATTCCAATGGGCATGAGGGCCAGCCTTTCTCGTGATGGTACGGTCGTATTTCAGGCGCAAGAGTCGGCTTATGTCGCCATGCAGCAACAAGTAAAAGTCACGGGACAAGGCCACCGCTTTCCTGCTGGACAAGCCAATACGTTTACCGTACAAGCTGAGCCAGATGGCATTGCCGAGCTGCGCTTTGATTTAGCAAGTCGTGAAGGGATTAAGCAATCCATAGCAACCGTGAATCAGCACCTACAACAAGCACAAATAAGCCTTCAAGACAGCCAGCAGTTCCAATCTCAATTGAGTACACAGATGTCACGTATTCAGCGCCAATCTAATCTTCCTACTGAGTCACAAGTTGAGCAGACGGTCACGAAACTGAACCAGTTATCCGGCGACTTCTCTCACACCTATCAAGCCATGAATGCCCAAGCTAATGTGCACCGCCACACTGTCGTCGCGTTGTTGAAATAGAGATTTGCTGCGCATATTGTCATCTTCGACAAGATAGCATTAAGCAACGGCTTGAATATTTGTTTGTAGGTCTTATGATCAATGCTCTTAATATGGATGATGAGAAACCTATGTTTAAACCGACGATTTTATTTGCAGCCGCATTACTTTCCTTTAATTCTTTTGCGGCTGTGACGCCAACCCCTAATGAGTTATTTTCAACAATCCACCTGCGCTTGAGTTACATGGAAGACGTTGCGTTATATAAAGCCAATAATGGCAAAGCGATAGAGGATCTAGATCGAGAAGCGGTGGTGATTGAAAAGGCGAGTCTATCGGCTGAAAAAGAAGGCTTAGATAAACAAAGTGTTGTCGGTTTTTTTAAGGCGCAAATATCAGCGGCAAAAGCCATTCAATATAGGTATAGAGCCGATTTGTTGACTCAGCCAGTCACAAGTACTCCAAGAGACTTAAACACCGTGGTTCGCCCCGATTTATTGAGACTTGGTAAGAAAATTAATACGGATATTGCGGAATATTTGCATGAAGGTGGCACGTTGTCTAATCGTGACTTCGCACTCTTCAAAGCCACGCTCGACTCTGATTACTTAACGGATGCGGACAAGGAAATGTTGTTTAGCTCGCTGACCCAAATACAACTGAGGTAATTGGTAATCTGTCGTGTCTATCACGATCTGATTACGACGAGCCCATGACTGTTAATAAGGCCCTTCGCTACCTATAGCGTATAACGAAGGGCCGTTTATCATGGTTAAACTGAACTAGGATATAGTTGGGTGCGCTTATTTACCGTTGAGCTTTAAAGCGGTGAATGTCACGCTGTTGTAGTCGCCATTCTTTTTGTCAGTCGTAAAGTCACCCGTACCTTCACAGCCCGGACCCCATACAGGGTGAGATTCTTGGACACTACACTGACCATAAGCACCGGCTTTAAAGTAGAACGCATCTTTTGCGTAACCAGTTGGGTAATCTTTGTCGTCGATGCCTTTGCTTAGGTCGATGTCATATTTTACGGTGTCGTGTTTAGCCGTTTCAAAAATCAGGTGCATCATTGTGCCCTTCACTTCAATGCTATAGCTAAACTCTTCTCCCAATGCGATACCAGCATCGCCAGGTTCCGCTGGGTTTTCCCATGTATTTCCCCATACAGGGTAAGCAATGTCCGCGCGATCAGGATCGTTCTTTTCTAGGTTGCGCTCATAGTTCCAAAATACTGAGCCCATTTTATGACCTGGAAATTTCTTGTAGAAAATCTTAATCGGTTCATTACCGTGGCCATAACCTGATTTCGCTTTGATTTGTGCTTTGTCTTTTTCAGCGTGTATCTGTCCTACAACAACAGAGTGCGCAGGGTATTTTTCAGGGTATTTGGCGTGCAGAGAAACGTGGTTGACCTTTAGGGTCGCTTCCAGTTTGCCACCAACAGCACTAAACGTTTTTGCGTCAGGGTGGCTGGAGAGCGCCCAGTTGTTTAGATTGTCATGAGTGTCGATAGAGAAGTCTGCACCACGCGCCATTTGACGCAGCTCTGAGCGAGCATTTTTTGAGTTTTTGGTCGTAATCGCCTTGTTTTGTACCTCAAAGACAAGGTGGCCATCTTTATCTAGGTGAAAAAAATCTGAGTGAGAGTAGCTCATCATCGCAACGCCCTCGATCTCGTCGACTCGACCATCTTCATTGATATCAGATGGAATCGTGATCTTCCAATTTCGCATATCAAAGTTATCGGCAGGGACAGGGTATGACACACCATTGTTCGCCACGTTTGCGAAGGCAGAAACCGACAGCAACAATGAACCGGTGAGGACAAGACTTTGTTTCATTTTGTAATTCCTTGTATGTATTATTGTCATACATAATAATTAATCGCGACTTGAAACAAAGCGTAAAAAACAAGATGTGGTTGATAGTTCACACTTTATAATTTTGGCTTTCAACCGACTTCAAAGAATGAGAAAAAATAGCGGATAGGAATCGACATTAGTGATGCTGTTGGCTGTTCTTTGTCACATTTTCTGATAGGACGTCACTGAGACAGAAATGGAGGATGGTGATGATTTTAAGTCGCGTCTGTGAGAGAGCGATCAGGTGTTTCTTGCTAGAGGGTCTAGAAGAATCACACCAAAAAGAAAAAATAAAGAAAGCAGATAAACGCCAGTAAGGTGGCGGAGAGTGTGGGGTAAATGATATAGCCATCATGTTGATGGGTTCTTCTAAAGCAAAGAAAGCTCAGTAAAACATTGTACACGACCAACAATAGGCTAATTGCCGTCCCTCCTTTAAGTGTCAGTGTTGCAAGCTGACTGAGAAAAAAAGCCAATAAAACATAGTCAACCACCACCAACCAAAGGAACGCTTTTTTAAGTGCGTCTGGCGGAGAATCGGGAATGTGTGTCGGACTTTGCTTCATAACAGGCTCTAATTCACTCTCATCAATTTACGATGTACTGCTCGCGATTGACGCTTCGTCATACATAGATCTCACCCATCAAAGGGTGAGTACTACCTTGGTACGTAATCCACCATCGCCACGTATTGGCTCGACGTTCTACCCAAGCATAGAACTTGGTTGGTTACATCCGTGTTATAAGGGCTGTGGTGTGGTCGTTGACGTTTTATCTATCGCATACCCGATGGTGTCATGCCTTAATACCGGTTGATTGAATTGGGCTTGTTGTCGTGCCTTGTTCAATGCGCTGCTTGGTTGTTCACCAAATAAGGTACTGATGACGTGTGCTGCGGGTGTGGTGAGGACAAATAACTCGATGCGTCGATTCTCACTCGACTTCGGTTCATCGGCATTGAGCAGCGCTCTGTCGGACATCCCGGTTACCTGTAGTACTCGCTGCTCGGGCATACCACCGGAGACAAGGGTCTGCCGTGCTCTATTGGCACGTGAAGCGGAGAGATCCCAGTTAGAACGGCGACCAAATGCTTTCTTATACAATGTGGCGTCGGTATGACCGCTGATGATGAGAGGGTTTTCAACTTGGTGAAAAATGGGGGCAAGTGCTAATAGCAGGTCTTCGAAAAATGGGGTTAATGTCGCGCCACCACGAAGAAACATACTTTGTTTATAGTCATCTTGTAAGACGATTCGCAGGCCTTGTGGGGTTACGATAATATCGACGTTGCCCTCTGCGCTGATCTGTCTTGTCATGTTTTCGATGACCTGAGCAAGCAAAACCAGTTGCTCTTGCGTATCGAAGGTGCCTTGAATCAGTGAATCAGTCTCTGGACCGTTGCCGTTACCGTTGTAAAAAGAGGTGACCGTATGGACAGAGTCATGCTGACTTGGCACCGAAGAATCACTCGCGAGATCAATGGGTGAGATACTTTGTGAGGTATCAAATAGGTTGCCAGTGCTTTTATCAAAGACGCTGCCCATGTTCAAATGGGCAACGATGGCTTTACGCTCTTCTTTATCGACCACCTGCATGACCCATAACACCAGAAATAGGGCCATTAGGGCGATCATGAAGTCAGCCAATGCCACCTTCCACGCCCCGCCATGATGTTCGTGCTCATGACGACGCCCAGAACGCTTAAAGACAACGTACTCTTGTTTTTGCATTATCCCTCCTGTTCAGCTAGCCACCTCTCCATTTGATTGAAAGTGGGTTTGATGTCTAGCTGAATGTGTTTTCGCCCGGCATCGATGGCAAGCAATGTTGGCTTCTTTGCAACATACGCGACCAGGGTGGCGCGAATGCAATCAAAGGCTGACATGTCTCGTTTAACGCGCTGGGCCATGGCATTACTGGCTGGATCTAAGCAGCAATAACAACCAAAAATACCTAAAAATGTGCCTACTAGAGCCGCTGCAATGTGATAACCAATCAGGGCTATCGATCCATCAATAGCTTGCATGGTAATAATGATGCCACCCACGGCCGCTAAAATGCCAAACCCAGGAAGAGCCTCCGCTGTGCGTTGCATCGACCGAGATGGCAGTAACAGATCGGTCTCAATGGCTTCTATTTCTTGCTCTAGTAGTCCCTCTAATTCATGAGGCGACATTTGTCCCATTGCCATTAAACGCAAATTGTCGGTAATGAAAGAAACTAAACGATAATCACGGTTTACTAATGGATATCGGCTGAATATCGGGCTTTGTTCTGGATTTTCAATGTGCTTATCAAGGGCTTTGAATCCGCCACTTCGTACGGTCTCGAGTAAGACCTGCAGCAGTGCCATAAGCTCCATATAAAATGCTTGTTCTTGTTTTTGAGGGGCGACAATACTGCGCAGTTGACTGCGCATTTCTTTGAGGACTTGCGGTGGGTTACCAACAATCAATGACCCTACGGTCGCCCCAATGATGATAAGAAATTCAGCAGGTTGCCATATCGCCATCAGGTTTCCACCGGCCCAAACGTAACCGCCGAACACACACACTAATATGATCAGCACGCCCATAAATTTTTGCATAGGTGACTCCTAAGAAGATAACAATTGATTGAGTTGTTTGAGAGCTTGCTTGTGAAGCTGACAGATACGAGGAGGGGTTAAGTCTAGCACCAGCGCGATTTCGTGTAGGTTCATATCATGCTGATAAAATAGGGTCATGAGCAGTTGCTCTCGCTTAGCAAGTTGGCCTAATGCGACCTCGAGACTACGACGAGTATGCTCATGTTGGGTTGCGTCATAGGTGCTATGAGCATGGCTTTCAAGACCGCTATCAATGAGTTGGTCGAGGCTTTGCATCTCACCTGCCATGGAGGCATTGAGCCGTGATAAATAGTCAGCTTGGTCGGTACCCAGCGCCTGTATGATTTCTTTATCGGTAGGTAGGCGACCCAAAGCTTTAGTGAGGTCACGAGTGATGTCGTTGAGCTCGTGGGCTTGTTGACGAGTCTTACGAGAGCGCCAATCTAAACGGCGCAATTCGTCCAATATCGAACCACGAATTCGACACACAGCAAACGCTGGAAAGTGACTATCATCAATATCACCATAACGTCGCCCAGCTTCGAGTAAACCAATCAGACCGATCTGCTGCATATCTTCAACGCTGCAATGGGTCGTCGCATGGTGGCGTAGTTGATTCACGATTCGTTTAACCAAAATTTGATGTTGGCTGAGTAAGCGGTGCTCATCAATGGGCAATGAGGGAGACTGAATCTCTTCTTCAATGCCGTAACTGTCCCTGTGATTCATATCCAGCATAAGGGCTCCTACTGCACGACATATTTAGTGAGCAGTACGTCATCAATATCGTGGACTAAATCGGTTTTCTCAAACGCGCCGAGTACGGTGACCTTGACCTCGTCTTGAAGTTGCACCAAGGCATTGGCACCGTGCAGGTCTTCATAGGTTTTCTGGCTGAACAGGTTGAGCATGGCATTACGTACTACGGGCATATAGTCATTGATGTTCTCCATGCGATCAGGGCGACGAGTCTCGATCGCTAATTCAAGCATGACAAAATGGGTTTGCTTTTTCCCCCTTACGCTAAGCACTAATTTTTCTAATGATTGAAAGCTTGGTGATAGTTGGCTTTGGGGCTGATCGGCCAGTAACTCTGACAGCCAGGAATTATGGTGATTGGCTTGCTTCATGTACCACGTTGTCCCCACAACAGTCGCTGCCGATATAACGACACTGCTGATAATCATGGTAATAAAAAGCGCAATAATGTGTTGTTTGGTCATAACCTATTTCCTTATGAATGCACTAGGCATGAATATTGAGCCAACGCTCGGCGGCGGAGTGAGACGGATTTTTTGTTGAGTCACCGGCGGTCTCTCGTGCAGTAAACACACGCTTTTCATCCTCCGCTTGTTGCGATTGTGATGAGGCCGTGTGGCTGTCTCCGGACCCCACTTGAACGTCAACTTGTAGGAAGTTTTGATTTTGTAGCTCGTGACGCAGTCGATCCGAGACTTGCATGAGCGCTTCTCGTGTCGCGGTGGCATTGGCATTAATTTGTACACTGAGACGGTCACCCTCAACCCGCACCGTCAGGTCAAGCTTGCCTAAATCGGGTGGATCCAATCGAATTCGTGCCTCTTGTAGATTCTGCTGCGCTTGTAAGGTGACGCGATCATTGAGCACTTGCAGCATTTGTTCGCCCCACTTCCCTGCTTGGGTATCGACGCGAACATTGGCCCATTGTGCAGTTGAGTGGGCACTCACGTTTTCGGCGTTGCCGTTGGCGGCTGCCAGAGGCAGATTATTAGGGTTTAATAGAGGGTTGGACTGCGTAGTATTCGATAGCCCACCTAACACAGACTGAGTGGTCGATTGAAGATCGCCAGACAGTGAATGACTGGAGAGGCGCGCGTGTTGGTTGAGTGCAGTGATAACACTTTGTCGATCAGAGCGATAAGCAAAATCAGAGGGCATTGAACTCGTGGTTTGCAGCCCTGTCAGCGCCTCGTTGGAATGTGAGAGCTGTTGAGGCGTGTTGATATTCTTAGAGTTGAGGCGAGTGTTGAGTTCGAGGGAGGGGTGAGCGTCATTAAGCCCAAACTCACCCTTAATTTGAGGGTGAAGCAGCAAGGCCCCGATGAGTTGCGGTGACCCAGTAGAGGTTTCAAGGTTCTCATCGCCGCGCTCAGTTAAGGACGATTCTGATTTTGAATCACTCACTAATGCCTTGAACGATGACGGTCGGCCGGATGTCATCGGGTTTTGTGTTGAGGGGGCAATTGCGTGCGCGCTCGAGGAATTGCCATCATCACGATGACGACTGGCAGTATTTGGCGCAGTGGCGCTTTGGGTCGCCGACGGTGAATTTAGCATGATTACTCCAGAGTCATAGCCAGCTGATACGCTTGGGCACGTTCTTTTTGCTCATCGGCCATACCGAGTTGCGTTTTTAGGGTGTCAGTGGCCTGAGATAACGCCATAAACGCCTGTAGGTGTGCTTGTTTTGCCCGTTCAATTTCAGCGGTTAACCGTGGGTCTTGTTGGGCACCTTGAGTAAAAGGATCATGGGTAACCAAAAGCTCCCTAAGCTGTAAGTCGTAGCGTTTTAGGGTCGGCCAGTCTTCTGTTTTTGTTGCGATTTCAATGAGTTGACTTAGGTGTCGAAATCGCTCAGGGGACACCTTATGCGTGTTTGCCAAAATTCAACCACCCTTCTTTGATAGTGCCCATGATGCGCTCAACGCTCGCTAGCTTCTCGACGTCGTTATTCACACTGGCGTGATACAGTTCAACCTGACAAAAGTCATAAAGCTGGTGGAGGTTCTGAGCAATGTCGCCGCCAGCATCGAGATCTAATGCACTGTCGAGGCCGACTAGAATGTTCATGCTTTTACTGATGCCATCGCCTTTTTCGGCCAGCCGTCCTGCATTAATATGGCCGCGCACACGTTCGACTTCATCGAGGAGTCCATCAATGAGCATCACTACGAGCTGGTGAGGGCTGGCAGCAGCAGCTTGAGCGTTTAAATCAACCTGCTGGTAAGAGTCGTAGCCTGAGTCCATTAGCATTTGTATTGTCTCCTTGGGTTAACCAAACATGCCCATGGTTTGATTCATCTGGGTCATTAAGGTATTCATTTGGGTAAATTGTTTGAGATAGCGGTTGTACGACATGTCATATTTTCGATCTAAGGTGGCCTGCTTATCGTCGATGCGTGAAATATTTTGTTGTAAGGTGTCTTTGCGGCTTTTAAACAACCCTGACGTTGATTTTAAGAAGGGGTTTGCCATGGTATCGATAGAATCTAGAAGGTTGCCGTCGCCATTGAACATGGCCTCTAGCGCGGCACTGTTATTGTTTTGAGCCTCTTCAAATTTGCTGGCATCGAGTGTCATGGTGCCGCTGCGATCTATCTCTATACCCACTTGGCTTAGGCGCATGCCCTCATATTCGCCACGAACTAAACTGGTCAGTTGGCTCTCAATCGAACGAAGGGTAGGGTCACTGGCTAATACACCGCGTGATGTATCTTCACCGCCGATACCCGTGTGCTCATCGATGGTCGACATTAGTGCGTTATAAGCGTCAATAAACTGAGTTACTTGCTCTTTGGTGGCCTCAGTATCCGCGCCAATATCGAGGGTGAGAGGTGCCTCGCCAGAAACTTGAGCCTTACTTACGGTGAGATCAACGCCATCTATTACGCCAGTGAACGTATTGCTGCTGTTTTGTAGCTTGAGCCCGGTTCCTTCTGCTCCAAGCCAAATCACGGCATCTTGTGGGGCACTGATATCGTTGGTGTTGCTGAAGGCGTCCTCAAACCAGGTTGCGCCGGTTCCAGAGGCTGAAACATTGATCGTGTTTGCGACGCCTGTTTCCGTGCTCGATAGCATGAAATGTGTCTGACCGTTGGAGCGCACTAAGGTGGCATTCACGCCGGGATTATCAGGGTCGTTGTTGATCGCCGATACCAAATCCGCCATGGTCGCTTTTCCATCGCCATCGCTGTCTAGCGTCGCTAAGTCAAGGGAAAGGCTCTCACCATCCACGGTAAAGTCCAGTGTGCCTGTGATGGGCACCTCGGTGGTGGCATCAAGGTCTGCGGGCATACCGGTTGAAAGTTGATGCGCCGTCGCAACTTGTTCGACAAAAACCTGGTAGCTTCCAGCCAGTGCCTTGGCGTCGACTTTCGCGCCAAAGAATCCTTCTTCAGAGACGGTGGCGCTGTTTTTAATGACATTAGAATCGCTGCTGTTCATCGTATTGACGGCCGTTCTGAATTCGCGCAGTGCCGATTCTACTTTCCCTAAAGCGGTCATCTGACTTTGATAACTGTCGGCTTGCATCTGGTAACGACGTTGAAATGGTTGTACGTCGTAAGTGGCAAGCTGGGTGGCCATAGTGATGGGGTCTAACGAACTCATTAGAGTGCTCCTAATCAAGCTGGCTGTATGGCTAATGTCGTGAACAGCGCAGAGGGTGAATAGTGATTAAATCAAGATGTGTGCCATGATTTAAATTAAATAAAAACAATAACTTAAAGTGGTTGCGTGTGAGTGGCGGAAGGCTTGTTTCCATCACTGTGGTTCCGCTTGCCAATTAAGTAATGGCGTCGGTGTTAGAAGAGGAAGGCGACACAAATTCTCGAGCTATTAATCGTAGGTAAGACTCATGGTTGGAATGTGAGATCTGGGTTCCGAATCGTGCTGCGACAGTGAGAAAACAAAAAAACCTCCCGAGGGAGGTAAAGGACGGATGAAGAGCGAATAAAGGAAGACTCTTCGAATCCAAGATAACGGGTGTACTAGGCTGGACGTCATCACGCCCGTTATCAGGGATAGAGTGGGGCTATCGCAGTAGCGACATCGCCATACTAGGCATTTGGTTTGTTTGTGACAGAACCGTTGTACCCGCTTGCATTAGCATTTGGTTTTTCGTCATGCTAGATGACTCAACTGCGAAGTCTGCATCAGTGATACGACCTTTCGCTGCAGAGGTGTTCTCAACCATGTTGCCTAGGTTAGCAATGGTGTGCTCTAGGCGGTTAATGTTGGCACCAAAGCTAGAACGAGTGGTGCCGACATCAGCAAGAACACCAGCATCACCGCTCGCACCAGTCAATGTCGTCAATGCAGTTTGAGCGCCAGCAGCCGTTGAAATATCGCCGAGAGCGAAAGCACCCGCTGCGCCTATCGAACCGTTCAGAGCGGTGATCTCAGTTGAAACATCGACAGCAAGTTGCTCGCCGGCGTTAGTACCAATTTGTAAATTCACTGCACCAGCAGCAAATCCAGTTGTGTTGAATAATTTTTGGCCGCCAAAGTTGGTTGAATCCATGATGTTGACAAGCTCTTCATTGAGCTGTTGGAATTCTTTATTTAGCGCCGTTTTATCAGCGGTCGAAGACGTGTCATTTGATGCCTGTGTTGCAAGGTCATTCATGCGATACACGATGTTCGTCATTTCATCCATTGAGCCTTCGGCCGTTTGCATCATCGAGATGCCATCTTGCGCATTGCGCATGGCGACATTCATGCCACGGGTTTGTGATTCTAGACGGGTTGAAATTTGCAAACCTGCGGCATCGTCGGCGGCTGAGTTGATGCGGTAACCAGTGCTTAAACGTTCCATTGCGGTGTTAAGCAGGCCACTGGTGTTGCTTAGCGTATTTTGTGTCACTAGCGACGCGTAGTTCGTGTGCATTGATAAAGCCATTGTCGTTCTCCTTGAATCACTATCAATTTGGGACGTTCGCCCCGCTCACTAACAAGAGGCGGTCAGTTAATTTCTAGGATTAACTCGAAAATGAAAAAAATATCCAAATTGTTGAAATAGGGCGGAAATGTGTGAGGTTGGTTCAAGGGGGGAGAGTGAAAAATGGGAGGAATGGAGAAGAGCGGTTCCTAGCTCCTAGGGCCTAGGAGGTAGAGGGTGGAACTTGGGATAGAGTTTTTTTGTTGATGAAAACAGATTACCCCACATTATCTCCTAGACCCTAGACCCTAGACCCTAGACCCTAGACCCTAGACCCTAGACCCTAGACCCTCATATCTCTTCATTATGTGCATCGCCAAATGACCGAAATGACATTGCCGTGGGGAGGTCGCTGAAATAACCAAAATAATAACTCGCACCCAGTCGCTTAAATTGAGTGAGTTCCTCTTGATTGCAGATTCGGCCTGCAATCCATTGAATGTTATTGCGACGGCAAAAACGGACGAGTGGTAATAATGCGGTTCGGTCTTGTTTGCTTTCTATGGTCACCGCGACCTTAAAAGCATCAGGAGAAAGGGGAAGTAGGTCATTGAACATGGATTGGGATGGTGCGATGTCGACCCACAAGGCAAAGGCGAATTCTTTGATCGTATTCGTAATGGCTAAAGTGGTTGGATGTAATGTACTGGTCTCGCCGAGTTGCAGCGAGGGGATGATGTGGTAAAACGCGCCGGCATGAAAGCGGACAATTTGATTGAAATAATAATGCCCCGGCGCCCAGATCAACGCGTCATGACTGATGGGGACGACCACATTGCTGATGAAGTCGGGATGGAAGGTTTCTATTTGAAACTTGGTTTGGCGCAGCGCGAGATAAAGGCTGTAGAGATCAAGACAAAATCGCATGCAAGGCGAGAGATCAAATAGGTAAACACTTTGCTCACTTTGGCTGCCGAAACGAAGCGTCAGGTGCTGATAGACGATATCGCCAGTGTTGGTATCTCGAATAGCCTGACATGCATGATGGATGTCATTGGCTTTGAATGCAGAAAAAATCAGTTGGTCATCTTCTGTGACGACATGTTGACCAATCAACTCACTGAGATACTGATACAGCGCTTGATTTGAAGTGAGATTATCCAAGGTTGCCTACCACATTTATTTGTTTGTTATCAGGTATTTCGTTATATGACAGGACAGCTAAACCTTGGGAAAAGGTGCGAGCATAGCGTGCCAACAACGGTCTTAATTGCGGCATCACCAATAAAATCGGTGCCAGCCCTTGCTGCTTAAGTTGTTGCTTGATAAGCGGCATGTTTTGTTGGAATTGATTGAGGATGTTGGGCTCGATAGGAAAGCTATCAAGCATGACGGTACCGCTGGCCTGTGCTTGTTGCAGTGAGGTCATTAGCATCTGTTCTAGTTCATCCGATAAGGCATACACGTTGAGGTCTTTGCGCTGGCCAGCGATCAAATTGACCAAGGTACGGCGCAGAGCACAACGAACATCAGCGGCTAATAAAATGGGGTCTTTGGTGTTCTCGGCGGATTCCAGCATGGTGTTGGCAATGGTGCGAATATCCTTGAGAGGAACCTGATCGGCAAGCAGTTGCCTGTACACCTTTAACTGTTGTGACAAGCTTAATGCTGCACTCAGTGCCTCAGAAAGTTTGGGGGCTTGCTGGGTAAGCCGTAGATTCATAGCATCCACATCATCATGATTGAATAGCTCGGCTAGGTGCGTCTTCATGATTTTACTGATGTGAGTGGCAATCACGGTCGCATCGTCCACGACTTGATAGCCCATATTCAATGCCTTGGCTTTATCCTGATGGGTGATCCACACGGCTGGAAGGTGATAAGCAGGGTCACTGCCCAAGATGCCATCGATCTCACCATACGTTTCGCCGACCGCAATCGCCATTAAACGGTCGGGTTCAATCATCCCTTCTTCAATAATCTCGCCATTCAGCGATAAGGTGTACTGGTTGGGTTTTAAGTTCAGGTTGTCACGAATCGCCACCTCGGGCAGCAGGTAGCCTACTTGCTCTGAGAGATTCTTACGCACGCCGCGAATACGTTGAGTAAGGGGCGCCCCTTGTTCTTTGTTGACCAAATGCACTAAGCGATAACCCAAGGCAAGCGATAGGCTTTGCACGTGAGGAATGTCCTCCCAGACTAGGGCGATATCGGGATTATCGTGCATGGCTTGGGAGATCGCGGCCACTTCATCGAGTTGGGGATCGGCAGGGATGGATTTGGATTGTCGCCAACCGGCAAAACCCAAAGCAGCGGCGAAAGTGAAGAAGGCTAGATGCGGCATACCCGGCACCATGCCAATAATCAGCATGACAGTGGCAACAGTAAATAATGTAGAGGGTGTGGCCAGCAGTTGCTTTTGCATGGTTTCGGCCATGCCACTGTCGCTGTCGTTGATTCTCGTGACGATAATGGCGGCAGAAGTGGCGAGGAGCAGGGATGGGATCTGTGCGACTAAGCCATCACCAATGGTAAGTAGTGCATAGGTTTTGAAGGCTTCTGACGCGGCCAATCCGTGTTCAAACACCCCGATACTGATACCACCAATGATATTGATGAATAGGATCATTAATCCGGCAATGGCATCGCCACGCACAAACTTAGAGGCTCCATCCATTGAGCCGTGAAAATCCGCTTCGTTGGCGACTTCTTGACGACGTTGTCTGGCTGACTCTTGATCGATCAAGCCAGCATTAAGGTCGGCGTCTATCGCCATTTGTTTGCCGGGTAGGGCATCTAAGGTGAAACGTGCTGATACCTCGGAGATACGCTCGCCACCCTTGGTAATCACCACAAAGTTGATGATCATGAGGATAACAAAAATCACCATACCGACAACGTAGTTGCCGCCAATTACGACCTCACCAAAGGCTTGGATGACTTTACCCGCGGCATCGCCTCCTTGATGTCCTTCGAGTAAAACAATGCGAGTTGAAGCAACGTTCAAGGTTAACCGCATTAGGGTCGCGATAAGCAAGATGGTTGGAAAGATAGAAAAATCTAATGGGCGCTTCGCGGTGGTACTGACAAGAAGAACCAGTATGGCGAGCACAATATTGAAGGTAAATAAGGCATCGAGTAATAGAGGGGGCAGTGGCAAAATGACCATCGCCAGGATCATCAGCAACACCACAGGGATAGCAATGTACCCTTTGCTGGACCGCTGAATGTGCTTGAGTCGGTTTAACATGAAGATTCCTTTTCTCTATTCGTTCGTGTGTTAATAAGTGTGTCAGTCAATTCGTGAATAACGTCATACGTCAGTGCCGTAAATGCTTGGGGATTGAAAATGACGGTATGGGTAAAGGTTTGCCTCCGGCTCCATTGCGAAATGACCGGAGCTGCATGACATAGGTGAGAATATGCGCAACCGCGATGTACAGCTGACTCGGTATCGCTTGCTCGATGGCGGTAGTGTGGTAAATCGATCGCGTGAGTGGTGGTGAGTGTAAGATCTCCACATGATTCTCTCGGGCAATGCGTTGAATATGCATCGCGGTTTCATCAACGCCCTTTGCCACGACAAATGGGGCGTCTGATAAAGTGGTGTCGTACTTAAGAGCGACAGCATAATGAGTGGGGTTTGTGATCACCACATCAGCTTTTGGCACGGTTTTTTCAATTTTTCTGCGGGCAAATTGCTGTTGGATTTGGCGAATGCGTTGCTTGACCTCTGGACGTCCTTCGTTACTTTTGTATTCTTCTTTGAGTTCTTGTTTGGTCATTTTAAGTTGTTTAAGGTGCTCCCAGCGCTGGTAAGGGATATCAACAACCCCAAAAATTAATAGCGCCACGCCCATCAAGAGTAATCCTTCAAATAAAATGCTCATAATGAGCGTTACGCCTTGATTCAGCGTAAGTTGCTGCATGCCTAAGAGGTTTTGGATATTGCTATTGAGGTAGCTATAAAGCAGGGCGAAGATGATAGCCACCTTGAAGGTCGACTTGAGCAACTCCGCGATAGAACGTGTTGAGAACATGCGTTTTAGCCCAGCAAGCGGACTGATTTTGCTCAATTTAGGTTGAATGTTGGCCGGACGAAATATCCAGCCGCCTAACAGTAAACTGCTCGCCACGGCCACAATGACAATGACCACAAACATCGGCAACAGCAGCTCGATAATAATGCCAAGGCTATGACCAAGGTGCTCAATTGACTGCATGGGGTTGTCGAGGTCCTCACGAGTTAGGCTCATATTGAAACGAAAAACCCCAGAGATCTGCATCCATATTAGTGGCAGTTGGCTATTAAAATACAAGGCAACCGCAACAAATATGACCGCTGAAGTGAATTCTTTGGCGCGTGGGATTTGTCCTTCTTGGCGGGCCTTCTTAACTTTTTGTGGTGACGCTTTTTCAGATTTATCCTGACTCGATTGTTCGCTCATATCGCCCCCACAACAAAGGTATTTAAGTGACGCAACACCTCATGAACCAGCGCCGTGTAGCGGCTAGGAATACCACTGACGGTGAGTAAAATACTAAATAAGCCAAGCAACATGGTCATTGGAAAACCAAGCGCGTAGACATTAAGGCTAGGCGCTGCACGGTTCATCACACCAAAACTGATGTTCGCCAAAAGCATAGAGACGATCGCAGGTAGAGCTAAAGCCAGCGCCGACGCAAACATCCAACCAAACAAAGCAATGACTTGATGTAGCGCGTTCATACTTAGCCCTGAGCCAACAGGCCAAATGACAAAACTCTGCACGAGAATATCGATGACCAATAAGTGCCCCTCTAGGGCGAGAAAGAGCAGCGTTGATAACAACAAAAAAATACGCCCGAGGATGGCCACGGAGAGTCCGTTGACGGGGTCATTCATAATGGCCATGCCAAGTCCCATTTGCATGGAGACAATTTGACCTAGCATGGTGAAAATGGAAAAAAACAGATGCAGAATCAACCCAAAAAATAGCCCCCACAAGGCTTGTTCGAAGGCTAGGAATAAGGATGTCATTGAGAATAAATCAACCGCTGGCATCACTGGCATGAGTGGCGCGGTGATGACCACGATAGAGAGTGCTAACAGGCTTCTTACCCAAAGTGGAATCAGCGCGTCACCAAAAAATGGCATAGAAAGAAAGGCGGCACCAATTCGAAAGAAGGGCCACCAAAGCTGTCCAAGCCATTGTGAGAGATCGGCAAAAGTAAGCTGCATTAGCCGATCATTCCTGGAATGTTATGAAATAAATAATCAAACAATTCCATGATTTTTCGTAGCATCCAATGACCGGTAAAGATCACCATTAATAGCGTGGCAATCAGTCGTGGTAAAAAACTTAAGGTTTGCTCTTGGATTTGAGTGGTCGCCTGAAAGATAGCAATCACTAAGCCCACTCCCAGTCCGGGCAGTACCAACACCATCACGATATTGATGATCAGCCAAATGGCATTGGAGAACAGCGTGACAGTCATTTCTGGGGTCATTTTGCTTCCTTTATGCTAACCAAAACTGGCTGAGAGGGTGCCAACCGTCATGGCCCAGCCATCGACTAATACAAACACCACAAGCTTAAATGGCAGTGAGACGATGAGCGGTGATAACATCATCATCCCCATCGCCATGAGGACACTAGCAACCACAAGATCGATGATGAGAAACGGAATGAACAGCATAAATCCAATCTGAAAAGCCGTTTTAAGCTCGCTGATCACAAAGGCAGGCAGTATGACGGCAAAAGAAATGTCTTCGACGTTTTGGTCGAGTGGCTCGTTGGCAATACGCAACATCTGTTCTAAAGCGTTTTGTTGAGTCTGTGCGAGCATGAAATTCCGGACCGGTTTCTCTGCGGTGGAAAAAGCCTGCATCAGCGTGATCTTGCCATTATCGTAAGGCTGAAAAGCGTCTTCGTAGACCTCAGTCCAGACAGGACGCATGATGAGGATGCTTAAGCTGAGAGCGATGCCAACTAAAACACGATTGGGTGGACTTTGTTGCAAGCCTAGCGCCTGTCGAAGGATGGCCAGAACGACAATGATGCGGGTGAAGCTGGTGGCCATTAAAATGAACGCTGGCAAAAAGCTGAGCGCGGTCATCAATAGTAATATTTGTAGCTTAACGCTGTACGCTTGATCGGACTGACCATCGTTGACGGTGAGAAAGGTTAATCCATTATCAGCCGCAGCGGGAAGGCTCACTGCACAAAGTAGGGCAATGACGCACCACGTTAGCATGCCCCAAAATGAAGGCCTGCGTGAGGTGCGTGCGGGGTTAGAACCGATGAGGCAATACTGTCGCACTTATTGGCCCATCGTCGTTAGTGCTGAATCCACAACATCGATCAATCGCAAGCCATATTTATCATTGATAACCACAACCTCAGCGTGACCCATTAAAGAGCCATTGACCTTAACGTCCAGTGGTTCGCCATTCAGTTTGTCCAACTCAATAACGCTGCCTTCTCCTGCACTCATTAATTCGCCAAGGGCGATCTCTCTACTCGCGACCTCAAGTGTCACGGTAACTGGAATGCTCTTAAAAAAGCTCAGATCACGCTCGGCGGGCGTTGGATCACCGATAGGCGCATCGGTATCAAACCCTTCTAATTGAAAGTCATCAAATCGTAGCTCATCACCATCAAATGCAGTGTGGTCAGGGGTATCACTCATTGGTTGCTTTCCTTGTCATTATTTAAAATCAAAACCAGTTGTCCATCTTGCTCCGCCACACGGCCCGTAAATAGGCGCTCTTTGCCAATATGGACGGGGGCAGAGGTCAGCAAATCAATCGGTAAAATGTCGTTCGGTTGAAGATTGAGCACTTGTGTCAAAGGCAGCTCTGTCTTACTCAGTTGAACGTTGAGTCGTACCGGTGTGCTTTGTAAAGCATATTGAAAGTCGCTAGCAATATGTGGGCTGGGCGTCAGCGCCAATTCATCAATGAGCGTCTGAATCAAGACACTATCCACATGAATCATGAGTACGGCCTCAGCATCATGATGAGTAGGGTGTGGATAACGGATACGTAAAGTCGCGATGATCCCCATGCCATTGTGAGGAGGAGTCTCGGTGGTTTGCCATTGCTCGGTTGGTGCCACCCAAGTGCTGATCAGCTGTGCGATCCGTTCTTGTAACCGTAAGTCACTCGCGGTCAGTATTTGAGTCGTGCGTTCGATACTTGCCCCATAAAAATGATCAGCAAGACGCACGAGCAATGAATCAGTGAGGTTAACGGAAAGCCGTCCCCCAGAGTTGTGCTGCAGGACACTATAGCTGATGAGATTGGTTGCCGCGGGTGGTTCTTCAGTTAATGTCAGCGTTTCGACGTTGACATAAACGTCAGAACTATTGAGCCAAGATTGTAACGCTTGGCGTAGTGTATGACTGGCGTGTAAACATTCTTGCTCTAACTTGTTTTTGACAATATGAATCGGCTTACCCAGTAATTCGACACTGAGTGATGGGGCTTGATGTGACGTTGAAGAATGAACAGTACTCATAATTTCACCAAAACATGATTAAGATATTGACGTGACTAAATATCAATAATCTAAATTATTAGTCAGGCGTGTTTTAATTAGTCTACTCTGTTTTTTTTATTTATTTTTAGTTGAAATATATAAATGTGTGAACTTGGTTCATATGTTTGTTTGTGTCTTATAAAAGCATCTTTAAATAATAAATGAATGAGGTTAGTTTGATGGAATAATAAATATTAAAAAATATAAAAACAATGCAGGCCAGTATTGAAAATAGGCTTAAAAAATCTTTTGATTATTAAGGTATTGTTTTTGTAAGTTATTCTATCGCTTTTTTTTATGTTAATGACTGGTTGCGAGTTATTATACATATTGTTACATATCAGAATTGGTATAAATATGATTATTTGCTTTACTAGAGAGTGTTATGTTTATTTAAATGAATCTATTTCATTTAGGAAGTTGTATGGCATATTCCGGTCGGAAGTTATACTTCCGCTTTTGCTATTTTTAAGTGCATTTTTTTGGGTTAATATCTCACTTGCTAATGATGTTATTATTCCAATGGATGTTGTTGAGTGGGAGTTTATTGACACGGAATTTAAATGTCAGCTTCGTTATTCAGCATCGGATGCGGAATATATTTCCTTTCTAGCGGAACCTAATCGCCCCATGTCATTAATGGTGACAATGAGTGACTTTTCACAGGCCGTTTTAGTTCAACTATCCCCTCCATGGCAGACCCCTGCCCAAAGACGAGAAGTTGCTAGTTCAATACGTAATCAGACAGAAATGCTGGAATTTCAACAGGGAATAGAATCCTTCATTAAAGCATTTTCTAATGGTGCGTGGATGCGCATAGAATCTCGTCATGTCGGTACTGCTCTCGCAATGTCTAACCCAGCGAACGCTTCATCAAACTATAAGCAATCATCCCCTCGTGAACCCTCTAGCGACAGCTTAACCATCCCTTCTACACGAGTTGATCACGCTTATACACAATTCAACCAATGTCGACGTACGTTACCTAGCATGTCTTATGAGCAGGCTCGAGATATCGAGCTGAGCTTTCGAGTAGGGCAGCGTGTGATAGATGCCTCACAACGCGCGGTGTTGAAGTCTCTATCAGGTTATATCCAATCAGATAAGACGGTGCAGCGCGTACTGATCGATGGGCATACCGATAACGTGGGGTCATCAATGGGCAATCTGCAACTATCACGAATTCGAGCCGATGACGTTGCCAGCATATTGCTCGATCTAGGGATACCCGATCCGTTAATTGAAGTTAGAGCACACGGGGACCGCTATCCGATCAGCAGCAACACAACCCAAATTGGACAGGCTAAGAATAGACGAGTGACTGTGAGAGTTATTCGTCAATCGGTAGATAAATCGATACATACATTAATGTCTTCTCAGGATGAGAAAACAGAGGTAGCGCTGAAATGAATAAGGACATTTTACTGGTAGAGCCTTGTGACAACGACGCTCGCGCTTTGATGACAGTCTTGCATCAAGAGGGTTTCACTGTTCGGCATGTGAAAACAGGGCGTGCGGCATTAATGGAAGCGCCTGCCGTCATTAACTTGGTGAGTTCAAACCTGCCGGATATGAGTGTTCGTGAGTGGATCATTTGTCAGCAGCGCAAGGCTAACTCAGGGGTCGCAATCGCGATTGTCGGTCAAGATCAGGGCCTGTTAGCGGCTGAGGCAATGAAAGCGGGTGCGACGGACTATTTATTACGTCCTTTTGAGGATAGGCAGTTGACCAATTTGCTTCATCGAGTCGAGGCGTTAGAGAAGCCGATGGCGAATATCGTCGCGGAGTCTTGGCGTAGCAAACAGGTATTGCAGTTGGCCCACCGAGCCGCCTGTACCAACGCAAGCGTGTTGATCTCTGGCGAATCGGGAACGGGCAAAGAGGTATTAGCCCATTATGTACACGATCAGTCTCCTCGTGCGATGGGGCCGTTTGTTGCGGTGAATTGTGCTGCGATTCCCGAATCCATGTTGGAGGCGGTCCTGTTTGGTCATGTTAAAGGCGCTTTTACTGGGGCGTTAGCCTCTCAAAGTGGCAAGTTTGAAGAGGCCAATGGTGGCACCATTTTGTTGGATGAAATCGGCGAAATGTCACCGGCTGTGCAAGCCAAACTATTGCGTGTTTTACAAGAAAGAGAAGTAGAGCGAGTGGGCAGTCATAAGGCGATAAAGCTCGATATTCGAGTGATTGCTGCCACCAATAAAGACCTAAGAAGTGAGGTTCAAAAAGGCCTCTTTCGTGAAGATCTTTATTATCGCCTTGATGTATTGCCTTTGTATTGGCCGCCGCTGCGAGAGCGTAAAGATGACATTTTGCCGATCAGTCATTTCTTCATTAATAAATACAAAGAAAAGACGTCTTGCCACTTGTCGGAAGATGCACAGTCTGCCCTAAGCCAGTATCACTGGCCCGGTAATATCCGTGAACTTGAGAATGTGATTCAGCGTGCGCTGGTGATGCGTCACGGTGATTACATTACGGCCCATGATCTAATGTTGCCAGTTGACGCCTCCATGATGAAACAGGGGGGTAAATCAGAATTGCCGGTGAGAAGTGGCACAGGCAGTGCCATTTTTGGTCATGTTGAGGTGAAGAAGCAAGCAGAGTTCCAATTTATCTTAGAACAACTGCGTCACTTTGGCGGCAATCGTACCAAAACAGCCGACGCCCTTGGGGTGTCAACACGAGCACTGCGCTACAAACTAGCGGCGATGCGCGAGCAAGGAATTGATTTACAGTCGGCGTTAGGGTCGGCTGCATAAAGGAGAAGTGTGATGGCGATGCAACCTATCAGTAATATGGTCTCAGCAGAACAACTCATGCTGACTAAGCTGCAATCCATGCAGCATCAAATACAACCAGATTTTGTCGTGTCTTCTAATCCGGTGGACACATTGCAACCCCTTGCCCCGATGTCTTTTTCTGGTGCAATGAAAGGGGTACTTGATCGCGTGAATGAACACCAGTCGTTGGCGAGCAATAAAATGTCGGCGGTTGAAACCGGGCAAAGTGATGACCTCGTTGGTGCGATGGTTGCCAGCCAAAAAGCGAGCTTATCATTCTCCGCGTTGATGCAGGTTCGCAACAAGGTGGTGTCTTCCTTTGATGAAATCATGAAGATGCCGGTGTAGATGATGTCAGAATTAACCTCACAAGTGATGCCAGCTTCGGCATCTTCCGAGCCCTCTTCCGCAAAAAAACAGACGTTTGTTAATGCGGGTGATATGAATCATAAGCTAAAACAGCTGTGGTCGAGTTCACAGCGAAACCTAGTGCTTTCTGCAGTATTAGCCGCCATTGTTGCCGCCATCATTGTTGTAGCGCTATGGAGTTCTTCACAAAGTTACCGATCACTGTATAGCCAACAAGAGCGTTTTGATATTGGTGAAATCATTTCAGTATTGGAAGCAGAAGGCATTGCGTATCGCCTCCAAGAGCAGAACGGGCAGGTGATGGTGGCCGAAGGCCAAGTGGCTAAGGTTCGTATGCTCTTGGCCGCAAAGGGAGTAAAAGCGCAACTGCCAACGGGTTTAGATGCACTGAAAGAAGACAGCTCGCTGGGCACCAGTCAGTTTATGGAAAACGCTCGCTATCGACATGGATTAGAAGGGGAATTGGTTCGCACCATCATTTCTTTAAATGCGATTACCAATGCACGAGTGCATCTCGCCATTCCACGTCAAACGCTGTTCGTTCGTCAGCAAAGTGAAGAGCCATCAGCCTCGGTCATGATTGAGTTAAAAGCAGGCGATGATCTTAAACCGGAACAAGTAGAAGCGATTATCAATCTTGTGGTAGGCAGTGTGACCGCAATGAAGCCGGAATTTGTCTCAGTGATTGACCAGTATGGTCGTTTGCTCAGTGCTGATATCGGTTCAATGGAGGCCGGTAAGGTCAATGCCAAGTACTTAGATTATCAAAAAAGCGTAGAGAAGCAGGTGATACAACGTGCTGCCGATATGCTAACGCCGATTGTCGGCCCAAGTAATTACCGAGTGCAGGTCGCTGCCGATCTCAACTTTAGTCAAGTCGAAGAGACGCAGGAGATTCTTGACTCGGCGCCCGTTGTGCGAACAGAACACAGTATTCAAAATAACAGCATTGATAATATTGCACTCGGGATCCCCGGCGCGCTCAGCAACCAACCGCCGGTAACGGGCGAGGTCGCGACACAAGACAGCAAGAATACTAATGCACGCAGAGAGTTGAATCGTCAGTATGCCGTCGGAAGTAGCATTCGTCGTACGCAATATCAACAAGGTGCAGTGGAACAGCTGAGTGTGTCAGTGTTGCTCAATGAAGCGGCGGCACCAAATGGAACCGCGTGGACGGAAGCAGAGAGAACACAAATTTCGGCGATGGTCATGGATGCGGTTGGGATATCCGCTGCACGAGGCGATCGCTTAAATGTGATGAGTTTCAGTTTTACCCCGGTCGAGATTGAAGCGGCGCCTACAATGCCGTGGTGGCAAGACCCAACGGTGCAGCAGCCACTACGATATGTCATCGGTGGGCTGTTGGGCATGGCGATGATCTTCTTTGTATTGCGGCCATTGATTATGCATCTCACTGGCGCTGATCAGCGTAATGACATGCTCGATTTTGCCGACCCTCCACAAGATGATTATCAAGAAAACCTGCAAACTAAAGAAGAGCGAGCGCGAGAAGAGATGCTCAATCGTAAATTGTCTGAAAAAGGCATTACGTCAACCTCCTCGGGTCTGGACGCCAGCAGCGACATGCTGCCGCCAGCTGGATCGCCATTAGAGATTCAATTAAAGCACTTGCAACTTATCGCCAATGAAGAACCTGAGCGTGTTGCCGAAGTCCTTAAACAATGGGTGAATGTGAATGAAAACAGCGCAGTTAAAACCAGCAACGCTTAGTCATGTAGAGCGCACGGCACTGGTGCTTCTTGGGATGGGGGAGGATGCAGCCGCGCAAGTATTCCAACACTTTACTCGTGATGAAACACAACGTGTGACGAAGGCAATGGCAAAGCTCAGTGGGATCAAAAGCGACAGCGCTAAGCAGGTCATCCAGCACTTCTTTGATGATTTTCGTCAGCATAGTGGGATTCGTGGTGCCTCTAAGGCTTATTTATCTAATACGCTTCGCAAGGCACTGGGTAATGATTTAGCGAAAGGTCTGCTCAATAACCTGTATGGCGATGAAATTCGCAATAATATGCAGCGACTACAGTGGGTCGATGCAGAAATTCTGGCGCGATTTATTTCACAAGAGCACCCTCAAATGCAGGCCATATTCTTGGCCTATTTACCGGCTGAAACGTCATCGAAGGTGTTGGAACAGTTGCCCGCAGACTATCACGATGAGCTGTTGTATCGCATCGCCCGTCTACAAGAGATTGAGCATGATGTTGCCAACGATTTAAATGATTTAATTGAGCGTTGTATTGAACATGTTTCCAGTAGTCAAAGCGCCCCACTGTCGGGGGTGAAACAGGTTGCCGATATTATTAATCGTTTCTCGGGTGACAAAGCCATGCTGATGGAAATGCTTAAGCTTCACGATGAAGACGTAGTAAATGAGATAGAAGAGAATATGTTCGACTTTATGGTTCTCGGCAGGCAGCGAGAAGACACGATGGACCGACTGGTACAACAGATACCGCTTGAATTGTGGGGGGCGGCCTTGAAAGGTGCCGATATTACCTTACAGCAAGCCATTAAACGCTCAATGCCACAACGATTAATTCAGGCCTTGGAAGACGACATGCAGATGAGAGGCGCGGTACCTGTCAGTGCAGTAGAGCGTGCGCGCACCGAGATCATGCAATTGGTCAAGGCGATGTCTGAGGCTGGAGAAATCGAGCTGTTGTTGTACGAAGAACAAACGGTGGAATAACGCATGTCTCAGAAAACCAGAATGCATACCCAAGAGCATGGTGCTTTCACCACTCAAGAGCAGTTGACCCAAAGATGCTCAGTTCAAGGGCGAACAACGAGTAAACCAATACTGAGACTGGCGGCGTCGGATTATCGACCACATCGCTTTCCTCCGGTTGCGCCCGCCATTCAAGACGATGACTTTTCATCGGACATGACGTGGGGTGACGGGCCGTCACAAGCTGATGTACAGCAAAAATTGGAGGAAGGGTTTCAGCAAGGCCTTGAGCAAGGGCACCAGGAAGGCGTTGTACAAGGCATGGAGCAAGGCCGTCTTCAAGGCGCACTTGATGGGCAAAAAGAAGGTTTTCAAAAAGGGTTTGTCTCTGGAGAGCAATCAGGGAAACAGGCCTTTCTCGATGCGATTAAACCCGTGAATGAGATCCACCATCACCTAGAACGCTGGCAAGAAGAAAAGGAACAACAGCAGAGACACGTAATCTGTGAGTTGGTACAAAAGGTTGCCCAACAAGTGATTCGCGCAGAGCTCACGCTTATGCCACAACAAATATTGGCGCTAGTCGATGAAACCCTTGAGGCGATGCCGGGTAAAACAGAGCGAGTGATGGTACATCTTAACCCGCAGGACCTAGAGCGTATTACCAATATTAATGCTGATTTACCGGCTCATTGGAAGCTGGTCGCCAAGCCAGAGCTGCCGGTTGGTGGATGTCATTTGGTTACCGATGATGCCGAAGCGGATGCTAGCTGTGATTCGCGTTTAGAAACCTGCATGGATAACGTTAAAACTCACCTTCTTGATGAGGCGTTACCCGCCACCAATGAGCATGATAATGACTAGTCATTCTTCGGTGCCACTGGCCAATAGACTGCATGATGCGATGGCGTCGCTAGAGACTGTCCCAGTTGCAAAGGTGACGGGGAGGCTGGTCAAGGTTAATGGCTTGATGCTACAAGCGGTCGGTTGTCGTTTTAAACTAGAACAACGATTCTTAGTCGAAACCGCAGAAGGCGATATGATTGAAGCGCAGGTTGTCGGGTTTGAGCATACCGTAGCTTATCTTATGCCCATCCGTCGCTTAGGTGGTTTATTTGCAGGCGCAAAAGTGATTCCGTTGGAGGGGGATAGCCATGTGCATTTAGGTTATCACTGGCTTGGAAGAGTTGTGAATGGCTTGGGTGAGGTATTGGATGATGGTGTTCCTTTAACTGGGGGAGATCGTGTTTCTCTTGAACCGCAGCCCATTAATCCCTTAAAACGCCGACCAGTCGATACCCCATTAGACGTGGGTGTTCGTGCGATAAATGGGTTGTTGACGGTGGGTAAAGGGCAACGTATTGGACTGATGGCAGGCAGTGGCGTAGGGAAAAGTGTCTTGATGGGGATGATTACGCAAAATACACAGGCCGACGTCATTGTGGTTGGGCTTATCGGAGAGCGAGGTCGTGAGGTTCGAGAGTTTGTAGAGCGCAATCTCACCCCAGAGGCAAGACGTAAAGCGATTATTATTGCGGCCCCTGCGGATGAGTCGCCATTGATGCGACTCAGAGCAACCTTATTGTGCCATCGTGTCGCGGAATACTTCCGTGACAAAGGAAAAGATGTTTTGCTACTGATGGACTCATTAACGCGCTACGCCATGGCACAAAGAGAGATCGCCTTAGCATTAGGCGAGCCCCCTGCCTCACGTGGTTATCCACCTTCTGTCTTTAGCGTCTTACCACAGTTGTTAGAACGAGCAGGTAACAGTGAACATCCAGATGGCAGTCTTACCGCGATTTATACTGTATTGGCGGAAGGGGATGACCAGCAAGACCCGGTTGTTGATTCTGCACGTGCGATATTAGACGGCCATGTTGTGTTGTCACGAGCCCTGGCAGAGCAAGGACACTACCCGGCCATCGACATCAATGCCTCTATTAGCCGATGCATGAATGCTTGTACACAACCTGCCCATCAAACAATATCGAACCAATTTAGGCAACGCTATGCAAGTTACCTTCAGGTGAAAGAGTTACTGCCCTTGGGGGGGTATCAACCAGGGCAAGACCCTGATCTTGATTGTGCGGTTGCAATGCATCCACAGTTAAAAACCTATTTATTGCAGAGCGCGCAGGAAGCCGTAAGTTATACCGATAGCTTAGCGCAATTAGCGCACATGTTTGCTGACGATCAGGCGGTGAACTAATCATGCGTTTGCGGCCAAGCTTTAATCATAAGGACTGCCATCATGGAGAGTAAAATTAGAGCGGTAGGGACACTGACGCTTGTTGAAGAGGCGCAGCGTGATCGGATTGGTTCGCAATTAGAATGTGCCCGACAACAAAGCGAAGCCTTGCAAGCCAGACTCAATGCACTCACGGAGCTTAAGTCGTTTCATCAGGCACAGGGACCATCAAGGTCTTGTCGACTGAGTTTAATGAATATGACGATGGTAGACCGAATGCTGCAAACCATGTTGCATCACCAGACGCACGAGCAGGCCGTTATGCAGGCTGAATGTCATGCTATACAAAACCAGCTGCAAAAAAAATCTCAGAGGGTGCATGGCTTAGAGCAGGTCCTTGAGCGCTGGCAAAGCAAACAAAAGTATGAAAAGGCAAAACGCGATCAGAAGTTAACCGAAGACATCATTAATTCACGCTTGAAGCTGAGAAAACTGTAATTAAACTGGACATTTATCCAGTATAAATTACCATTAGCGTTAGAGAAATGCTGATGGCTGGCCAACAATGCAATGGATAATTGAACATCAAACCCTCCTACTTTCAATCACTTCTGTCTCAACCTGCTTAGGGTTTTCTGCGGCAGCCATTTTCCATTTTAAAGCCCGTCAAATGGCGGAAATGATGGAACAAAAAGCGCAAATGGCGCATATGGCAATGACGCAAGACATCGATCGTTTACAATCTGCATTGAAAGACGCCAAACAAGAACTTGATGAGCTCGATGATGAGCGCGACAAATCGGCTTTTGAGCTTAAGCAAGCTCATGGCAAGGTCATGGCGGCGGTAGAAAAACTGCGTTACTTTGAGGCGGTGAAATTAGAGCGTCGGCAATACGCTGAAGAGCTTGAACGTGTCCGTCAGGCCCGCTCTGCTTCGGAAACAGAATTGCGTGAGCAGATTGCGACGTTCCAGCAACAACAGCGTTCAGACAATGAAAAGCGCCATCTACTTGAGCAGTCAGAGCAAAGGCTGAAAGAGCAGTTTGAGCGTTTGGCCCATCAAGTACTTGAAGCGAACACAAACAAAGTGGATGCGCAAAACCGTCAGAGCCTTGATGGTATTTTGACGCCACTAAAAGAGCAGCTCGAAGGCTTCAAAAAACAAGTGAATGACAGCTTTAACCAAGAAGCGAAAGAGCGCCATACGCTGGTCCATGAACTCAAAAACTTACAGAAATTAAATGACCAAATGACCCGAGAAGCGATGAACCTGACACAGGCGCTCAAGGGGGACAACAAACAACAAGGCAATTGGGGTGAGGTTGTTCTTGCGCGCGTACTGGCAGAGTCAGGACTGCGAGAAGGGCATGAATATGAAACCCAAGTGAATCTGCAAAATGAAGCAGGTAAACGCTTTCAACCCGATGTCATTGTGCACCTTCCTCAAGATAAACAGGTCGTCGTGGATTCTAAAATGGCGCTGGTTGCTTTTGAGCGTTACTTCAATGCGGAAGTGGACGAAGAAAAAGAGCAGGCGTTGCGAGACCATTTATTGGCATTGCGAAACCACATTCGCGGTCTATCACAAAAAGACTATCACCAATTGCGTGGGATCCGTTCTTTGGATTATGTCTTGATGTTCATCCCTGTAGAACCCGCTTTTCAGCTTGCAATTCAGGCAGACCCGAGCTTAGTCAAAGACGCGATGGAGCACAATATTATCTTGGTAAGTCCAACGACTCTGCTCGTAGCGTTACGGACGATAGACAACCTTTGGCGCAATGAAAGACAAAACCAAAATGCTCAGGTCATTGCCGATAAGGCAAGCAAGCTTTACGACAAGCTAAGATTGTTTGTCGATGATATGGAAGCCTTGGGTGGCGCACTGGATAAAGCCAACCAAAACTACCAAGGCGCAATGAACAAGTTAGCCACTGGGCGTGGCAATGCCATTCGTCAGGCTGAAAGCTTTAAACAACTAGGCGTGGAGGTGAAACGCTCAATTTCATCGTCGGTCACAGAAATTGCACAAAATGATGCGCTGGTGGAAAGACAACCAGAGTCGGATAAAGTAAACTGACCGTCGGCAGCGCCGGGGTAATGTCGCGCTGCGTATGAGGAAGGATAATGACGGATACTAACGTGCAATCGAATCAAGTAAATCAACAAGATGAAACCACGCATTTTGGTTTCGAAACCGTGTCTAAGGGTGAAAAAGTCACACGTGTGGCTGAAGTTTTTCATTCAGTAGCGGCTAAATACGACATTATGAACGACTTGATGTCGGGCGGTGTCCATCGTTTATGGAAACGCTTTACGATTGATTGCAGCGGCGCAAGACCTGGCCAGCGCATTCTTGACTTGGGTGGCGGCACAGGGGATTTGACTGCAAAATTCTCTCGTATTGTTGGTGACCAAGGCCATGTGATTTTGGCTGATATTAATAACTCAATGTTAAATGTCGGCCGAGATAAGCTTAGAGATACCGGGATTGTCGGCAATGTACATTACGTACAAGCAAATGCCGAAGAGTTGCCGTTTCCTGATAACTATTTTGATTGTATTACGATTAGCTTCTGTCTTCGTAATGTGACTGACAAAGATAAAGCCTTGCGCTCAATGTACCGTGTCCTTAAGCCCGGTGGCCGTTTGTTGGTGCTCGAGTTTTCTAAACCAATTCTAGAGCCGTTGTCAAAAATCTACGACGCGTACTCCTTTCACTTGTTGCCTAAAATTGGTGATTTGGTGGCAAATGATGCGGAAAGCTATCGCTACCTAGCTGAATCTATTCGTATGCATCCCGATCAAGTCACCCTAGAAGGCATGATGCAAGACGCCGGTTTTGAGCATACTAAATACTTCAACCTGACCGGTGGTATTGTTGCCTTGCACCGTGGCTACAAATTCTAAGGGATAGCAAGATGCCATTTGATCCATTAGTGACAGCGGTGGTTGAAACCACACTCAATACTTTAATTCAAGATGATGATGAGCTTGTTAAGCGCGTATCACGCCTGAAAGGTCAAGCGATTCAAATTCATTTGCGTGAGTTTAATAAATCACTGACCTTTATTTTCAGTCATCAAATCGATGTCCTGGCTAACTATGAAGGCGTGGCGGATTGCTCATTGTCACTGAATTTGTCGGTATTACCGGAGCTCAAAGAGCAGGCCAATATTACCCAACTGATTAAGCAAGATAAGCTTGAATTAGAGGGGGATATTCAGCTCGCGCAAAAATTCGCTCAGTTAATGACAGATAGTAAACCTGATTTAGAGGAATGGCTGTCCCGAGTCACAGGAGATGTTGTTGCTCATAGCTTGGTACAAAGTGCTAAGGGCGCATTGAGTTTGGTTTCTTCTCAGGTCAGTAAGCATCAAGACCATTTTGGGCAAGTACTGACCGAAGAGTGGAAGATTGCACCGGCACCATTGGAAATTGCGGCATTTTGTGATCAAGTAGATGATGTACGCAGTGCAGTGGATAAATTTTCCATTCGTATTGAACGTCTGCTGGAGTCAACCACAGCGCCTGTCATTGAACCCTCAGACAATCACCCGGAGCCACTATGACTCCGAGTGAAATAAAGCGCCTGTATCAGATTGTTAAAGTTCAATTGGAATTTGGATTGGACGAGCTCATTCCAACTCACCAATTAACCAAAGCCCCAATCCTGGCTCGTAAATCTTTGTTTTGGATTAAGAATGTGCACCCAGAAAAGCCATTGGGTGAGCGTTTACGTCTGGCGCTGCAAGAGCTTGGTCCTGTGTGGGTTAAGTTTGGTCAGATGATGTCAACGCGTCGCGACTTATTTCCTCCTCATATCGCGGATCAGCTAGCTTTATTGCAAGACCAGGTGTCGGCATTTGATGGGGAACTTGCGAAAACTCACATTGAAAAAGCGCTTGGTGGACCTGTTGAACAGTGGTTCAGTGATTTTGATATTCAGCCGCTGGCTTCTGCTTCGATCGCACAAGTACATACGGCGACGTTAAAAGAGAATGGTCGAGAGATCGTTCTTAAAGTCATTCGCCCTGATATCCGCCCAGTGATTGACGCGGATATAAAGCTAATGTACCGGTTGGCCGGTATCGTAGCCAAAGCCTTGCCTGAAGCGCGCCGATTAAAACCGGTCGAGGTAGTGCGAGAATATGAGAAAACCCTGCTTGATGAGTTAGATTTGCGCCGAGAGGCTGCGAATGCCATTCAACTTAGGCGTAACTTTGAGGGCAGTGAAGAGCTATATGTCCCAGAGGTCCTCCCTGATTTTAGCAGTGAAAGCCTCATGGTTTCGGAGCGGATCTACGGCATACAGGTCAGTGATATTGCTACACTGCAAGAAAACGGCACGAATATGAAGCTGTTAGCTGAGCGTGGTGTGACGGTGTTCTTCACGCAAGTATTCCGCGATAGTTTCTTCCATGCTGATATGCACCCCGGAAATGTTTTTGTTAGTTATGAACATCCAGAGAATCCCAAGTGGATTGGACTAGATTGCGGCATCGTTGGAACACTAAATAGTGAAGACAAGCGATATTTAGCCGAGAATCTATTAGCCTTCTTTAATCGTGATTATCGCAAGGTGGCTGAATTGCATGTTGATTCAGGCTGGGTTCCCGCCGACACCAATGTGGATGAGTTTGAGTTTGCTATTCGCATGGTATGCGAGCCTATTTTTGCTAAGCCATTGTGTGATATTTCTTTTGGCCATGTGTTATTGAACCTATTCAACACGGCTCGCCGCTTTAATATGGAAGTTCAGCCTCAGTTAGTCTTGTTGCAAAAAACGCTGCTTTATATTGAAGGGTTAGGCCGCCAGCTTTATCCTCAACTTGATTTGTGGGAAACCGCGATGCCATTTTTAGAAAAATGGATGGCCAATCAAGTTGGGCCACAGGCCGTGATTAATGGCATTAAGGAACGCGCGCCGTTTTGGGCAGAAAAATTACCTGAATTACCGGAGTTGTTGTACGATAGCTTGAAACAAGGTCGTATGATGAATCAACGTGTTGACATGTTGTATCACGGTTATCGTGAAACAAAACGGCAACAAGGGACTGGTAAGTTTTTATTTGGTGTGGGTGCAACATTAATCGTATGCTCGGCCATATTGCTTGAAGGCTCCTACCAGCAGTTCGCCATTGTTTCTGGTGTTGTCGGTATCACATTTTGGCTGTTAAGTTGGCGTGCTTATCGACGTTAAGCGATAAACTTCTTTTTATTTATTGAGTAAGACCCGAGGTAAAGAAAATGGGTGGTATTAGTATCTGGCAACTTCTTATTATTGCTGTCATCGTTGTATTGCTATTTGGCACCAAGAAACTACGCGGTATTGGTGGTGACTTAGGTGGTGCAGTCAAAGGTTTCAAAAAAGCAATGAGTGAAGAAGAGTCTTCAGAGAAATCTTCAGCAAAATCCAAAGAAAACGATGCGGATTTTGAACCAAAGAATCTTGAGCAACAAAAAACAGAGGCTCAAGCAGAACCAATGGAAACTAAGAAAGACAAAGAGCAGGGTTAATCTGTGTTTGATATCGGTTTTTGGGAACTGGTACTCATATCTGTGGTTGGTTTAGTTGTCCTCGGACCTGAGCGTTTACCCACGGCAATTCGCAGTGTTTCTCGCTTTATTAGTTCAGCAAAGAGCATGGCAAATAATGTCAAAGATGAACTTTCACATGAGTTGAAGGTTCAAGAGTTACAAGACAATTTGCGTAAAGCTGAAAAAATGGGCATGGAAGACCTGTCTCCAGAACTTAAAAGTTCTGTAGAAGAATTAAAGCGTGCAGCACAAGACGTCACTCGTCCTTATGCGAAAGATAAGGTGGAAACCACTGAGGAAGCATCTTCAGTGGCTGCTGATGTTAAGCCTGCGGAAAATGAGTCTCCAGATAAAAAAGTTGAATAGGGGCGGATGATTCGCCCTTATTTTTTTGTATATCGAAGATCGCCCATACTTAGTCATCTTCCTATTTCTTTGAGGTTCTCATGTCTACCGTCGAACAGACGCAACCTTTGATCAGTCATTTACTTGAACTGAGAAATCGACTGTTACGTGCCATTGCATCGGTATTGGTTGTTTTTCTCTGCTTAATTTATTTTTCTGGCGATATCTATGATTTCGTGTCTAAACCTTTAGTTGAGCGCTTGCCTGCTGGCGCAACGATGATCGCTACGGATGTTGCCTCACCATTCTTTACGCCATTAAAACTGACGTTAGTCGCCTCTGTTTTTATCGCAGTCCCGTTTATTTTGCATCAGGTCTGGTCGTTTGTTGCTCCTGGCTTGTATAAGCATGAGAGACGCTTGGTGATGCCACTGATGTTTTCTAGCTCGTTGCTTTTTTACTGCGGCGTTGCTTTTGCGTATTTTGTTGTTTTTCCACTTGTCTTTAGTTTCTTTACCGCTATCTCTCTTGATGGTGTTGATTTTGCAACGGATATTTCGAGTTACCTCGATTTTGTCTTGGCGCTCTTTTTGGCCTTTGGTATCGCATTTGAAGTGCCTGTCGCGATCATTCTATTGTGTTGGACTGGCGCAACCGATGTGGAAAGTCTGAAAGAGAAACGCCCTTATATTGTGGTTGGGGCATTTGTTGTGGGTATGATGCTCACGCCTCCAGATTTGATCTCTCAAACGTTGCTCGCGATCCCTATGTGTCTGCTGTTTGAGGTTGGGTTATTTTTTGCGAGATTTTATACCCGTAAAAAAGATGACCTCGATGAGCAAGAAGAAGAATAAAAAAACGGCCGAATGGCCGTTTTTTTATTCTCTGGTGCGATATCCGCAGAACGTTAAGAACATGATGTGAGTTACGGTTTGTTCGGGTGGCGTATCTACCCAGGAACGGTTGGATAGGCTGTGTATGATTGCTGTCGATGAGACACTGCCTAGATAATAATCTTGTATCCACAAGCCGTACAAACATAAATTTCTTTGATGCCTTTTAGCCTTTGCCACAAAGTTCGTTTGTGTCGTTGTAATAAAACTCCGTGTTTACACATGATTTATTCCTTTAATTTCGATAGGGCACAAGCTTAGCTTTTTGAGGCTTGGATTAGGACGTATATTCTACTAATGGCAGTGCATCAAGAGAATATCAAAATTGAAGCAATGTCACGATTTAATATAACTTAAATGTAAACTTGCAATATTTGTGTGACTAGTCACATAGTTAAGGGCATTTTTGAGTTTTAAGGCTATGACATGATGACTTTACTTAGAGATGGAAATAGGGTGTGTTCGAAGGGAAAATAACTTATTTTTGTTTATCGGTTGGCAAAGAAACAACCTGTATCGACCGTTCGTTTAGGAATACAGGTTGATTTAATACCTATGTGTTCTGGCTAGAGTGAATCGAATGGTTTAGAGAATGCACATTCAGTATTAGTCGATATCGTTACAACTTAAAAAGCGCTTTAGCATTGTTTGTCGTTGTAACGATTAGTGATGAGGTATCGGTATCACGACATTGCGCAATACGTTCTAAAACCAACGACGTATAAGCCGGTTCATTACGTTTTCCGCGATGAGGAACTGGCGCTAAATATGGACAATCTGTTTCAAGGATGACCCAGTCCATATCCAATTCAGGGATAACCTTATCCATTCCAGAATTTTTAAATGTTGATACCCCCCCTAACCCTAAATGAAAACCGAGAGCGTTGATCGCTTTGGCTTCTTCTAGGCTCCCACCAAAACAGTGGAAGACGCCTTGCAGTGTGCCGTCTTGCTCTTTTTTTAATAACGTTAGGGTCTCTTCAATTGAGTCTCGAGTGTGAATCACAACAGGAAGGCCGCGTTCTTTTGCCCAGTTTAACTGAGTGATAAAAGCATATTCTTGCTCAGCCTTGTAGGTCTTGTCCCAGTATAGGTCGATACCAATCTCCCCCACAGCGATAAAATTGTGTTTATCAAACCAGCCCAGAATCTCATTCAAGGTCTCTTTCACGTTGCCATCGACATAACAAGGGTGCAATCCCATCATGGAGCGACATACCGATGGGTAGGCGGCTTCAGTTTCAAGCATCGGTTTTATTGAGTTGAGGTCAATATTGGGTAGCAATATTTGTTTTACACCTGCTGCGAGAGCGCGCTTTACAACATCGTCTCTATCAGCATCAAATTCTTCTGCGTATATGTGGGCGTGGGTATCGATCATTAAAAGGCTGCTTAAGTGTGTAAATAATAGCGTAAGTATATACACAAGTGACGCTAACAAAAATCGATGAGCGGATCGGACGTTAGGTTGTCGTTTTGGATGAGCATTTTGCTGTTTTACTACTAGCATGATGAGTTGAGAGTGATATGCTTAGTTTTCGCATTTTCCAGACAAGGAGAGCAAGGTGTCTGTATCGATTCAAGGTCAATTTCCAGCAAGACGTATGCGCCGTTTGCGCAAGCACGATTTTAGCCGTCGTTTGATGGCGGAAAACCAGATTTCAGTAGATGATCTAATTTATCCTATGTTTATTTTAATGGGAAAAAATCGTCGTGAATCGGTGGAATCCATGCCGGGTGTCGAGCGTTTATCTATCGACTTGATGCTAGAAGAGGCCGAGTACCTCGCCAAGTTGGGTGTGCCTGCGATTGCTTTGTTCCCTGTTGTGAACCAAGATGCCAAAAGCATTTGCGCCGCGGAAGCTTATAACCCAGAAGGACTTGTTCAAAGAGCCGTTAAACTGCTCAAGCAAAATGTGCCTGACATGGGGGTGATTACCGATGTGGCGCTTGATCCGTTCACCACGCATGGCCAAGATGGCATTATTGATGAAAGTGGCTATGTTCAGAACGATGAAACGACAGAAGTTCTTATTAAGCAGGCTTTGTCTCACGCTGAGGCGGGGGCGGATGTTGTGGCCCCATCGGATATGATGGATGGCCGTATTGGACGAATTCGTGAAGCGTTAGAAGACGCCGGTTATATTCACACCCAAATTATGGCGTACTCAGCCAAGTATGCGTCTAACTATTATGGGCCATTTCGTGATGCAGTCGGTTCAGCCTCAAATTTGAAGGGTGGCGACAAGAAAAACTACCAGATGGATCCCGCGAACAGTGATGAGGCGTTGCACGAAGTGGCAATGGATATCAATGAAGGCGCTGATATGGTAATGGTGAAGCCCGGCATGCCATACTTAGATATCGTCCGTCGCGTGAAAAGTGAATTACAAGTCCCGACGTTTGCTTATCAGGTGTCTGGTGAGTACGCGATGCACAAAGCGGCAATTGAAAATGGTTGGCTTAAAGAGCGCGAAACCGTGCTGGAATCCTTAGTGTGTTTTAAGCGAGCGGGTGCCGATGGCATTTTAACTTATTTTGCCAAAGACGTGGCAGAGTGGCTTGCAGAAGAAAATGGTGAGGCAAGTTCTCATCTTCGTTAGTTAATGACAAATAGTCTGGAAAAGGTCGGCATTTGCTGGCCTTTTTTTATCGAGGTCGAAATGTTAGTTCGTGAAGGAAGCTTAGCTGAGGTTGTGTCGGTTGTTGAAAACGTGGACGAGTTTGTTCACAAGGAAACCGTGATAAGTTTGCAGTCTCGCCTTGGCAATAAACGTGGTTTGGTTCTTGTCGCTGAACATGATGGGCAATTACTAGGATTTAAGATCGGTTATGAGATTGATTCGACGATATTTTATAGCTGGTTTGGTGGTGTCGCTCGCCACGCTCGTCACCGTGGCGTCGCACAAGCCCTCTTGGACTACCAGGAAAAGTGGGTAAAGGAGCATGAATACAAGAAGATAACGGTTAAATCACGCAACCAGTATCCTTCTATGCTGCGCTTATTGCTTAAAAATGGCTATCTAATTGAAGGGGTTGATAAGAGAACCCCACTTGTTGAATCGCGGATTATGTTTAGTAAATGTCTATTCGATGTGAGCAATGACAGTAAGTGATAATTATTCGCAGTTAAAGCTTGACGACTTAAATGAGAACGATTACTATTATCTTGTCTTAAGGGGAAACACTTTTTGCTTTACTGAGCCCTCACCGCATTATGCAGTAGTACTCAAAAATCATGAGTTGGATTCTTTTTTGACACGACATTGCTCACATTGCTTCCAGTGTATTTATAGCGTTTGGTTGGGTAGTTGGTCTCAAATTAGAGATACCCCTCCTTCAATTGTGCTAGGCGACATCTATGATGTCGCTTTTTTTCTATCTAAAAATTGCTCGTTCTATCAGCAATGCTCCTCAGCACATTATCCTACCTACTAAGGTTTACCTTCAAAATGGTTTTCCACATTACGTGATCCACAGAGGATCATATTGACCAGCTTTGATCTGTATTATTGTTCTTTTAAAACATGTACTTACGATGTGTTTTTGTAAGTGCTCGCAAAGTTATTCTTTTACGTTAACAACACTATAAACAGACTTATCCACAGTTCTTAGCACCGTTGGAGAGAGTAAAATTCTAGCGCTGTGTATCTAACCAGTGAAAGGTCGTAGCATAGTATAAACAGACGTGGCATCCTTATACGAAATCCCCCAATCTTGGATGACTAGACATGGCTCATATACCAGACAACCCGCTGATTCTCATTGATGGCTCTTCTTATCTTTATCGTGCATTCCACGCTTACCCTGAAACCATGAGTAACGGTGAGATACCAACGAATGCGGTTTATGGTGTAGTGAATATGCTGCGAAGCATGATGCGCCAGTTTGCTTCTGATCGCATTGCTGTTGTGTTTGATGCTAAAGGTAAAACATTTCGTGATGAAATGTATCCTGAGTACAAGGCTAACCGACCGCCAATGCCGGATGATCTTCGTTGCCAGATCGAACCCCTACACAACGTGATTCGAGCGATGGGCCTACCGTTAATTTGTGTCCCGGGTGTCGAGGCCGATGATGTGATTGGTACGTTGGCTCACCAAGCTTCCCAAGCCGGTATGCCAGTATTAATAAGTACTGGTGATAAAGATATGGCGCAGCTGGTTGATGAAAACGTCACGTTGATCAATACCATGACTAATGTCGTGATGGATACGGAAGGTGTCATCGAAAAATTTGGTATTCCACCTGAATTGATCATCGATTACCTTGCCCTAATGGGGGATAAGGTCGATAACATACCAGGTATTCCTGGGGTGGGGGATAAAACAGCGACGGCTTTATTGCAAGGTATCGGTAGTATCAAGCATATTTATGAGCGCCTTGATGATATTGCAGCGTTAGGCTTCCGTGGCTCTAAAACCATGGCTAAAAAGCTTATTGAACATAAAGAAAATGCAACGCTGTCTTATGACCTGGCCACGATTAAGCTGGATGTTGAGCTTGACTATAAACCGGAAGAGTTATTAAAACAGACCCCTCATACCGATGAGTTGACGGCGCTTTTTGCCCAGTTGACTTTTAAATCGTGGTTGAATGAACTGCTGGAAGGCGGGACAGGTGAAGTGGTGGCGGATGGGAGCGCAGCAAATCGCTCAAACCCGTCTTCTACTCAGGCAGAATCCGAGATGGATGTGTCTGCGGTGACGGTCGATCGTAGCCGTTACGAGACCATTTTGACGCAAGAGCAGTTTGCAGTCTGGATTGAAAAATTAAAATCCTGCCCTGTATTCGCTATTGATACCGAAACTGACAGCTTAAATTATATGGTCGCGAATCTTATAGGCTTGTCCTTTGCGACAGAAGAAGGCGTTGCCGCTTACCTGCCTGTGGCTCATGACTATATGGGTGCGCCAGAGCAACTTGATCGTGATTGGGTGCTTGCCCAGCTTAAGCCGTTACTTGAGGATGAGAGTCTAAAGAAAGTCGGTCAAAATCTAAAGTACGATGCGAGTGTATTAGCGCGTTACGATATTGAACTCAAGGGCATTGAGTTTGATACGATGCTCGCGTCTTATGTGTACAACAGTGTCGGTGGTAAGCACGACATGGATAGTTTGGCATTAAGATTCCTACAACATAGCTGCATTTCATTCGAGCAAGTGGCAGGTAAAGGCAAATCCCAACTGACATTCAATCAAATAGAATTAGATGTAGCCTCTCCTTATGCCGCAGAGGATGCTGATGTAACGCTTAGACTTCACCAGCGTTTGAATGCTGAACTAGAAAAAAATGAAGCCTTGCAACGTATCTATAAAGAAATAGAAGTTCCATTAGTCCCTGTACTGTCTCGCATTGAGAGAACCGGCGTACTGGTTGATGACATGCTGCTAGGTGCTCAATCTCAAGAATTGGCGCTTAGGCTGGATGAATTAGAAAAAGAAGCCTATGAAGTGGCAGGACAAGAGTTCAACCTGAGTTCGCCAAAACAACTGCAAGCGATTTTATTTGAAAAAATGGCGTTACCTGTAATTAAGAAAACGCCGTCAGGTGCCGCTTCGACGAATGAAGAAGTATTACAAGAGTTGGCCCTAGACTATCCATTACCAAAGTTGATCTTAGAGTATCGTGGACTGGCAAAACTAAAATCGACTTATACCGATAAGTTACCAAAAATGATTAATGCTGAAACGGGAAGGGTTCATACCTCATACCATCAGGCCGTCACCGCGACGGGGCGTTTATCCTCCACCGATCCAAATCTACAGAATATCCCTATTAGGAATGAAGAAGGACGTCGTATTCGCCAAGCATTTGTGGCTCCGCATGGGTGGAAAATTCTCGCGGTCGATTATTCCCAAATTGAATTGAGAATTATGGCGCATTTATCTGGAGATCCGGCTCTTTTAGATGCCTTTAAACATGGTAAGGATATCCATGCTGCAACCGCTGCTGAGATTCTTGGTGTGGATATTGAGAACGTCTCGACTGAACAGCGTCGCCGAGCAAAAGCCATTAACTTTGGCCTTATTTATGGAATGAGTGCGTTTGGATTATCTAAACAGTTAGGTATCCCTCGTCGAGAAGCCCAAGAATATATGGATACGTACTTTGAGCGCTATCCTGGTGTGATGCAATATATGGAAGACACTCGCTCGGCTGCATCTGAGAATGGTTATGTTGAAACTATTTTTGGTCGTCGTCTGCATCTTCCCGAGATTAAATCTCGTAATGCGATGCGACGTAAAGCGGCTGAGCGTGCAGCGATAAACGCACCGATGCAAGGCACGGCAGCCGATATCATTAAAAAGGCAATGCTACTGGTTGATGAATGGGTAGAAAATGAGGGTGATGGTAAAGTTCGAATTCTAATGCAGGTTCATGATGAACTGGTATTTGAAGTAGAATCGTCATTCTTAGGCGAAATTGAAAGTAAAATACAAAAGTTGATGGAATCTGCAGCAGACTTAGCGGTGCCTCTTGTCGCGGATAGTGGTCATGGTGATAACTGGGATCAGGCTCACTAGTCAATTATTGAGCAATTTCTAGCGTAATTCATGAGCCAGCGCACAAACGCTGGCTTTTTTCTATCAATAATAAAGTTATTTAAAGAGAAAATATTCGGTGTGTTAATAAAACTATAATGAAAATAAACTACAAAATTAGTTTCATTTTTAGATCAGTTGTTGTACATTGGTTGCGTAGGGTACAGAGGTAAGATGTTCTATCTTTCAGACCTTTTGTTTCACGTTATTGGATTAGGCTGATTCAGCCGCCCCAGTCAGCATTTGACTGGGGCGTTTTTTCTTGTGCGAAAGAAAAATAATCCCATTATCTTTCATGCCTTCACCTTGTTTTACTATTCATCTCCTTTTACAAGCTCAGTTATTCCTGTAATTAAACAACCTTCACACTTTTAATAATTTCAGATTGAAATCAAGTTACGTGATTTTTAGTGGTTAAATTATTAACGCATTGAATATGTTGAAATAAGTTTTTATTTTTTGAGTTTGATAAAGGCAGGATGTAAATAGGGAGAGTTGAAGAGGTCACACTTTGCAGACCTTTGAATTGAATAAATAGCTATTTTGATGGACTCTTGCATCAAACAATAACTAAATCTTCTCTCTCCCATTGCCCTGCCAGGACGGCGGGGCGTTTTGTTTCTATCGTATGGGTTTACTTCGCAAAATACGTTGTTCGCATTGTGCTTTTTACACGCTTCAATCTTCTGATTGCGACGCTTCGTTTTGATCTAATTCTTCATCCTCTGCTATCACCTCAAATGCTGGCGCAAACCAGGTATCAAGCTTACGACGTAGTTGTTCGACACCTAAGCCTTTTAATGACGAAAATCCATCTACCTGAACATCGCCGTCAAATGTCGCTTCAGCTTGCTCTCGAATCTTAAGTATCTGAGCGTTGCGAGCCCCACTTTTTAGCTTGTCTGCTTTTGTTAACAAAACTTGGACAGGGATATTAGACTCAACGGCCCAAACAATAAGTTGTTGGTCGAGATCTTTCATTGGATGGCGAATATCCATGAGTACAACCAATCCTTTTAGGGATTTACGCTTTTGTAAGTATTCACCTAGCGATCGCTGCCACTTCTTTTTCAATTCCAACGGGACTTGTGCAAAGCCATAACCCGGTAGATCGACGATATGACACCCTTCATCCACTTTGAAAAGGTTAATAAGCTGAGTACGACCAGGTGTTTTACTGGTTTTTGCTAAACTTCTTTGGTTGGTGAGTCGATTCAACGAACTTGACTTACCTGCGTTGGAGCGTCCTGCAAACGCAATTTCGATACCTTCATCTTCTGGCAAATGACGGATATCGGGCGCACTTGTTATGAAATGCGTGTTTTGATAATGAATTTTTACGCTCACTGTTAACTCCATCTCGACTTTGTGTAGTCGATTGATTACTTTTTTGTGAAATTGTGTAAAATAACCGTGCTCGGCATATGGCCACACATTGTACCATGAACGGTGTTAATTGCCCGAGTTACCTTATTTTGCTCGTCAAACGAATAATAATAACGACGTAACTCTGATGGATAGTGGTACTGGAAGCTTAATAATTATAATGGAATGTCATGAAAAAATTAGCGCTAATCTTGAGCCTTGTAGCCAGCTGTTCAGTATGGGCTGAAGGTAATATTGAAGCTGGTAAAGCAAAATCTCAAACCTGTGTTGCGTGTCATGGTGCTGACGGTAATAGTCAGTTGGCGATGTACCCTAAAATCGCCGGTCAGCATGCAAAATACATCGAAAAGCAATTAAAAGACCTAAAGCTAGGTATGACGAGTGCGGGTAAGCAAGGCCGTTATGAACCTGTAATGGGTGCAATGGCAATGCCATTATCTGAAGAGGACATGTCTGATTTGGCCGCGTATTATGCGTCGATGCCAATCTCTGCCAACAGCACTCCCGAAAATGTGGTTGCACAAGGTAAAACCTTGTATACGGCAGGCGATGCAGAACGTGGGATTACGGCTTGTATTGCTTGTCATGGACCAAGAGGGAATGGCACTGAACTTTCAGGTTTTCCAAAGATCTCTGGGCAACATGCTGATTACATTCAATCTCAGTTAGAAAAATTCCGTAGCGGCGATCGAGAAAACGATATGAATGCTATGATGCGAGATATCGCAAAAAAATTGAACGACGAAGATATTACAACGTTGTCGAAATACGTTGGTGGCCTGCATTAACCGACAGTTTGACATCGTTTCGAACACTCTAGGTTAGAAAACAGTAGTCCAACGTTTGTTTCTTTTATTGCCAGTATCCGAGCACACAAAGCCCTTCTCTTGAAGGGCTTTGTGCTTTTGTGAGCTTGAGCATTAATCCACACTCTTTGTCATGAGTAAAGAAAGGCCATTTATCTGGAGACTTTGTGCGACATTCGCCATAGTTTCTTCGTCTAAAAGTAAGCGCTTATTTTAACGTTATGAATTATAAGATTTCTTTTTTTTATTTTAGAATTGAAAGTGTGAATTCTTTTGTGCAGGTTGTTTTCATTGAGTGTTCTAGTAAATTAATCGCTGTCGACAGGACGTCGGCACAAGGATTAGGCGTCATGAAGACGACCAGGGATGCTTGGCTTGGAAGCTAAGAAGAATAGATGGAGAACTTGGACTTGGAGTTCAAGTTGACACGGATGGTAACCTATCTCACGGTTGAGAAATATTAGGGACAGGGTTTAGGAAGAACTCTCGCAGATGGTTTTGCTAGGGATTACGAAAACGCATCAGGACGATGACCAACAAGAATTAGCAGTGGAAGCAATAATAATAAATGGATATTTGTGAGGCATTAGTCAATGCTGACCGGTTTCGCCATCTGGCGATAGAAAGCGACAGGTTATTCTGTCGCTTTTTTTACGTCTCCAATAAGTTAAATGAGAGTTTATATCATTTAACTTGCGACAATTGTTGATATCGATTATCATTTTCATCTCTATGGAGGGTGACAAATGAGAACGACCAAGCAACCCGAAAGTAAACATCTGAATGTTCCGGCAAAATTACTGAGGCCATTATGGTTCAGAAGTCGTGAAAGCTTGTTAGACGATGGGCTAGTCTACGATCCCATCGCGTCATACGCGTGTCGTCGTTGTCATCTTGCATCGGATTGCCTATCTGGGAATATTGATCAAAGCCAGCTATTACATGCAACATTAACGCAGGTTTGCGATTTACACGTTAAGCGCTTTTTAGAAGTAAATCCTAATGGGTGGGTGATAAACGTTGGTGCTGGATTAGATACGCGCTTTTATCGACTCGACAACGGCCGTTGCCGATGGATTGAGATTGATACCAATGAGCATTTAGTTTGGCGTCAGCGCTTATTCCATCGAAGTGAGCGCTACCAACTTATGTGCGGCTCGATTGATGACATGTCATGGTTGCAAGAACTACCAAATGAACAATCTCAGCCAATATTAGTGGTATGTGAACAGGCATTACTTGATCGCAGAGAGAATCGAGTCGCTCATTTTATTCAATCGATCGGTTGTCATTTTCAACATGCACAAGCATGTGTCGTGTTAGCGGGCGATCATAGTCAGAGCCGTTTAGGTATGAAAATGGGCTGTGAAGATTACGCTCATGGCTTTAAAAATGCGACTCAGTCACTACTGAATTGGTTACCCTGGATCCATCGCGCAATCTTAGTTTCACCTATCGACCAGCACTGTCAGCGCTGGAGTCGCTGGCAAAGAATATTGGCTAAGTTACCTAATTATAAAAATCGACTTACGCCTAATGTGGTCAATATTCATTGGTAAACGTGAAAGGAATTAAAGTTGTTCGCCCTGTTTACAACGTGCGTTTAGCGATACCATAAGCACCTTTATTGTGTTTATTCACCATGATTGCTCAAAACATGGTGAGGTATCGAGGTCGACGTGCCGTCCAATCCCTTCCATTCTTTGTTTCATCTCGACTTGCATCGCAGAGTACTCTTACTTGCTATACCTATGGTGCTGTCTAATATCACGGTCCCATTACTCGGCTTGGTGGACGCGGCGGTCATTGGTCACCTCGAACACGCTTGGTACCTAGGCGGTGTCGCTTTAGGCAGTACGATGATCAGCGTGACATTCTGGTTGCTTGGTTTTCTTCGAATGTCCACGACAGGGTTAACTGCGCAAGCGTTTGGTGGTCAAGATCAGCGTCAACTCGCCCTAGTTTTTGTGCAAGGCAGCGTGATGGCCCTAGGTTTTGCCGCCATTTTCTTGCTGTTTCATTCTTGGGTGTCAGATGCTGTTTTTTCATTAAGCAGCGCGAGTGAACAGGTTAAGCATTATGGCGCTCAATACTTTGTGGTTCGAGCCTGGAGCGCGCCTGCCGCATTGATGAACTTTGTGCTTTTAGGTTGGTTACTTGGGACGCAAAACGCCAAAGCGCCAATGTGGATGGTACTGATTACGAATGTCGTCAATATTGTGCTTGATGTCATTTTTGTGATTGGTTTTGAATGGCAAGTGGAGGGGGCGGCATTGGCCTCGGTGATTGCCGATTATAGTGGCTGTTTATTTGGCTTATTGTGTGTTCGCAAGACATGGAAAGCCCAAAATCTACCAACGTTGGTTTCTTTATATACAGAAGCTACGCAGGACCTAGCGCGATTTGTACGGCTCAACCGAGATATATTTTTACGTTCACTATGCTTGCAAGCGACGTTCAGCTTTATGACCTTCCAAGGCGCTGCGTTTGGCGATGATATCGTGGCGGCCAATGCGGTGTTAATGAGTTTTCTCATGATTATTTCTTATGGCATGGATGGGTTCGCCTATGCGATGGAAGCGATGGTCGGCAAAGCGATGGGGGCGCGGAATCGCGGTGAACTGGTTGAGTCGTTAATCGGTACTTTTTTCTGGAGTTTAGTGATCTGTTGCGTGTTAACCCTACTCTTTTGGCTTTTTGGTGCAAGCTTGATTGCGATGATCACCTCCATTGATACCGTTCAGCTTCAGGCTCAACATTATCTCCCTTGGCTAATAGCGATGCCGCTTGTGTCGATGTGGTGTTTTCTATTTGATGGCATATTTATCGGAGCAACCAAAGGGCGAGAGATGCGTAATAGTATGTTTATCGCAACCTGCTGCTTCTTTGCTATGTTTGCGCTTTTTTCAGGCTGGGGCAACCACGCACTATGGTTCTCAATGCTCAGTTTTATGCTGATGAGAGGCGTAGGGTTAGCCATGATCTTTATACTACAGTGGCGTAAAGGCGAGTTTCTCGAGGCTTAGCTATTATTGATTCGATGCCTTATAGATAAAGGGTTAGCTGGGTATCTTGGAGGAAGGAGATAGGACGAAATAGCTTTCGTCCTATCATGATCTAAATGCAGTTTGGGTTGTTTGTATTTAGAATAAACGGTTTAAACCATTGAGCGCTGCAACCCGGTAGGCTTCAGCCATCGTCGGGTAGTTAAATGTGGTATTCACAAAATACTCGATGGTATTCGCGTCACCTTTTTGTTCCATAATGGCTTGTCCAATATGAATGATCTCTGCAGCACGCTCACCAAAACAATGTATGCCCAATATTTCTTTGGTTTCTCTATGGAATAGTATCTTTAAACTGCCGATATCCTTACCCGCAATCTGTGCTCGAGCAAGGTGTTTGAATGAAGAGCGTCCCACTTCATACGGTACTTTTGCTTCCGTTAACTCTTGCTCGGTTTTACCCACTGAGCTGATCTCTGGAATCGTATAGATCCCGGTTGGAATATCCTCGATAAGGGTACCCTCAGCTTCGCCTTGTGTAATGGCTTGGGCGACAAATCGACCTTGATCATAGGCGGCACTGGCAAGGCTTGGATAGCCAATGACATCTCCTACGGCATAGATATTATCGATTTCTGTCTGATAGTTTCCGTCTACCTTTAATTGCCCACGAGAATCCGGCGTCAAACCCACTGAAGATAGATTAAGGGCATCGGTATTACCAGTCCGTCCGTTGGCAAATAAGATGCAATCGGCTCGCATCTTTTTACCTGAATTTAGGTGTACGACAACGCCATCTTCGGTACCCTCTATTTTCGCATAGGTTTCGTCATTGCGAATCATCATGCCACTGTTCCAAAAGTGATATGATAAAGAGTCAGACATTTCATTGTCGAGAAATGCCAGTAGTCGATCTCGTGTATTGATGAGGTCTGTCTTGACACCCAGGCCTCGGAATACGGAGGCATATTCACAACCAATAACGCCAGCGCCATAGATAATGATATGGCGTGGGTCGTGTTCCAGAGACAAAATGGAATCACTGTCATAGATGCGTGAGTGATCAAAGTCGACATCACTTGGTCGATAAGGGCGTGAACCGGTTGCGATAACAAATTTGTCGGCAGTGTAAGAATCGATAGTGCCGTCTTTCTTGGTGACTTCTAATGTTTTTTCGTCAAGAAAACGTGCCGTGCCAAATAGAAGACTGCATTCGTTGCGGTCGTAAAATCCTTGACGTAAACGGGTCTGTTTATCGATCACCGATTTGGCGTGACCGAGAATATTGGAAAATGTTGAGTGCAAGCTGGTATTGTTATGGCAAAACAGTGGGTTGCTATTGAATTCGATAATACGACTCACGGCATGACGGAGTGCTTTAGATGGGATAGTCCCCCAGTGTGTACAACCACCGCCGACACTTGCTTCTTTTTCTATGATCGCGACGTTTAGACCTGCCTTGGTCAAACCCATAGCGGCACCTTCGCCACCTGGACCACTACCAATAACAATGGCATCAAAGTGTTTGGAGCGACTCATAAAGTAATCCTCTTTTTGCTAATAATACCAAGCCTATCCCCTTCTCGTGTGAAAGACTGCTGATGAGTGGGAGGGGGGGCGTTAATCCAAGATGATGAACGATATTGGTAATTAACATTACGTAAATTTATGTTATCGGGATTCTAACGTATTATTAACGTAGGTAAATGAACCAAAGGCGATACAGTGTGAGTGATCACGGACTTTACGCCTAAATGACAGCATGACACGTATTCAGATATTTTAATATTGAGCGTAACCGAGTTGCGATTGCTTACAAAGTGATGTGAGATATGTAAAAGGTTTTGGCAAAAATCCCTTTATCGACACTTATACAAAGTGGCTATTCGCGCTATATTATTGGCTCTCCCACGATTACCGTTATAAATGGTAAACAACAAGTACACCTAGGTTAAACATGAAATCAATGGGAATCCGTGCACAACAAAAAGAAAAAACGCGTCGTTCATTGATTGATGCTGCTTTCAGCCAGCTCAGTGCTGACCGCAGTTTTTCGAATTTGAGCTTGCGCGAAGTGGCTCGAGAAGCGGGGATTGCACCAACTTCTTTTTATCGCCACTTCAAAGACATGGATGAACTGGGTCTCACCATGGTAGACGAAGGAGGCTTGCTGCTTAGGCAGTTAATGCGACAAGCACGGCAACGTATTGTCAAAGAAGGCAGTGTGATTCGCACCTCGGTTGAAACCTTCATGGAGTTCATCGCGAGTAGTCCAAACGTCTTTCGACTGTTGTTAAGAGAGCGTTCGGGAACATCGTTTGAATTCCGTGCAGCAGTAGTGAGGGAAATGCAGCATTTTTCTGCCGAGCTGACCGAGTATTTGGTCAGCACAGGAATGGACCGTGATGAGGCGTTTGCTCAAGCTGAAGCATCGGTTATTTTGGTATTCAGCTCTGGCGCCGAGGCTCTAGATCTGAGTAAGGTGGAAAGATATGAACTCGCTGAAAGGTTGATTGTCCAACTAAGAATCGTGGCCAAGGGCGCATACTGGTATCGTAAAGAACGTGAACGAAACCGTCTAAAAGAAGGGTCGAACTAATGTCTAAAGAAATTTCCTCTGAAAGTAATAACAGCGGTAAAAAAACACTCGTATTGGCGTTGATTGCTGGTATGTGTGGTAACGCGATGTTGTCTTGGTTGACGATTAGCGAAGTAGTATTCTCTATTTTTCCTTTGATCGCACTCGTGCTATCACTGCAAGCTCTGTATCAAGAGTATTTAAAGAACCCAATCCCTGAAGACTTTCCAATGGTTGGTTTAGCCGCATTCTTTGTGGGTGCTTTTGGTCATTCAGCATTTACTAAAGCTCAGTACCCGGATGCCGGTGGGAACTTTTTCGCGATTATTGTTGTTCTCGTGTTGTTGTTCTGGATCGGTAAGAAGCTCGGCTACATCATGAAAGAAGCTTAAAAAATACACGCAAATAAAAAAACGAGCCGTACGGCTCGTTTTTTTTTGCTCAAAATTTATTATTTTGTTTTCCGTTCTAGCATGACACCGGCCTCGGTGTGGTGTGTGAACGGGAATTGATCGAATAGCGCAAAGCGAGTAATCGTATGGGTTTCACTGAGGACATCAAGGTTGTCTTTCAGTGTGTCTGGATTACAAGATATGTAGAGAATTCGTTCATAGCCTTGGACCATTTTACAGGTGTCGATATCCATTCCAGAGCGTGGTGGATCAACGAAAATGGTATTGCAATTATAGCTTTTTAGGTCGATGTTTTGTTGCTTTAAGCGGCGAAACTCCCGTTTACCTTCCATCGCTTCAGTAAAATCTTCAGCTGACATACGAACAATCTGTACGTTATCAATTTTATTAGCCGCGATATTGAACTGCGCTGAATCCACCGAAGGTTTAGCAAGCTCAGTCGCTAATACGCGTTCAAAGTTCTGAGCAAGTGCTAATGAGAAGTTACCGTTACCACAATAAAGCTCTAACAGATCACCGGAGCTTTCTTGAGTACAATCAACGGCCCATTCCAACATTTTTTGAGCCACAGGGCCGTTAGGCTGAGTGAAGCTATTTTCTACCTGTTGATAGGTAAAAGGTTTGTCATGCACCTGAAGCGTTTCGAGCACATAGTCTTGATCAAGGACGATTTTCATTTTTCGTGCGCGACCAATTAGGTTGAGCTTGAATCCTTCATCATTCAAACGCTGCTTTAATGCTGTCGCTTCTTGTTTCCATTCTTCATCTAGTTGGCGATGGTACAGTAGTGAAACTAATACCTCACCGCTTAAGGTGGATAGAAAATCGACCTGGAACAATTTTTTTCTTAGGGCGTCGTTACCTTTCGTCGCCTCTATTAGCAAAGGCATTAAATCATTGATGAGTCGGCTTGCCGCAGGAAATTGGTCAACACGATATTTTTGACGAGTTTCTTGGTCAAACATGACGTAGTACATGTCGTCACCCTCATGCCAAATTCTAAATTCAGCACGCATGCGATAATGCTTTTCTGGAGACGTAAAAATTTCAAGTTCTGGCGCAGAGTACGGGGACATCATCGTAGTTAAACGTTGTGCTTTTTCTTCTAGCTGAACTTGGTAGCCTTCAGGTGTGAAGTCGAGATTTGCCATGATAATTGCCTATCGTCGGTAATGTGTATTGATGAAGAGGGCAGATTTTATTCAATCTCCTGTCGTTGTCCAGTTTTTCCCATGCTTGTTTACCAATAAAACAGGATATTTATAGGTTAGTTCAATCTGATATAGACAAGTAACCATTCTGTGAATACCATTTCGACCTAGCTGGTGTGAGATGTTAAATGGAACCTCACGTAATAGGGAATCTGGTGTAAATCCAGAACTGACGCGCAGCGGTAAGAGAGAACGAAAACTCATTAGACACTGTAGATAGTTACGGGAAGTCGAGTCGTAGATAAGATGGTTAGTCTTGTGCTCTCAAGTCCGAATACCTGCCAGCAACCAGGTCGTTAACTCAACAAATAATAATGTGAGCGGCTCGGAAGGACTTACGCGATTAGGATAATATAAAAATGAACAAATCTTTTTTGGCGATAGCAGTGGCTGCATCGCTCTCTTCTTATGCTTCTTTTTCACTGGCAGAAGCTACTAGCCCAAATGAACGTGCTCAATCCACTAATGAAACCATGGTGGTAACAGCAAACCGTGTTGAACAACAACTTAAAGATGTTCTTGCCCCAATAGAAATTGTTGATCGAGAGCAAATAGATGCAATTCAAGCGAAATCCGTCTCTGAAGTATTACGACGCTTACCAGGTGTGCAAGTGGCGAACCAAGGCGGGGTTGGACAAAATGCGGAATTGTATATTCGAGGTCGTTCAAGCAAGAATACGTTAGTATTAATCAACGGCGTCAGAATCGGTAGTGCCACAACGGGTTCTGCAAACCTTTCTGCAATCCCACTGGATGGTGTGCAACGGATAGAAGTGATCCGTGGTGCTCGTGCTGCCGTTTATGGATCTGATGCGGTGAGTGGCGTCGTTAACATTATCACGACAAATAAGAACGGCTCTCCAAGTCGAGTTAAAATGGGAGCGGGCAGTTTTGGTAGCTACAATCTAGGCGGTACGCTGTCTCTAGGTGATGCACAAAACGGTTGGGTTAATCTTACGGCGACCCATCAAGCCAGTAACGGCTACAATATTCAACCAACGAGCTCTAATCCAATTGATGCCGATGACGATGGGTACACAAGCCAATACTTAGTATTGGATATGGGTAAGAGATTGGACCAACATTGGCTACTCAAAGCGAATGGTTACTATCAAAAGCAAAATGTCGAGTTTGATAACCCTTGGACTGGTGTTGATAAATCAGACAGTGATTTGTATAGCGTCAGCATTGCTAGTGAATATACACGCAGTAACTTTGATTCATCACTTGCTTTAACGAGTAACCAAGACAAAGCAAAATCCTATGGTCAGGGTGCTGAAGAAGGGACGATATCTACAAATCGAATCGCCGTTAATTGGAATAATAACCTTAAAGTGAACAGTGAATTGAGCCTAATCGGTGGCGTTGATTGGTATAAAGATAAAGTCGATAACACAACAAAAGCAATGACCAAAGATACCCGAGATAATGGTGCTGTGTTTTTAGGAGCTTTATACAATCAAGACCGTTTTTCTCTTGAAGGTAACGTTCGTCATGATGACAATAGTGCTTATGGTAACTACAACACTTATCAATTAGGTGGTGGTATTAATATCACAGACCAGTTTAAGTTTGTTGCCATGCACGGTACCGCTTTTAAAGCCCCTACATTTAACGAGTTGTACTGGCCTAAAGAGTGTGGGCCTTGGGGGTGTTATGAAGGTAACCCAAACCTCGTACCTGAAGAGTCTTCGACATCAGAAATTGCCTTGGAAGGTGAGTTAGCATTATTTGGATTTAGGTTAGGCGCATACCGTAGTAACGTAGACGAAATGATCGCAAGTAATGGTTCAACAAACGTCAATATTAACAAGGCGAAAATTGAAGGCATTGAAGTGGTTACCCGTTTTGATACTGGTGCTATTACTCATGAAGTCTCATACGACTATCTCGACGCAAAAGATGAAACTACAGGGAAGGATCTTGTAAGACGAGCGCGTCATAGCGGTAAATGGAACGCGTCGTATAATATAGCGTCATGGAGATTCGATCTTAGCTATTTGTACCAGGGTAAGCGATACAATGATGCTGCGAATACGGATGTCTTGGACCCATATTCGCTAGTAGATATTGCTGGAACCTACTATTTTGATAATGGTCTTAGCCTTGGTGCTAAAGTTGGCAACCTATTAAACGAAGAGTACGAAACGGTCAGTGGTTATAAAACACCTGAGCGCAATTACTACGTAAATGCGATGTACGAATTCTAATAAGTGATACCGTCTCCGATAAAGAGGCGGTTTTTCTAGGTAGTTAAAGAAGATATGAAAAACGTCATAATCAGTTGGTCTTCTGGCAAAGACTCCACGTTAACGTTAGAACGCTTAATCGAATCTGAGCACTATCATGTCGTTGGTTTGTACACGACTCATGTGAACGGCGAAGTTCCATTTCAAGTTACGCCATTGAATGTCGTGAAGATGCAAGCACAAAGACTGGGTTTGCCATTAGTAGCGATTGAGTTGCCAGAGGTTTTCCCTTCGAATGAAATTTATCAATCCCTCGTCATCCAAGGTATAAAGTCCTCGGGATTAATGGTTGACGGAATCGCGTTTGGCGATATGTTTTGTAATGGCATTGTCGACTATCGCAAAAGCTATGTTGAGCCTGCTGGTTATGAAGCGGTGTTTCCATTGCTGGGGCAAGATAGCCATGATCTCGCGAATGAAATCATACAGCGTGGCATCGAGACGGTGATGGTTACAGTAGATCGAGGTGTATTACCTGAAGAGTTATGTGGGCAAGTCTATTCTCGTGATTTGATTGACGCTCTGCCTAAAAATGTTGATCCCTGTGGAGAGGATGGAGAGTTTCATACCCTAGTGGTAAATTCTCGATACTTTTCCACGCCGATTACTCTCCAGTATGACGCTATTGAGACGGGGGAGCGATTTAGTCATCTCCGCTACAAAATAGTGTCAGATTGAAAACTACCTGGTTTACGCTCTTGATGGTTCTCAGTATGATTGATGAGAACCTCATTAATGTTTAATTGCGATGTCGAATCTAACAAATAGAAAAAATATCCTTATCTTTGACTCTGGGGTCGGTGGCTTATCCGTTTTTCAGGAAATTTATACCCGACTTCCTTTAGAAAACTACATCTATTTGTTTGATAACGAAGCCTACCCGTACGGCGAATTGAGTCAAGAGACTTTAATCGATAGAACCTGCACGCTTATCAAGCGCATGTTGACCACTAGAACGGTCGATATCATTGTTATCGCCTGTAATACCGCGAGCACTATTGTGTTACCTCATTTACGTCAACAAACCTCTACCCCTGTTGTAGGCGTTGTGCCTGCTATTAAACCTGCGTCATTGCTATCAAAGACAGCGGTGGCCTTGATTGCTACCCCTGCGACGATTACTAGACAATACACGCATGATCTTATTCGGGACTTTTCTACCGATAGAGAAGTTAAATTACTAGGATCTACACGTTTGGTTGAATTGGCGGAAAGTAAGCTAAGAGGCGAGAAAATAGCGCAGGAGGAGGTTAACCAGATTCTATCTACTCTCAATGGCTGTATTGATGTCGCTGTATTGGGGTGTACGCATTTTCCCTTATTAAAAGAGGAGATTGGGGTTGCGCTGGGTGATAATGTTGAATTGATTGATTCTGGAGAAGCAATAGCACGAAGAGTGGAGTGTTTGTTAGGAGATAGGATTCAATATAAACAGGCGGGAGAGATGGCCATGTTTTGTAGTGCGCCCCCTGAAGAGGAGGCGGCACTAAATAAAGCAATACAATTGTTAGGCTTTCCACCTATTCAATTATTTCCCCTTCAGGATGCTTAGGGTCATTGGCAACACGTACTTTTAATGTGCGCTGCATATAGTCTTTCTCATTGATAGCACTAATCGCGGCATCGACATCAGAGCTTGCCATAACAACAAACCCAAAGCCTCGGCGCTTTCCTGTTCTTTTATCCTTCATTAATCTCACGGCAAAGACTTCACCATATTCACCAAACAAATCTCTAACGTGAGATTCGTTGGCTTTATAAGGTAGATTCCCTACATAGAGCGTTTTAGTGGAATTCGATGATTCGGATACTTGTTTAGGTGCAGAGGTGGAAAGCTTTACGACGAAAAAAGTGGCAACCACACCAATAACAAACGCGAGAGCTGGTGAAACCGCGAGTTGAGAGAATATAATTCCCCCTAATACAGCTACTGCGATCACCATAAAGATTGATTTTTTAGAATCCATATATAAATACTACTTTTCTTAATTGCGAATAATGGCATCTATCGTTAATAAATAGATATAAGAATATTACGTAGTTGAGAGGGATTTTTCCAATTAATTGATGTGATGTATTTCAAATGTTGGATTTTTATCGGCAAAACAGCCTTTTGATGGCATTTTAAGCAAACGAGAATTAATTTCAAAAAAAGGCTTGTCATCAAGTGAGTGATCTCTATAATGCCGCCTCATCGACACGGAATGAGACGGAAGTCACAAAGAAGAGTCGGTCTGGAAGGTAAAAAGAAAGTTTGAAAAAACCTCTTGACTATCCAGCTGGGAAGCGTAAGATTCGCACCCCTAACGACGAGAAGCTTAGCTTCAAGTGAGTTAGAAATGCTCTTTAAAAATATAAACCTATATCAATCTGTGTGGACACTTGTTGATGATAATCATTACGTTTGCTTCTACTGCAAAGTAGAAATAAACAACTTCTTCGGAAGTAAAATGGTTTTCAATGAACACGTGACCTAAGGGTAGTGAGCTCGCTTACTGTCACACAGTCAACAATCATTATCGTTCTGTTGGA
>NZ_JBHFOL010000016.1:0-121740 GCF_053544015.1 Vibrio sp. E150_011
TAGACAATTGAAAAAATTCGATTAAGTTAAGTACATCGAGTTCGCAACGCGCTGAATGAGATCCCCTTTTTCAAGGGGATGACGGTTCTTGTGCTTGGTTTGAAACAAAAAATGGGGCAGAAGTGTTTTACAAGCCTAAGGCTCTAATACCCCGAAACACACCAAACGGTATTGGAACGGTTCAGACTCTATTACCCTTTGACATCAATAGGCATGATTTATTGTTTTTAAATGATTGTTGCTGCTTATCTTGGGTTTTTAGGCATAAAAAAGGCCCCGACTAATCGAGGCCTAGAAATTTTTTAAGCGCGTTATTACTGAGGAACAACGTTTGTCGCTTGTGGGCCTTTTTGGCCTTGCTCTACTTCAAAAACGACCGCTTGGCCTTCTTTTAAAGTTTTGAATCCGTCGCCAGTGATAGCACGGAAATGAACGAACACGTCAGCGCCGCCATTTTCTTGCTCGATGAATCCGTAGCCTTTCTCTTCATTGAACCATTTTACTTTGCCAGTCGTGGTGTTAGACATCTTTTGTCCCTTACATTTCAGATTAAAACTCTCGCCTTACGGCTATCTTGCTTAGTGGTTCGGTTTATTTAATCAAAGCGTAAATGGGAAAAACGAATAGCAAATACTCGCATAGGGACTATCTGACAATACAACTCGCACTCTTTTACTCTTACATTTAAATAACTCTAAAAACACTAGAGCCAAATTAGTTTAGCACAGCGAATAGGCTATTAAATGAAATTGTTATGACGGTGAGCACAAAACAGGGCAACAATTTGTACAAAAAGTCGCCCTGTTTCAATATGAGACCATGCCGCCGCTGCAGCGATTAACGAGTTATCGCTTAGCGCTTGAAGGTGACTTCTTCAATGGCATCCAAGTGGATCTCTGTTTGAGCAGGTTTGGTCGTAGCGATAATTGCGCCCTTACGAATAGAGTAGCTCACTGGCACTTGGCGGCGAACCGCATCAAAACCATTGTCCGCAGGCAGTAATACTAGGCTACCGTGCTTACCAATGTCCAAACCATGGGTGTCTTGGATGTTGAGTGTTTTTGCTGAGTTAGCGCTGATCAAATCTAAAGATTCGTTGATTTGGTCGTAACCCATCACTTGGCAAACATGCAGCCCCATGTGCAGGACTTGCAACATGTTTGCAGTACCCAGTGGGTACCACGGGTCAAAGACATCATCGTGTCCAAAACAGACATTGATATCTGCCGCGAGCATTTCTTTCACACGCGTTACGCCACGGCGTTTAGGATAGTCATCAAAACGACCTTGCAGGTGGATGTTTACCAAAGGGTTGGCAACAAAACTGATTCCCGACATCTTCAACAAGCGGAATAAGCGTGAAGCGTACGCGCCATTATAGGAATGCATAGCGGTGGTGTGGCTAGCCGTGACCTTGTCACCCATTTGGTATTTATGAGCAAGTGCTGCAAGGGTTTCGATAAAACGCGATTGCTCGTCGTCTATTTCGTCACAGTGCACATCAATCAAGCGGTCATATTTGTTCGCAAGCTCAAAAATGAAGTGCAGAGACTCAATACCGTACTCGCGAGTGAACTCGAAGTGCGGGATCGCGCCAATAACGTCAGCGCCAAGTTGTACAGCCTCTTCCAAAAGCGCCTTACCATTTGGGTAAGAGAGAATACCTTCTTGAGGAAAAGCAACGATCTGGATATCGACCCATTGCTTCATTTCTTCACGCACTTCAACCATCGCTTTTAGGGCGATAAGGGTAGGGTCTGACACATCTACGTGGGTACGAACATGCTGAACACCATTGGCAATCTGCCATTTTAGCGTTTGTTTCGCACGTTGTTTTACGTCTTCAATAGAGAGCAGTGCTTTGCGCTCAGACCAGCGTTCGATGCCTTCAAACAAGGTACCGGAAATGTTCCAGCTTGGCTCGCCTGCCGTTTGGGTCGTGTCGAGATGGATATGAGGTTCACAAAATGGCGCAACCGCCATATGGCCTGTCGCATTGATTATGCGGTCGGCCTGCATTTGTTGAGAACCCGCTACCTCGATTGTGGTAAATACGCCATCTTCAACAAGGATGTCAAAGCGACCTTCACGTTGGTCAATGGCGGTATTTTGAATGAGTAGAGATGACATAACCGGCGATTCCTAATTAATGGCTATCAGCGTGCGTAACGGCTGCGCTGTTTTTATTGAGCATTGGGTTTAATACAAGATAGCTTAACGCGCCACCAAGTACTGCATTGACTGGAACGACACCAGGTAAAAAGTGTCCTGCAGCCACGCCCACGGCGACGGCAATAATACCTGCCCAATTCACCGTTTGGAATGTTGTGGTTTCAAATTGCTTGTATTTTTTACGGTTGGCAAGGAAGTCAGCAATGATCACGCCACCAATTGGTGGAATAGCAATCGATAGGAAGGTCAACCAACCGACAAAGTTATTGTATAGCCATAGTGCACATAAGGTGCCGACGATGCCATTTGCCATAGAAAGGTATTTACTTGGCAAGCCCGTCACGTTCGAGAAACCTAAGCCTGAGGCATATAGCGCGTTGTCGTTCGTGGTCCAGATATTTAAGCCCAATACGATGATGGCAGGGAGTAATAGCCCTTGTGCAATCATCACTTCTGAGATATCAGACTGACCCGTCACGGCTGCGCCTGCCGCGCCAAAAACAAACATCAGAGAATTACCAATAAAGAAGGCGGTCATTGTGATGAATACGGCGTTTCTTGGCTTCTTACCAAATCGAACGAAGTCAGCCGTTAAGGTGCCAGCACTAACAAACGAGCCGACTACCATCGCTAGAGCGACAGAGAAATCGATAGGCTCTGATGGTTGAATTTTTTGTAGCTCTGCCACACCACCAACGCTGTCGACCGCGGTAAACACCGAGTAGCCACCCAATAAAGCAATCGCGGGAACGGCAATGGCAGAGAGTACCATTAACGCTGAAATACCAAAGTAAACCGTTGCCGTCATTAATAGGCCACTGACAATGATGAGCGTGTTGGTATCAATGCCCGTTGCTTTGTGCACCGGGATAGCAAACATTGCCACGCCGACACCAAACCAACCGACTTGCGTGCCGCCAAGTAATACGGAAGGAAGCCATGAGCCTTTTGAACCGAAAGAAAAACGAGCAAGAAGGTGAGTAGAGAGGCCAGTAGAAGAGCCGATGTAGCCAAGAAAAGAAGTATAGATACCGAGGATTAAGTTACCGATGAGAACCGCGAGGAGAAAATCGTTAAAGGACAGTCCAGTGCCGAGTGAGCCACCTGTCCACATACTGGCGGAGAAAAATGTCAGCCCCAGCATCACCATTGTGAGTGACGCAACCCCTTTCCTAGCCGATGTGGGAACCGGACCAAGACTGTAGTTGTTATCCGCAGCCATTTTATACCCCTTCGTTAAATCAAAATAGTTAAGTCAAATTCTTTACAGAATGCCTGCTTATTTCGTGCAAACGGCGTGCATTATGGCGATGTAACTTTGAGTGTCAAGAGGAGTTTTTTACGACAAATTACGATAAATGATAATCTTTGAATTTTTTGTTTTTAAAAACAAAACACTAGACTAATTGCTAACCATGTAAAAACTAATTTTTTTCAATTTTAAACGTAAGTTACCTCTTAGGCAATGGTTTGCAATTATAGTTTTATCTCGTAGTTGCCATTTTCATTATTATGCTTATAAAGGCATAAAGGCATAAAGGCATAAAGGCATAAAGGCATAAAGGCATAAAGGGTTGGGTTAACTATTTACAGTAAAGAGAGCGGTGTCGATACAACGACTATTAAGTCGTCGGAAGATAGCCCAACAATGTTATGAGGCCAATTTCATATTGTGTGTCGTGGTGTTATCTAAAGTTCGCATTATGTTTACTGGTTCTCGGTAACGGTATGATCGTCCCATCAACTCATATTGACCACCAGAGAGATGAATGAAGAAATTAAGTATTGCGACCGCCTTTGTACTGATTGTCGGTGCCACCTTTGCCGTTGCAATAAGTGACGTAAAGGCGGCGGGTCAAAGGGTGGCAGACAATCAAGAAAGCAGCATTAAACCCATTGTGGCAGAGTTTGTCTACTATGAGCGGACGCATGACGGCTACGAGCATTGTGTTTACCAACACAATGGTTTTGTTAGCGGCGTATCTCTCGAACATTTAGGAGTAAAGGTAGGTAATGAATGCCCAGCTGCCCTAGTGTTTTCATTCAACGAATCCCTGTGATCTTGCATCGTTACCATCGTTCTAATCCGTTGTTCTTAAAGCCGAGGTCGTTAATGTTAAAATTTGTTGAGCGCAAAAAAGCACGTCAAGCCATCGCCTATAATTTGGTCCTTGCTGGATTGGAGCGTGATGACGCCGAACAGCTTGTGTATGAACACTCGACGCCCGACATGCTGTTTGATGATATGTTAGAAGCTGTCAAAGATCTCACGAAAAACAACACAGAGAAAATGCTTTGTTTTTCGTATGTTATGTTGTCAAACGAAATTACGTGCCTGAGAAATCAAACGCTTATTACAAGCGAATTGGCTTCTTCCTATCAAGCTAATGCCTCATACCAACACCTAGCTGAAAGTAATACTGTCGATGTATGTAAGCCCAAGGTGCAGGGCGCGGCGGTTACTGCACAAAGCCGTCGTGATTTGGGGGGGGTGTTTATGAATCTCAATGCCCTTATGACTGGTGAGAGCGTCATCGAAGACAATCAACTTGACCGCATTCGGAATCGCTACCGTCTAATGATTGATTATGTCGCGTTAAAAGAGATGAATGAAAGGCTGTATTCATTCCACCTTAAGAGCGCGTAGCCTGAGTGTAGATGATACCGTTCATTTCAATAAAGCACCTCGTAACGCAGAGGTGCTTAATATAGATTTGCTTTAGCTTTCTTTACTTACATCGCGCTGAGTTTATCCCACGCTGATGTCCAATGACTGCCTGTCCCAGGTTCATACTGAGTCGCGGAAGGTGACCACTGAATACAATAACCCGAGTATGGGAAAGGTTTACATTGATAGATCCCACCATCGGTTGCTAAGACTTTTGTCCCTTCGGTATATTCAGATAGATTATTTGGGAAGACAAAATCGTAGTCACCAGGCTCAGTGGTGTCGACCAACATAAAATCATTCGTGGTTTGGTCAATAAGATTATCGTTTTTATCTTTTACGCGAGTCACCAACATGTGATGCCCGGGTTCTGACTTCGATAATGTTAATGTCACGCTTTGTGAATCGCCGTCGGCAATCTCAATTTTTTGATTGGCAAGAGATTCTTGGCCATGATTGTACACATCCATTTCAACGTTTACGTCACCTGTGGCAACGACGCTCAAGGCAAGAGCAACTGGTGACTCTGTTATTGTGTACTCCGGTTGTAAGCCCGAAATTTCAACACCGACTACCGGTGGCGGTGTCACAATGTCATACCCAATTTCAACACGCTCTAACGCGCTGTTTTCGGCAACATAAACTGGATTCGCACCATAAACAGGGGTGGCATTGCCATTACTATCCATGGAGCCAGCTTTGATATCGTTTCGGTCAGCATTTATCTGTGAAGCAAGTGCATGAGACCATTGGTTAGCTTGGCCTTGTGCCGCACTTTGAATCGTGATGCTGGTGGATAAGCTTGGCAGTTCACCATTGTTATCAAAGACACGTGTATAAACGGAATCGCCGATATTGAGATCCATAGTTGGGTTAATGGTACCTGCTGGACTCCAACCCGGAATTCCAGGGTTTTCACCACTAAACTCCACATCAATCACGTTATAGAATGCGGCAGCAGTATCGCCCACATCCCACACTGCAAGTACAATCTGATAGCCACTTCGTTCAGGTACTTGGCACAGGTGTGACATGCGCATTGGCGGTTTTTCCATATTGCCTTCAACAACACAAAATGGGTTTAAATCAAACGAATCACGTGTAAGGGCTTGGTTAGGGTTCCAATCCGCTTTTGTGATGTAGTATTTCCAATCCCTTGTCGTGTGGTTGGCGGTAAAAGTCCACTCAAAATGTTGAGCGCCTGATTGGATCGGGCGTTTTACCCAGCGATCAGCCGTTTGTTCGTTCAGCGCAGAAAACTGACTTAACCCAGCACTGGCGATTTGTCCGTCTGGTGGGCCGCCTTGTGGAAAGCCTTCAGGGCCTTCAATGCTCTGAGGTTCCCACTGCACTGAACCGCAATTAGTGTTTTTCTCACCTGTGCTAGCAGGATACTTACATAACGTCCCACGCGCTTCTGCAATGCCATTATCGACCGATGAGACATACCCATGGCTAAACACTTGCGGGCTTAATGCAAGCCCAATAGCCACCACTGGAAAAAGAACCTTGGAATTCTTCATGCTATTACCTTTTTATAATTTTTTTGTTTGAAATGTACGTAACACGCATCACGCATCATTACGTTGAGCTTCGATGTTAAAACGTTCGCATCCTGCGACCGTTAGGCGGTAATTTAACGATATAAAATAAGCCGAGCGAATGAGTTGTTTGTTTTATGGAATAGATTTCTATGTTTTGATTTTTATATTGAACAAATGATATGTTTTAGGTGATTATTCTGGTCATTTGTACTAAGTGAGATTTTAGTGTTGGTTTTGTCACTAAATAAGAATGCTAACAAGGTAAGGGAAGTGGATTGTTCCACGATGTTGGTTTGCTGGTTTGCACAAGATTGCAGAAAAAAGGTGTGACTGAGTGTTCGATTAAGCCGATGAGTAATACCATGCCCACATTCAAGCCAATAAAAAGGCTTTAAAATGATTAGCCACGGCAGATGCGGTCGCAGGGGGTTGATAATACATGTTTAAGCTCCAAATACTCGTATCGAAATCCTCTAGGATAGCGGTTATTTCACCGTTGTTGATGCGCTCTTCAACCAAGAATCGGGGGAGGTAGGCGATCCCTGCACCATTTAACGCCGCCTGTAATAATAAATCGCTATCGTTGACTTCCAGTGATTTTGGCACCTTGATGATTTGGCATTCATTGTTTTGTGTAAACACCCAGTCATTGCTGCCGGTGAGTGTGGTGGCAAACAGGCATAAATGCGCTTTTAAATCGATTGGGGTTTGTGGAATGCCGTTTTTCGTTAGGTAGTGGGGGGAGGCGACTACGACAAAGGGGCTTTGCATGATTTCGCGACGAACCAGGTGTAAGTCTTTTTCTCTATACCCTTGATATGACGCGTTGGCACTTATGGTGATATCACTGTCCGCAGCATGATCAAGTGCCCACGGGGTGATATTGAGATTGAATGTTACATCGGGGTTGGTGATGAGGTATTCACTGATTTTTTCCATTAAAAAGTGATTAGCGTAGACGGGGGTGCAAATCACATCAATATGCCCTTTATCATGTTGTTGATAGTCTTGCATGGTACGCATAACCGCTTCTGAGCGGTCTACAATAATGGAAAACTCATCAAACAACGTTTGCCCCGCGGGTGTGGGCTTCAATAGGCGATTGTTGCGTCGGTACAGTGGCATTCCAAACTTTTGTTCAAGTTCTTGTAACCAACGACTCCCCGCAGAGACAGATATATTCAATTTACGTGCAGCGGCTGAGATTGAACCGGTACGTACGACATAAATAAAAAACGCCATTTTATCTAACATTGAATTTACCTGTATTTAAGAAAGGACAAATTAAAAACAGGCTACCCATCTGGAATAGCCTGTTCTAGCGAGGTTACGTGATTTAAACGGTCGCTTCCGTCGCTTTAGCAGGGGATTTTTTGCCCAGCTTTTCGGCCATTACTTTTTCCATATCCTCAAGAGCAACGCCTTTCGTTTCTGGAACATATTTGACCACCACCACCATACAGATGAGCGACAGGGCAGCGAACACCCAAAACGCGAATGCGCCATTGAAGTTCTCTTTTAAATATGGGTTTTCGTTAAGCATTGGGAAGCTTTGGGTCACAATGAAACCGGTAAACCATTGTGCACCAACAGCAATAGCCATTGCTCTCGAGCGAATGCTATTAGGGAATATTTCCGAAATCATCGTCCAACATGCGCAACCCCAAGAGGTCGCATACGCCACAACATAGAGACAAAGTGCGAACAATGCCGCGTAACCTTCTGTGCCGGTGTACAGCACGTAGCCTACAATGGTCATACCTAACGCACAGCCCAAGGTACCATATTTCATTAGTGGTAAACGGCCAACCTTGTCGATTAGATACATGCCTAAGCCGTTACCAAGAATAAAGACGACGCCCACAAATGTGGTTTGGAAAAGAGCGTTCTCAGTCCCCCCAGCGATTGGTTTTAAAATCTCTGGCGTGTAGTACATGATGACGTTGATGCCGGTAAGTTGTTGCGCGGCTGCGACAAAGGTACCAATGACAAGAATGGAAAAGAGTAGTGGAGACCGTAAACTGATTTTGCTGTTTTTAGATGCGTTTGCTGGCACCAATGATTTTTGGATATCAAGAATGACTCGGTCAGCATGCTCTGGGTTGGAGATGCGTGAAAGCGTCTCTTTTGCTTTGCCTATCTTGCCTTTGAGTACCAACCAACGAGGCGATTCTGGGATCATGATTAACAAGCAACCAAACAACGTTGCGGGTAACACTTCAGAAGCCAACATCCAGCGCCAGCCTACGTCCACTAGCCATGCCTCAGACATCCCCTTCGCGATGAGGTAGTTGACGTAGAAAACCCCCGTTTGTCCAATAACAGCTGACTGTTGGAACATACTGACGGCACGGCCACGAAAGTCCTTCGGAGCCACTTCTGACATGTACATAGGAGAGACGACACAGGCGATACCCACGGCAATACCACCCACAATTCTAAGTAATACATAGATGGTAAATGTAGGGGCGATGGCAGAGCCAATGGCGGAAATAATGAAGAGCACTGCAGATAAAAAGAGTGCGCTTCGGCGACCATATTTAAGGGCAACGGTTCCAGCAGAGACCGCGCCAATAATACTGCCTAACACGACGCTCGATACCGCCCAGCCAGTCTGTGCTGGTGTTAAACCAAAATGATCTCTGATAGGGCCAATAGCGCCGGAAATAACCGCGGTATCGTAACCGAGCAGAATCCCTCCCAGTGCGGCGATACAACAAATCCTAACGATATAAGCGATATTATGTTTATGAGACTGTGTCTCAGAATTAGGTGACATTACATACTCCTTTGTACGAGACCCGGCACTGGCTCAACCATCAAATAAGGCAGTGTGGGTGGTTATCCGATGCACCAATGAATGTAGGGTAAGCGTATCGGATTTAATAACTCGCCATGAATTTAATAATAATTGTAAATATATATGATAAATATTTTTCATTTTGGCGGCGTTTAGAATCATAAGGCTTCAGGATGAATCCGGCCACTAAATAAACGAACCTTTGTTTCATAATGTTAACTCGATCAAGGTATGAAAAATATTTATCGAATGTCATTTTTTGGTTAACCTGTTGAATTTATTGCTATTTTATTAAGTGTGATCTATGCCGTGTTTTGCTCTTAGCCCCCGTAAACTCTAGTTTTTTCAAGTTTTCATTTAAATTCGTTATGGATTTTTCATGGGTGAAAAATATTTTTCATTTTTATTTTTTTGAATTATATTGGCTCTCAGTGAAGCAAACTAGTGTGGCTGAAATAGCGATGCCATTGACGAACAGCAATAAGCGCTAATGGCGCAAGATGCTAACGACAGTGCCGGAGTGAATACCAGCCTCATTCTATTTAATTTGAAAATCATTTTTGGAGTACGAACATGAGTAAAGTTCAATATGGAATTAGCCCTTTAACTTGGACCAACGATGACATGCCAGAGCTTGGTGGTGAAATCCCGTTGGAGACGTGTTTGAGTGAAATGTCTGAATCTGGCTTTACTGGTACAGAACTAGGAACGAAATATCCAAGAGAGCCTGAAGTCCTGATTCCGTTACTAAAAAACCACAACTTAGTATTAGCGTCTGGCTGGTTTAGCGGCAACCTAATGACATTAACAGCAGAAGAAGAAATTGCAGAGATGCAAGGGCATATCCTGCTACTGAAAGCGGCTGGCTGTAAAGCAATGGTGTACGGAGAAGTGAGTAATACCGTCCATGGCGACATTACTAAGCCATTATCTTCTCGCGTTATTTTAACAGACGACGAGTGGAAAACTTATGCTGAAAAACTGACAACTGTTGCGGATTATCTACTGAACAAGCATGACATCAAGCTGTCTTTCCACCATCACGTGGGCACAATTGTTGAGACGGAAGAAGATATCAACCGCTTAATGGAACTCACAGGTGATTCTGTTTATCTGACGTTAGATACTGGCCACATCACTTACGGTGGTGGTAACCCTGTCAACATTATTGAGCGTTGGGGTCACCGCATCGGTCACATGCATTTTAAAGACCTTCGTATCGAAGTAATGAACGCTGCTCGTGATGCTGATAAATCATTCTTAAATGCAGTACTTGATGGTGTATTTACCGTTCCAGGGACCGGTGATGTGAACTACGACGATGTCTTCGCTGCGCTCAAAGCTCGCAACTACGAAGGTTGGCTATTAGTAGAAGCTGAGCAAGATCCGGCAAAAGCACACCCACTAACGTTCGCAAAAACGGCTTACGAGAACATCACGGGTTACGCGAATAAATACGGCTTGTAATAAAAAGTGGCTTATTGAAGGGCTGCCCCAACAATAAGCCAAACAAAGTCGACAACTATGGAATACGCAATTGGTACATGAATGTACCAATTGCGAGTAAGAAAGATCGAGGAAGAAGATGAAAACTGTACGCCTAACTGTGGCTGAGGCCCTAGCGAAATATCTTGCAGCGCAGAAAATTGTAGTCGATGGAAAAGAAGAGCAATTATTTGGTGCTGCTTTCGCCATTTTTGGTCACGGTAATGTGACATGTTTTGGTCAACAGCTAAAAAACATCGAAGAACAAATCCCCACATGGCGCGGTCAAAATGAGCAATCAATGGCCACGGCCGCAATTGCTTATGCTAAGGCCAACAAACGTCAACGTATTGGCATTGCAACAAGCTCAATTGGCCCTGGTGCGACGAACATGGTCACAGCGGCAGGTATTGCCCACACAAACCGACTCCCTCTATTACTTATCTCTGGTGATGCTTATGTTAGCCGCCTGCCAGACCCAGTATTGCAACAGCCGGAAAACTTTGAAGACCCATCGGTCACCTCTAACGACGCATTCAAGCCTCTTACTCGTTATTGGGACCGCGTGTTGTCGCCTTCTCAGTTAATGCATACGCTACCTCAAGCGCTTGATACTATGCTTGACCCTGCAACTTGTGGCCCTGTTTTCCTTGGCTTGCCGCAAGACGTTCAAGGGATGGCCTACGATTTCCCTGAAGTGTTTTTCGCTGAAAAATGCCACCGAATCCGTCGTCCTGAGCCAGAAATGATTGTGTTAGAAGAAGCGAAAGCGATACTCACACAAGCGAAAAAGCCACTGATTATTTCAGGTGGTGGCGTCCATTATTCACTCGCCACCGACGAACTTGCCGCGTTTGCAGCGAAGCACAACATCCCAGTGGTCGAAACCATTGCAGGTCGTGCAACGATGTTGCAAGACAACCCATTGAACGCTGGCCCAATTGGTGTCACCGGTTCAAATTCAGCTAACCACATGGCAAATGAAGCCGATGTTGTGCTTGCCATAGGTACGCGATTACAAGATTTCACCACCGGTTCTTGGAGCGTATTTAAAAACCCAGAAATGCAGCTTATTAGTATTAACGTGGCAAAATTTGATGCGATTAAGCATCGCTCTTACCCCGTGCTTGGTGACGCTCAAACTTGTATGACTAAGTTGTCTGGCTTATTGGTAGATTGGCGCTCAAGTGATGAATGGTCTGATAAAGCAAAAACCAGAGCCGACGAATGGAAAGCACTCGTGCAACGCCGCACTAACCCACAAGCGGGTGAATTGCTAGACGGCACGTCTTCTTACGCTGAAGTGATTGGCAAACTCAACCACAGCATGGAAGAGGGTGACACGGTTCTCACCGCAGCGGGTGGTTTACCTGCTGAGCTGTCAATGAACTGGCAAAACTACCAAATCGGTAAGTTTGATATTGATTTTGGTTACTCGTGCATGGGCTATGAAATCGCCGGAGGCTGGGGGGCTAAAATTGCCAACCCTGACAATGACGTGGTGGTTCTTGTCGGTGACGGCTCATACCTTATCCAAAACTCAGACATTTACTCGTCTGTCTTGACTGGTCACAAAATGATCGTGGTTGTGTGCGATAACGGCGGTTTTGCTGTCATTAACAAGCTGCAAAATAACACGGGTAATGAGTCATTCAACAATCTTCTAGAAGATTGTCGTCGCCCTGACGGCGAACTGGCTCGTGTTGATTTTGCTAAGCACGCTGAAGCGCAAGGTGCTATCAGTGAAAAGCTGACTTCTATTACCGAATTTGATGCTGCGTTCGCAAGAGCGAAAGAAGCAGACCGCACTTATGTCATCGTTGTTGATATTGACCCTGTCTCTCCAGCCGCTTGGTCGAAATGCGATTGCTGGTGGGAAGTTGGGCTTCCTGAAGTGACTCGTAGTGAAGAGACGGCGAAAATTGTCGCTGATTGGGAAGAAGGCCGATCGACTCAGCGTCGCGGTGTTTAATCGAAATTACAATAACTTAACCACTGAGACATAGCCGGTTTAGGTAATGTCTCAGATAACGGAGCAAAAATTATGTTTAATGAAGAACGTCGCTTTGAGCAACCTCTACGCTGGGCAATGATTGGTGGTGGACGTGGTAGTCAGATTGGTTATTCCCACCGTAATGCCGCACAGCGTGATGGTTTATTTAAACTGGTCGCAGGTGCATTTGATTTGGATGCCGATCGCTGTCGTGATTTTGGGACGAACCTGGGCCTTGATTCTGGTCGTTGCTACGCGAACTATAAAGAGATGTTTGCGGCGGAAGCGCAGCGTGAAGATGGTATTCAAGCAGTGTCGATTGCGACACCGAACTCAACGCACTACGAAATCTGTAAAGCGGCCCTAGAAGCAAACCTTCATGTGGTCTGTGAAAAACCCATCACATTTACTTCTGAGGAAGCGGAAGAGCTTAAAGTCATCGCTGCAGAAAATAATCGTGTCATTGGTGTGATGTACGGCTACAGCGGTTTCCCTATGGTTCAGCAAGCACGAGAAATGGTACAGCGTGGTGATTTGGGTGACATCCGTGTCATCAACATGCAATTCGCTCATGGCTTCCACAATGAAGAGTACGAACTCAACGATCCAGGCTTAAAGTGGCGTGTTAGCCCTGAAGTCTCTGGTCCTACTTATGTGCTAGGTGACATCGGTACACATGCTTTTTACTTGTGTGAAGTGATGACGGGTCTAGAAGTTGATCGCCTTGCTTGTATGCGCCAAAGCTTCATCAAGTCTCGTACCCCACTAGAAGATAACGCGCACGTCATGATGGAATTTAAAGGTGGCGCTGTTGGTACGCTTTGGGCTTCAGCGGTGAACGCTGGCTCAATGCATCAACAAAAAATCAGAATCGTTGGTTCAAAAGCTTCTATCGAATGGTGGGACGAGCAGCCAAATCAACTTCGCCTAGAAGTACAAGGTGAACCGTCGCGCATTTTGGAGCGTGGCATGGGCTACTTGCACCAAGATGCACCGGGTGTCGCGGTGAATCGCGTCGGCGGTGGTCACGCAGAAGGGTACTTTGAGTCTTGGGCAAACCTTTATCATCGTTTTGCTTTGGCATTTGATGCCGCGGAGCGTGACGACCAGCAAGCGCTGTCTGATATCTGGTTCCCAGGTATTGATGCGGGTATCGAAGGCGTTCGTTTATGTGAGAAGTGCGTGGAGTCTGCTGACCAAAACGCCGCTTGGGTAGAATTTAGCAAATAAGGGCACACTATGACAAAGATTGCACTTCCAAAGGATCGCAAACTCGATGCCATCGTATTAGGTCGCGCTGGCGTTGATCTGTATGCCCGAGAGTTCAATACGGACATGGCCGATATCTCTGGCTTTAACAAATTTGTGGGTGGTTCAGCAGCAAACATTGCTGTGGCGATTAGTCGCCTAGGCGGAAAAACGGGCTTTATTGGTTGCGTGGCGAATGACGCCTTCGGCGGTTACGTCAAAGGTTACATGCAAGAGCAAGGCATAAACCTTGACGGCATGATGACTGATGATACGGGCTCTCGCACCTCGGTGGCATTTACTGAAATGAAACCCAGTGATTGTACCGTATTGATTTACCGAAACAATGCGTCTGATCTTACGATCAAACCAGAACAAGTCAGTGCGGATTACATTGCTAGCTCAAAAACACTCGTGGTAACGGGCACGGCCTTGTCGGAAAGCCCAAGCCGTGAAGCCACACTGATCGCGATGGAGCATGCTCGACGAGCTGGCACCGTGGTGATTCTTGATGTGGATTACCGCCCTTACTCGTGGCGCACCGATGTTGATGCTTCCATCTATTACGGCATCGCAGCGGGTTTGTCTGACATCGTCATTGGTAACCGTGAAGAGTTCGACATGATGGAAACGGTATTGGCACCAGGTAATCAAGATGATGACCAAACGGCGGCGCGCTTTTTACACCAAAACACACAAGTGGTCGTGATTAAAGCGGGTGAGCTTGGATCGAAAGTGTACTGCAAAGATGGCTACAAATTTGAGCAGGGCATTTTCCGAGTCAAAGTAAACAAACCATTTGGTTCAGGTGATTCGTTCGCCGGTGGCCTTATTTGGACACTGATTAACGATGGTGAATTGGAAGATGGCGTTCGTCACGGATCGGCGGCAGCTGCAATTAACGTCAGCGGAGACAGTTGTACGGAAGCAATGCCTACGAAAGAAGAACTGCTCGATTTTATTGAGAGCAGAACATAACGCTTTTGACTTGAACCTTCTTTAAAACATAAAGGGCTAAGTCAGCCGGGCCGGTAATTTTCTAAGTGATTAACAAGCTTTGGATTGCAACCATCTCGGCCCGGTATTTTTATTCGTTTCGAATGAAATAACAAAGAACTACGTTGAGTCGCAACGACGACTCAACGAATGAGGAGAAAGGATTATGGGTAAGCATATACCCCCGTTTAATAATAAGAATCAGCCAATCGTCGATGTTAACGATGACGTCACACCACTTTGTTACTTTAACCAAGTTCGCTTAGCTCAAAGCGAACAGCATATTCACTCGGTTGAAGGGTATGAATCGGTTATCGTCTTGGCTGGAGGCACGTGCTGCATTTCGGTCAGTAACGGTAGTGACGAACCACAAGTCTTTGACAACATTGGTCAACGTCGCTCGGTATGGGACGGTGAACCTGAATCAGTGTATGTTCCACTAGGTTATACAGCGACCATTGACTGTGTGAGTGACGATGCGGATGTGATGATTGCCGGTGGTAAATTTGACGCGTCATTGGAACCGTTTTGTGTTCGTGCTGATGAGGTTGAAATGGTTCAGTACGGATCCGATGACACCAAAACACATCGTAAAATCAAACACGTTCTAGGCCAAAGTAACGCAGACAAACGTGGTCGCTTGTTGGTGAGTGAGTTATTTACGGTAGGTGCTGGCGGTTGGTCGGGCTTTCCTCCACATAAACACGATGAAGACCGCATCAAAGAAGATGGCAGCAAGGAAACGTTGTACGAAGAAGTCTATCAGTTCCGTTTTAATCCAGATTTTGGGTTTGGAGCGCAATTCTTATATGAGCATGAAGATGATTTCGGACCGGTTTACCATGTTCGCACGGGCTCTGTGATTGCGATTGACAAAGGCTATCACCCTAGCGTAGCTGCGCCAGGTTATGAGATGTACTACTTCACCATCATTGTTGGAAAAACATCGAAATCTCTAGTTCAGCACTTTGACCCTCATCATGAGTATCAGGTTGAAACCATTCCAGGCATCAAGGACATGATTGCCAAGTTTAAATAAGAGGGAAACGTTATGCTGGTTAATTTAAACGACTTATTACCTGATGCTGCAGCGTCAAATTATTCGGTTCCTTGCTTTAATGTTTTCGGATTTGAAGATGCTCGCGCGGTTGTTGAAGCAGCAGAAGAAGTCAACAAGGCTGTTATCTTAGCGTGTAACAAGGATGTAGTGGACTTTTATGGTGTGGAGACGGCGGCTGCCATGTTTTTGGGTTTGGCGACTAAAGCCTCGGTACCGGTGTGCCTTCACCTTGACCATACGTATGAAGAAGATATTGTATTTCGTGCATTAAAAGCGGGTTTTAGCTCGGTCATGTTTGATGGTTCTCAGCTGAGTTTGGAAGAGAACATTGCACGTACTCGCAAAGTGGCCGACGTTGCTCATGCGCTCGGGGCATCGGTTGAAGGTGAGATTGGTTCAGTACCGTACGACGAAGGTCGTGACCATATTAAAACCATAGATACCAGCCCAGAGGATGCGGCTAGGTTTGCAAGAGAAAGCGGCGCAGACTGCGTGGCGATTTCGGTAGGAAATATCCACCGCTTAACCGAGCCAACTTGTACGATTGATTTTGGTTTGCTGGATCGCATTGCTGCTCAAGTGTCGATTCCTCTCGTCATTCATGGCACAAGTGGTATCCGAGATGAAGATATGGAGAAGCTCAAACAGAGCCGTGTTTCCAAATTCAATATTGGTACCTGCCTGCGTCAGGCATTAGGCAACAATTTGCGCGGTTATATGAATGATGAGCCGGAGAAGTTTGACCGAATCTATTTCATGCAAAAAGCGATGCCCTACGTAAAAGAAGAAGCGATTCGAAACTTCGAGCTTTTATCTTAGAATTAATACCCCAGAGTGCTGAACCTTGGGGTATTATTGATTTAACAACACGAGTATTGAACGGGAAACAAGTCGGGTATGGAAGTTGAAACTACTGAAATTCTACAAGTGCCTGCTGATTTAGACTCTCTCAAAGAGTTAATCGTAAAGCGCTATGACAACCTGAGCCAACGCTTACAACAAGTCGCAGACTATGTGTTAGCTCAGCCGATGTTGGTTGCTGTTGAAACCATGGCAACCATTGCGGAACAGGCGAACGTACCATTATCGACATTGAGCCGATTTTCTAACGCGATGGGCTTTAGTGGCTTTAGTCACATGCAAGCGCTGTTTCGAGACCAGTATCTAAACAGGCCTCGTGATTATAAAGATCGAGTGCGTAAGGCAAGAGACCAAGATACGTATCGTCCTGAATCGCCGACGGCAATCTTTAATGATTATTGCGCGGCGAACGTTGATGCGATAGAAAAGCTACAAGTCTCAGTTTCGCCACATAAGCTTGAACGAGCGGTGAGCCTGATGGATCAAGCTGAGACCATTTACATCCAAGGCATGCGCCGCGCGTATCCTGTTGCATTTTATCTTTGGTATGCCCTCATGAAGTCTGACAATAATGTCGTCCTACTCGATGACCATGGCGGTATGCTGACCCCAATGATACGCAATATGAACGAGAAGGATGTGCTCGTGACGGTGACTTTCGCACCTTATGCGGTGGAAACCAGCAATGTTATTGAATCTGCTCATGATCGAGGCGTACCTATCGTTGCCATCGCAGACAACCAAATGATGGCGCATGGCAGCAAAATGGATGTCTGTTTCGAAGTAGAAGAAGGCGAGGTAATGGGCTTTCGTTCACTCAGTTCATCGATGTATTTGGCTCAAACATTGGCCGTGAGCTTAATGTGTCGTGAGATCAAATAGCGCTTGTTTTTTACCGCTTATCCCTCCTAAAAAAGCCGATGATTTATCGGCTTTTTTAATGCCAATCAATGACCTCTGTTCGCTCTATGTCGCCTGCCTTTGTGATGTGACACTATGACCATGAAAACCTATGTTATTGGAGGCAATGTTTAGCTATTTCCGAACTCGGTCCTGAACATGTCAATTAAAACTTTAACTTTGTTCGGAAGATAACTGTTTGAAGGGTAGAGCATCGTTAGTTGCAGTTCTTTATGTTCGTACCCAGAAAGCACTTCGATGAGTTCTCCCTTATCGATAGCTTCAGTAACATGCAGCTCGGGCAGAAATGCTATACCCAATCCCGATTTTGCCATTGAACGCAATAAGTAAAGGTCATCGGACTTTAACGAAACATCCATGCTCTTATCAATGATTGCCGAATGATAACGATTAACGAATAGTCGATGTTCCTTAAGATCATCGAATGATTGAATTTTGTTGTGTGCCTTGACGTATTGTTGTGACGCGACAAAACAGCACTTATAAGGCAATAGTCTAAACTGCACGTATTGATCGTCAGACACGTGCACTACATTTGGTAATATTTGTAAGTCAAAGTTCTGTCTTTTTAAATTGACGCTTTGTTGGTGATTTTCTATCTCTATTTTTACGTTAGGGAATGCACAAGAATAATCCGTGAGCACGGAATTGAATACTGTCGATGTCATTAATGCGGAAGGAATGGCTAGCCGAATCTTACCGTCGAAGTCTTGTTTGTGAGCTCTAATTTGCGCTAGTCCACTCGCAACGGATTGCAGTCGCTCTGAAGCTACTGCGTACAGATGTTTACCATGTTCTGTTAGTTCAATAGTGCGAGTCGTTCTAATAAGCAACTCACAGCCGAGTGAGTCCTCAAGTTCTTGCAGTCGGCGGCTCACCTTGGAGCGTTGGAGTTGGTTGGCTTTTGCTGCGGCGCTAATTCCGCCATGTAGTACCACTTGGACAAACAGCCAAGTATTATCAAAACTCATTTATTGTCCTAAATATAGTGCATATATGACCTGTCTTTCATTCTAGTTAGTTCACCTATAGAAAGCTACTATGGCGACTAAATTCTTTCATGGTAGTTAGTTATATGGGAAAAGAGCAAACGTTTAGACGAATTATGCTATTTCTTATTGTCCTCTTTATAGCCATTTTTTCGTATATCGTTGTGGCGGATAGACAGGCTCCGATTAGTAGCGAAGGACGGGTTCACGGGCTGGTCGTTCAAGTTGCGTCAGAGGTAATTGGTCGAGTCACAAAAGTTAGGGTCGTGAATAATCAGCGGGTAAAAAAAGGCGATATTCTATTTGAGTTGGATCAAGAACCTTATCTTATTGCTTTAAAGGATGCACGATTGTCACTAGAGTCGGCGGAAGAAGAGTTACTTTCGCTGCAAACTCAAAAAGATGTACTTTTAGCGGGGATAAGGCAAGCTCGGGCACATTTCGATAATGCCAAAAGGGAATTTATAAGAGCTCAGGAGCTAGAGCGAAGGAATCTTACGTCAAAGTCGGAATTTGATGCAGCAGAGCGGCTTTACTTAATGGCAGCGGCGGGCCTAGAAGCTGAAAAGCAGAGTCTTCGATCAATCAAGATATTACTTGGTCAAGACGGTAATACCACTATCCAACTCAAGGTTGCCCAAAATCGATTGAATAAAGTCGCATTAGACCTAGAGAACACGAAAATACGCGCTTCAGTAAATGGTGTTGTGACTAATCTTCGGTTAGATGTAGGAACAATGGCCAGCGTGCAAGTTCCTTTATTATCCATAGTTTCTACCGACTCTCTCTGGATTGCCGCCGATTTTAGGGAAAAGTCTGTGAGTCGTATATCAAAAGGCTCATACGCTTACGTTACCTTTGACGCGTACCCAGGGAAAGTATTCTCCTATTCTGTGGAAAGTCGAGATAAAGGGGTGATGTCTGCTCAATATATGCCGAACGGAACCCTCAGCCAGATCGAGGTTAATAACCGCTGGGTTCGAGATGCACAACGAGCTCGAATCAATTTAGCCAACGATAAGCCACTTCCAGACGCCTTATTTGTTGGATCGCGAGCCACACTGACCTTATATGTAGAAGAAAAGAGTTTCTGGCAAAAGCTGGCGTGGATACAAATAAAAGTAGTGAGCTGGTTGCATTTTGTCTACTAAGGCGGACACGATGAAAGTCTATCGAATTTGGTTTGGTTGTTCTTTAGGTTTGACACTAAGTATGCTGTTAAACTGGAATTATGGTTTCTTAGCGGTATTATTACCGATGTTTGTATTAAGTAAATCTCCTACATTTAATTTGGCATTTTTATTAATGGTTGTGGCAGCTACTATCTTTGTTACAGCTACAGCAACATATATATGGGAATACACTAAACATCATCCACTATTAATGTTTAGTGTGGTTGCACCAATGATGCTTATTTACTGCTTGGCAATGCTAAAAAAAGCAACATTTATTTTTGGGTATTTAGGTATATTGGTAGGTTCGGTTGTATTTAACTTGTCAAGCTATAGTATGTTCGATATTAGTGATTTTAACATTAACTTGTGGATCATTTGCGTGTGTAATATTGCTGTATGTGCACTTGCGTACTTAATTTTCCCAGATAATCTATTTGATACTAAAGACGCTAATAATAAAATAAATAATATGCCGGAGATCAAAGTTGCCGATGTGGTTGTCGTGTGGATACTAGTGATGATAGCGTTCGTTATTTTTCAATCCACTAATTTATATGACTCTGCCTCAGCAAATGCATCAATATTTGTAATGTTGGCTCCAATGAGCCTAGTTAGTGTAGTCATGATGGCAAAAGTAAGGATATTGGGTACGGCATTAGGATGCTCATTTGGGCTAGGTGCTCAATTAATAATGGGTGTTTGGTTTGATGTCGGAATATTATATTGGCTGATTTTGGTCATTTTCATTGGTGGAATCTGCACGATGTTGGTTAAGGATAAAGCTCAAGAAGCGATTGGATATTCGGCCATGTCTGCTTTGAGTGTACCTTTAACAACTGTGTTAGTGCCTGGTAGTAATGATGCGGTATTTAATACTCTATACCGATTCAGTTCAATTTTAATCGCGGTATTAGGTGGTGTGATCATTTTCCTCAGTGTGCACTATCTATTTAACTTAGTTGATAATAAAGAAGTATGAGCTGATGAGTGATTCTGGATCCATGATGCTAAAAAAAACAGCATTATTATATTTATTAGTATTGCCGATGGTTTTGGGTTGCACTTCTATAGAAGATAGAAGTGCAAGTAAAATCAGTGAGACGTTAAGCCCTTTGAACGAACAACATCTGAGATTTTGGGATGAAGACGAACATGCGTCCTTTAATATTTTCAATGAAATAGAAGTCATGTTAAGTCGTAAAGGCGACAATGAGGAGATCTATCATCTTGCCTTGTCAGGAGGAGGCGTAAATGGCGCGTTTTCTGCTGGATTATTAAATGCTTGGAGTGAGCGTGGAGATAGACCTGAATTCGATATTGTAACAGGCGTTTCTACAGGAGCCATCGTTGCCATTTATGCATTTTTGGGTAGTGACTATGACCAAGAGTTAAAACACTACTACACTGATACGTCCATTGACTCCTTATTTAAGAAAAACTCGTTCGTTACGACCTTATTTAAAGGTGCCTTTATTGATACGAGTGGATTTGAGTACCAAGTTAGGTCTGCCGTTGATAAGGAGTTAGTTGAACGTTTAGCAATAGAGAGAGCAAATGGACGAATTTTGTTAATAGGGACAACTAACCTTGATAACGAAAAACTTGCGATTTGGGATATTGGTCGAATCGCACAACTTAGTACTGATAAGTCAATGGCGTTAATTCAAGACATAGTTATAGCAAGTGCAGCTATACCTGGCGTATTCCCAGCGAAGACTATAAATATTACAATTAATAATGAGTCGTACGATGAAATTCATGTTGATGGTGGCGTGTCAAGGCAGGTTTTTTTGATACCAAGAACCGTAAGAAATAAATTATTACAAACTAACCGTAAACAAAATATTTTTGTTGTCCGTAATGGAAAGCTTGAGCCTGAATATCATCCGACAAAAAACTCGTTATTAGATATATCTTCTCGCTCTATCTCTATCATTTTAAGGAATCAAGTCATAGGTGATGTTGAATATATTTATCATTATGCAAAAGAAAATAATATGGACTATAAATTAGCGCATGTAAGTAATGATTATGAGTGGCAGGATGAATCTATATATTCAAAAGAATATATGATTAAGCTCTACCAGTATGGTGCAGGGAGACTGCTCACAAATGAGGTTTGGGTTAATGAGCCGCCAAGTTTAAGTAATAGTTATCGATTACCGAATTAAAATACCATATTAAAAAACAATTTGCTACCAAGTATTATGAGGTTTATAGGATGAAAGATAATCATGATGTTTTATTTGAGTCGATGAAAATTGGTTCAATGACGTTGAAAAATAGATATTCAATGGCTCCAATGGGGACGTTGGGTTTGGTCGATAATAATGGCGCTTACAATAAAAGAGGAATTGATTATTATGTCGCGCGGGCAAAAGGCGGCGTTGGACTAATCATCACAGGTATTCATATGGCAGAAAATGAGCTTGAACCCTTGCCTATGCCATCATTACCATGCCCAACACTAAATCCTACCGCTTATATAAGAAGTGCCAGAGAGCTTACCGAACGAGTACATAGCTATGGAACTAAGATCATTGGCCAGATTACGGCAGGGTGGGGGCGCTCAATGATACCGGGATTTACTCCTAAAGATAAGGCCGTTGCCCCTTCCATCGCCGCAAATCGATTTGATCCATCAATTACCCATAGGGCGCTTACGACTCAAGAGGTCCAATATTATATCCGTCAGTTCATTCAAACAGCAGTGATTATGCAAAAAGCAGGGTTTGATGGGATTGAGGTTCATGCCGTACATGAAGGTTATTTATTGGATCAGTTTGCACTTGAGTATTTCAACAAGCGAACGGATCAATACGGAGGAAGCTTCGAAAATCGTTATCGATTTGCCGTTGAGATTATTCAGGGGATTCGAAAAGTATGTGGTGAGCATTTCGCCATTACGCTCAGATTTTCAGTTAAGAGTAATATGAAAGGCTACGGACGAGGTATCCTTCCCGATGAAGACGCTACTGAAGTAGGTCGAGATTTGGAAGAAGGATTGAATGCAGCACGATTGTTCGAAAAGGTGGGTTGTGATGCACTAAATGTTGATGTTGGAACCTATGATGCGTGGTACTGGAACCATCCGCCCAATTACTTTCGTCCTGGTATGTACCAGCCCTATTGCCTCGCGGTTAGTGAAGTCGTTGATATCCCAGTTATCATGGCTGGACGGATGGATAACCCTGATCTTGCATCAAGTGCAGTTAAAAATAAAATTGCAGATAACATTTCTCTTGGCCGTCCTTTATTGGCAGATCCTAACATTGTCTCGAAGATTCGATGTGGGAAATACGAGGAAGTTCGACCATGCTTATCATGTCATCAAGGTTGCTTAGGCCGTATGGCGGAAGTTGGAAATGTATCATGTGCTGTCAACCCTCAGTGTGGAAGAGAAGAAGAGTATTCGCTTTCACCAGCACTAAAATGTAAGAAGGTCGTTGTCGTTGGTGGTGGTGTCGGTGGAATGGAAGTGGCGAGAGTCGCATCTCAACGTGGTCATAATGTTGTTTTGTTTGAGCGAACGTCACAACTTGGGGGAAATGTTATCCCTGGTAGCCAACCGCCGTTTAAGCATGATGATAAGTTACTTCTAGATTGGTACCAAGGAGAGATGGTAAGACACGCGGTTGATGTGCGTTTCAATTTTGAAGCTACGCTTGATGCGATAATGAAAGAAAATCCTGATAGTGTTATTTTTGCGACGGGATCAAAGCCTATTATTCCACACAATATTAAAGGTGTCGGAAACCAGAACGTATTATCCGCGGAACAAGTATTGTTGAATCCGGATTGCATTATAGATCTGCGTGTTGTCGTAGTGGGTGGTGGGTTAGTTGGTTCAGAAGTTGCTTTGTGGATGGCTCAGCGAGGGAAAGCAGTAACTTTGATTGAAGCCGATGATGATATCATTGGTGGGCCTCATGGTACTTGCTTCGCTAATTATCTGATGTTGCGAGAAATGTTAGAAAATGAAACAGTGGTAATTAAAACGTCGACAAGGCTGCAGGAAATTACTGAAACAGGCGTCGTTGTTGAGTGCCAAAACCCCTCCTCAACAATGCAAGTTATTGAAGCCAATCATATCATTCTTGCTATGGGTTATAAGTCCGCTTCTAGTTTGTTCGACTCTTTGCATGGAAAACTTGATGTAGAAGAGGTTTACAATATTGGTGACAGTAAGAAAGCTCGAACCATTATGTCTGCGATTTGGGAAGGGTACGAAATAGGGCGTGCTCTATAGAAAGAGATTAACAAAGGGCAGCTCTTATTTCGTCCTTTTAGCGTGTACTATCTGCCCCAGTCAGACTAGGCGCTTCATTGAGCAACGGCGAGGTCATGGGCTTCTCACCAAGTTCCTTGATGTATTTGGCTCAAACATTCGCCGTTAGCTTAATGTGTCGTGAGATCAAATAGCCTTAACGTTTATCCCTTTTATAAAAGCCGGTGATTTATCGGTTTTTATACTGCTAATCAATGATATATGTTCGTTTTATTTCGCCTGTCTTTGTGATGTGAGGATAACCATTAAACCTATGTTTTTGGAATAAAACCCTACCCTAGGACTTTATTGTATGACTTTGTCAGTAACTGTTGATTAACGTTGTTGTAACATGTAGTTTGATTTTATAATTGTCAATTGTGGATGATTAGCTAAAGTTTGATGGTCATCTTTAATGGCGGGAAATGATTAAGGTCGTGACCTCAATGGTAATTAACAATCCAACCAGAACAATGGGTTAAGTTATGAACATTGAATTAAGACGAACAATAGAACAACTACTCGTGATCGCAAGCCGTGAGGGGGTTTCCATCATTGGCTTAGTGGACTCCCCCGAGGACACTCAATGCCAGATTATTAGAGCGATTCAAATTGACTGCAAGCCTGAAACTCGCGCTGTTGATGAAGTGCTGATAGGGCAGCATTGCTCTGGAGATTTGAAGCACTGCGAAACGTGTCATTTGGCGAACGACGGCGAATCTAACGCAGCAGGTAGCACGAAAAAATGGAAGCCACTCTATCTGGTTAAATAGATAAGGTTGCTTATGTAAGCCTTGTCCATCAAGCCTGTCTGATAGATAGCTCAACTGACGCCACCTGTACTTTTCCCCTTAGCGCCAGTTCACGTTTAAAGCTTATCAAGCCAAACGCTTCAATGTTCATTTTTCTTTCAATATCATTGTATTCGTTTCGTTGGCTAATGCCGCTACATAGTCATCATAAAACTTATCGCTCACGTCAACGCCAAGTACCATTGCTTCGCTTTGGATAAATGTTTTTTGTTGCCGGTAAACACACAAAATGATGTCACCATCAACCTTTTGTTTATCGTAAGTGGTTTGGCAATCTCGCATACTTTGTGCCATCTCTTCTGATATCTCCGGTATTTCGGCGTGCTTTACTCGGTCTAGAAATTCTTGTTGCTGAACAAAGGAGGATTCAACTGAGAACGCAAAATAACTCACAAAACACAATAGCAACAACACGTTAGGATTTCTCATTGGATTCATCATGCCTTAAAGGTTAGGTGCTTAAGTAAAGGCCACCTGCGCTAATTTCACAAGCTGGGTTGTGACTGATCAGGTCGCCCTGTTTAATGATAGAGCTCAATATCTGACGCGTTAATGACGTACCCCGTTTTAATTTCCTGATTACCATCAGACAATGCAACCGACGCGCCGACAGACTCCGTTTTAATATCGCCTTTCACCCACACTGGTGTGTATAAACTTTGTAATTCATGACCTTTGGGGAATTCGACTAAAATCGTTTGATTGACTGGCGGGGGAGGTGTGTGAATACAAGCCCCTGCAGTTGGTACCAAAATGAACTGAGTCCCCATTAACCCTTCCATTTCGAGAGGTACTAAAAACCCGGCTAGCTGCATATCATTAATGTTGAGATCGGTAACAACATCGGTTGTTTGTTGCGTTCGTTGTTCAAGCAGTTCAGATACGTTGAGGCCAAATTTTTCAGCCAACGCGACGCGTTGAATGTATCCGTCATTTTCCATTGGACTTAACTGGCGAGTTTTTTGAGCAATTTCATAAGCATAAATCTCAGAAAGTAATGCCTTATTACCTGGTGAAAGGGTCTGATATTGATTCTGCGCAGGTCGTAATGACTGCCAAGATAGTGTTTCAGATGCTTGTGCAAATAAACTAAAGCAACAGGCCATAACCATCAGCAATGCATTTTTCATAACAGTATTTTCTCATGAGAATAAAAGCCAAATGTTCAAATGGCTAAGAAAACCTTAGCCATTTGATAGTCTTACAGCAGTGATAAAGAGTCGTCAGATTACAGGCTTTCTAAGTTGTCCATAAGTTGATAGAAAAACCCAATAGAGCGACCATACTCTTTGACCAAGATTCGTTCATTCACACCGTGAAAGCCTTCAAATTCCTTCACACTTTCTAGTTGAATTGCCGTCATCGTATATACATCTGGAGCGAATTCTCGAGCTTGGAAGTGTTTAGAGTCTGAGCCACCGATGACAAAGAAAGGCGATACAATTAAGTCATTCCCCCACGTTTGACGGATGGTTTTTTCTAGCACTTTGTAACCTTCTCCGCTTGGGTCTGCGACATTGGTTGCGGGTGTTGAGGCTGATATATCACGAACGGTTATTCTTTCATCATTAATTGCGTTTTTAACATGTTCAATGATTACCTCAGGGGTGTCACCTGGCATGGGTCTAAAGTTCACCACCGCGGTAGCTGCTGGCGGCAGTACATTATCTTTGATGCCGGCATTGAACATTGTTACTGCTGTGGTGGTATGCAGCATGGCACGTGTGACTTGGTTTTTTGACATGACATCAATGAAATTTTTCTCCAAGTCTGTCACGGTGTCGTTGTCACCGTAGGCCACGGCTTTGTATAGTGGTTGTTGCGCTTCAGGAAGCTCAGGGCCCATATATCGATATTGGTATCTCACCGCCTCGTGGATTTTGTAAGGGAATTGCGCGGCTTCAACTTTCTCAACGGCTTTTGCTAGTGCGACAATATTCGACTCTTCCCCTGGTTGTGAGGAATGGCCGCCAACGCCTTTTATCGCAATCTCTAGACTGATAAACCCTTTCTGAGCAATACCAATTAATGCCGTGTTTTCACGAATGCCAGGGAATATACCCGGTACAAGGGGCGCGGATTCATCCATAACAAACGCTATTTTCTCATAGCGCTGTTCAATGATATCAGCGGCATGCTTCGCGCCTTCTGGCCCGCCGACTTCTTCATCGTGACCAAATACAAACAAAATGGTACGTTCAGGCTGGAAACCTTCGCTTAACTTCATTTCAGTCGCTTCTAAAAGTGCTTGAAGTTGGTTTTTATCATCTAAAGAGCCACGACCCCATATATAACCGTCTTTAATCACGCCGGAGAATGGTGCTTCTTTCCATTCATCGCGAGATTCTTCGGCGATAGGGACTACGTCTTGGTGCGCCATAAAAATGGCAGGTGATAGAGATGGGTTTTTCCCTTCCCATGTGTAAATCAAGCTGAAAGGACGTGGGTCGCCCACTTCTTCGCGTTTGAGCGTTTTATGAACTAACGGGTAGGATTCTTTAAGAAATTGGTGGTAGTCACGGAAGGCTTGTTCATCAAAATCACTACGGTCTTGATTAGAGATGGTTTGGAATTGAACTGCTTGTGATAAGCGTTGTGCTGCGCCTTCAACATCCACTTGAATGTTCACTTTTTCAATACCTTGCATCTGCATAGAGCTAAAGTCTTGCGTTTCAGCCAGGGCTGAAACACTTGCGGCCAGTGCCAGCGCAGAGGTTATGCTCGTAAATAGTTTTGATGGTTTTGTCATCGCAAGGTTCCTTAGTTAGACAGGCAGTAATTGATGCTTGGGTTGATGTGTACATTGTGGAGGCAAAAGATAAATGGAACGAATCGCTTATGCAGGGTTGTATCCTGCATGAATACCATTCGTTTATATTCATAGGTATCGGTGGCATGTTTGTGCTCCCGTCTCTTTCTCACACAGGCATTAAGGTGCGAGTTATTTCCTTGAAAAAGACGATCGCCAAAGTAGGAGACTATGCGGTCTTTGGTTGAGGTGTTCTTGACGCGGTTGTGATTTTGCTTTGCTTATGCCTTCCTCATTTCCACTAACCTCGGAGTTTACAGTGGTAGATATTTGAGACTTAAATCGATGGGATCGGGCGACAGGGAACGTCGTTCCACCGTTGTAGGCTGTTGAGGGGCAGATATTTTTGAAGTCCAGTATTACTGGCCTTACATTACGAATTAACGGTCATAAGCATGGTGTTAACGGTCATAAGCATAGTGTTAACGGCCATGAGCTTAGTATAAACGCTCTGAAACCTATTATGGCAAAGCTTCATTCAATAAGCGTCTTGATGTGCCTCATATCTACATATTCATTCGCATCATTGAAGTTTGATGATGATTCAAGTTTGGTCGTGACTTATTGGCAAGCGAGATCCTGGCAAACGTGAACCCATCGCACAGTTTATATTGGGTTAGATTGCTGTCACTGATGATCTTCGTTAGTGTGCGAAAAAATCGTTTACAGAATAAGGTTTCTGAGTTGTTTCCAATGTTAAAGCACAGTGGCTTCAAGCTGAGTATATGCTTCCTTAGTATTTCACTGCTCTCAGCATGTGGCGGAGAGGGTAACGGTGACGTTCAACCTCCTATTACCCCTGGGCCAACCTTCCTGACACAAGATCAGCGTTATGACCTTCTCTATCGGTCGACATTTGGGCCCCAGCCAGATTCCTATCAGAAATTAACAAACTTGGGCTATAAGAGTTGGCTAGATAAGCAGTTTTCTATGGCCCCAAGCCTGCATTCAACACGCCTTAAAGCGTATCCACTGGAACCAGGGAAAGACAGCTACAACCAATCCGATCGCGTGGCTGTATGGTGGGACCTTAGCCTGAATGCATCGGATCAATTACGACAGCGTGTCGCGTTTGCGTTGAGTGAAATTTTCGTGATTTCACGGTATGGCGCTAGCTTGAATGGTCGAGCCTTAGAAATGACCGACTACTACGACATGCTCATTACCCATGCTTTTGGCAATTATCGTGATCTGATTGAATCAGTGACGCTTCATGCCGCGATGGGCGATTACTTGTCCATGATGGCGAATCAAAAGGCCAAGCCAGAGAGTAATCGCTACCCTGATGAAAACTATGCACGTGAAGTGATGCAATTGTTCAGCATTGGGCTGTATGAATTAAACCCAGATGGCACAGAGAAGCTTGATGACCAAGGGCAGCGGATTCCAACGTATTCGCAAAATGATATTGAAAATCTTGCACGCGTATTCACCGGTTGGCACATCGCCGAGAAGAGCAAGCCATCGTGGGGGTCTAAAGATGGGAATTGGTTCTTGCCTATGGTCGCTTATCCGGAGCATCATGATGACGAAGAAAAGGTCGTAATGGGCGAGGTATTTGCACAGGGACAAACCGCCGAGCAAGATATGGCGCAAGCGATGGATATGTTGCTTAACCACCCAAATACGGCTCCATTGATCAGCAAGCATCTTATCCAAAGGTTGGTGACGTCGAATCCTTCTCCAGCTTATGTTGCCCGAGTTAGTGCGTTGTTCGCCGACAATGGTGAAGGAGTAAGAGGCGATCTTGAAGCGGTAATCCGCGGGCTCCTAACAGATAGCGAAGCCCTTAGCGGCGGCGATCGGTCGCCCGTTAAGATGAAAGAGCCTTTGATAGTGATGACTAATTTTTTCCGTGCTTTAGAGGCGAAATCAGCGGATCCTTCGGGGCGGTTCCATAACTCCATTGGCACGTTTGGGTCATATGGGCAGTCTCCGCTTGGTTCGCCAAGCGTGTTCAATTTTTTCTCTCCAGATTACGCCCCAAATGGCGAAATCGCAGCTGTGAATGACGTGGCACCAGAATTTGAGATCTTGAGCTGGAACAATTTTATTCTCACCAATAACCAGCTTTGGGCAGCCACTGGGCGAACAGATTACGAGGGAGAAGATAACCCGAATCGTATTGTCATCAATACCGCGTCTTTAGAAGCGATCGCCAATGACCACTCGGCATTGATTGATGAGATTGAGAGGCGTCTGCTTTCTCAAAGAATGAGTGAGCCTCTAAGATCTGTCGTATTAGAAGGGTTAGAAGACCTTCGCGATACACAGCAAAGCTTAAAAGTCCGAAATGCACTCTATATTGTCGTGACTAGCCAAGAGTTTCATATTGAGGAGTTAGCCCCATGATTTCCCGACGTCAACTGCTAGCGGCCATGGCCTCGACACCGCTCGTCTCGGTGATGGGCACCGGCTCCGCATATGCGCTGCCAAATAATGATTACAAAGCCCTCGTTTGTGTGTTTCTGTTTGGCGGTAATGATGGCTTTAACATGTTGGTGCCCAATGATAATGCACACTATGATGAGTACGTGACTGCTCGTCCGGATATTGCCATCCCACAAGCATCATTATTGCCTTTGTCATTGAATACGGGATCAGATCTGACATTGGGTTTGCACCCATCAATGGTTGATGTTCATAATCTTTTTGGCAGTGGAAAAATGGTCGCCATTGCGAACAGTGGTGTATTAATAGAGCCTTCAACAAAAGCGGGATTAGATAATGGAACGCACGCGATGCCACCCTTTTTATTCTCTCACAATTCCCAACAAGCCGAATGGCAGCGCGGTTGGTCTGGTAGTACAACAACGTTAGGTTGGGCGGGACGATTGATGGATGTGCTTAGCAGCGAGACTGACGCCATTAGTCCAACGTTTAGTCTTAACGGGTATGCTCAGCTACTGAATGGCAGCGATCACAGTGCTAACCTGATTAATGCATCATCACTGCCTCAAATGAATGCCATCAATAACGTTCAGCGTCGTAAGAGCTTTGATCGGGTGATGAATCTATCTCCGCAGACAGCGTTTGGGCGAGAGTTTGACCGTGTGAAGGATGATTCGATTTCAATACGAGATACGCTAGCAGCAGCGATTGATTCTGTGCCGGAGGAAGGGCATTTTCCTGATATTTCGCTAAGTCATCAGCTGCATACGGTTGCGAGACTAATCAAGTCGAGTGATCAACTTGGACACCAGAAGCAAGTCTATTTTGTCGGCTTAGGTGGCTTTGATACACACGCCAACCAATTGGATGACCATGCAGCATTGATGAGCGCTTTGAGTCAGTCGCTTGCCGCGTTCAATCAATCAATGGAAACGTCAGGGTTGGATGATAAAGTTACAACAATGACAATGTCTGATTTTGGTCGACGTTTAGCAAGCAATGGTACCGGAACTGACCATGGTTGGGCCAGTAACCACCTTGTGATGGGGGGCGCGTTAAATAGTGGACAGTTATACGGACAGTGGCCATCGCTAATCCTTGATGGAGAAAATGATTTCAATAAAGGGCGAATGATTCCAACAACCTCTGTTGATCAAATTGGTGCGACAATCGCGAAATGGATGGGAGTGAAGAGTGATAGTGCAATGGCTTATATCTTTCCAAATTTAGCGAATTTCTCAGTACAAGATTTAGGGTTCTTGAGATAATTGCTCCCAAAATTCAAAAATAACCATCATCCCCTTGAAAAAGGGGATCTTCTTCAGCAAGTAGTAATCTTATTTTTATCATTTTTTGTCTGTATGAATTTTATTTGCACAACCTAACCCTGATTCAAGTCAAATTATTTTGAAATACCAGTCGACCTTTGTAAGGGGTAACTACCCGACAAGAATTAGTAGTGGTATTATCGCCGAAATTTATTTTAGTAATACCAGATGTAAATGTACAACTTTATTCTTATAGCCGTGTTGATGTTAATTTCAACTCAAACTTTCGCACTTAACCAAATTGAAGTATCCGCTCAAATACAACGAACCCACTTGATTAGAGAGTATGAAAGTAGTTTTCTAATTAATAATGAAAATACTAAAAGCCACAATGGGCTTGATGCAAAAATTGGGTTGCTAGAAGTGGGTATATCGATACCTGTCTATCGTGGCTTTAGGGCAATAGGTACGATAAGTATTGGTGATGACAATCACCAGAATATACTTTGGATCAGTCAGTATAGTCTTGATAATAATATTGGAACCCAGCCAAATCATGGTGGATATAATGAATATTCTGATGGGCACCTTAAGTACAAGAACTATAGAGTTGGAATTGAACAACAAACAACCAATATGTTGACAACGGGCATTTATTTAGCCAAAGAAGAAGTAGATTCACGTTCAGATACATTACATGCATCATCGATTCCAGCTACAACATACTTTGAAGAAAGCTTTAAACTCGAAGGTTATTCGGAGATACACACCCGAACGCCATTGAATGGTGTTAGTGTAGGAATCCAAAATATCATTACCTTGCGCCGCTCCAGTGTAAATCAGTCATTTTGGTATCAGGGGAATAATAATTGGGTAAGCTTTAACGCGCCATCCATACAGCTTCTATCTTCTCCATATATGCTTATCAATATCACACCAGGTTTTTTTATGCGGATGAGTTTAACTCATACAGTATTCAAAGGGTTGAAGCAAAAAGATGTGGAGTTTGAATCTACCTCATTGGCACAAATCTCAGATGTTGGTATCGATGCATATAGCGGCTCTCAAACAAATGTGGCATTAAACGCCAGTTATTGTTTCTAATACAATGAACTAATGTAGTTGTGATTTAATGAATTAGCGGGCATAAAATAGCTGTATGCCAGAGGCACCAGAGAAGTGCTGTTGGATCAGCTTTCTCTCTACAATATTTAGGGTTCTTGAGATTATTGCTCCTAAAAATCCAAAATAACCGTCACCCCTTGATAAAGAGGAACGTTAGCAGCGTGTTGTGAGTTGATTCCTATCACTGGCTTTAAATTTAAGTGCGTTCGCCGTATTGAGTGAATCTAGTTTTTATGAGGACGCCGACCCAGTTTGAGGTCGGTTAGAGAGTGATGAACTAAGATGTCGCAGTCCAATTCTGAGTAAGGGAGAGTGGCTCTCGCTCATTTGCATTTTAATGAGTCTCAGAAAATGGTCATAGTTGTGCACTAGATAAGAGCCAAATTACATTAGCAAATCCTCGTACCTCACTTTATTGGTATTGATGATTTTTTTTTCAATAAAGTCTAAAAACACCTTAACCCTAGCGGGTAAAATTCTGCCGGGTGGCCGTACTGCCCAAATTTTCGTGTCATTCAAAAGTTTATAATCAGGAAGGATTTGAACCACTTGACCTGATTTTAATGACGGTCCTGCGTGCCAGTAAGAGGCCATACCAATCCCCATACCAGATTCCACTAGATCACTGATCGCATCCCCCAAGTTTAAAGAGATTGGGTTTGCTACCGATACCTTTTGGACTTTCCCATCAACATCCATAAACGCCCAATCTACGGCGTGACCTAAGGGTAAACATCGATGCTTAAGCAAATCTTCGGGGCTTTTGGGCGTACCATATTTTTCAATATAACTTGGTGAAGCGACTAACGTAATAGGATTGTCAGCCAAGCGCCGTGCTAATAGGTTACTTGAAGATAAGTTACCGATACGGAAGGCTAAGTCGTAACCATGCTCGATCAAATCCTCGGTTTTGTCGTTAAAATCAATTTCCAATTCAAGATTAGGATACAACTCGAGTAACTCAGGGATAAAGGGAACAATGTAGTGACGGCCGTATGAAGCAGATACCGCCACCTTTAATCGCCCTTGAACATTGCTTTCACTACCTTTGAAGACATTTGCCACCTCTTCAACATCGTCAACAATACGCCTTGCATGAGGTAAAAATATTTCACCGTCATGAGTCAAAGTGATGGTTCTTGTTGAGCGGTGGAACAGTTTTACGCCCAGCTCTGCTTCTAACTGTTGGACTCTTTGACTGGCATTAGTTGTTGACAACCCAAAGTCTTCGCCAGCGCGCCCAATTTTGCCTATTTCTACAACCCGTAAGAATAACGCTAAGGTTTTTAGATCAAAATTCACGTCATTTGCCTTTTAGTTAATCCCGAAATTAAGGATAGTATTTCCTTAAATCGCCAGATGATACCAAATAATAGCATGTATATACTCATTTACGAGTTCACTAATGGAGACCAACCAATGAAAGCAATTATCACTCATCAAGCAGGCGGCATTGAAAACCTACAGTTGCACGATGTAGAGCAGCCAAGAATTGAAGACAATGAAGTACTAGTAGAAACTCGAGCCATCAGCATTAATCCTGCGGATACCAAAGTGAAGTATGCAGAAGAAGCGTTACTTGATTTGTATGGTGAAGAGCGTCCAGTCATTTTAGGGTGGGACATTGCGGGCACAGTGATTGAGACAGGAGCAAACGTCACTAATTTCAAAGTTGGTGATAACGTCTTTGGCATGGTGAACTTCCCGGGAAATGGTAAAGCGTATGCGGAGTATGTTGCCTCTCCTGAATCACATCTCGCATTAATGCCTGAAGGCATCAACTTTATCGATGCAGCAGCAACCACACTTGCCGCGATGACGGCCTATCAGGCATTAAACGGTCGGGTCAATCAAGGTGATAACGTTCTTATTCACGCTGGCTCTGGGGGGGTAGGTCACTTTGCCGTTCAGATGGCCAAACAAATGGGCGCAGTTGTTTATTCAACAAGTTCTGTTCGCAATAAGGATTTTGTGATGTCTCTTGGTGCAGACCAACACATTGACTATCGTGAGCAAGACTTTGAAAAAGTACTTCATGACATTGATTTCGTCTTTGACACAGTGAGCCCAGAAAATGCTGAAAAATCATTGCAAGTGCTACGTTCTGGTGGGCAACTCGTTTCAATTACGATTCGAGAACCTTCAGATAGTATGCAAAAAACCGCGTTTGAATCAAATTTAACGATTACTCCGCTTCTTGTTCAGTCTAACGGTGGAGATGCTTCAAAGATTGCTGAAATGCTCGCAAATAACTCGATAAAACCGCACGTATCGCAAATTTTTGAGTTTAAAGATTTAGCTCTGGCGCACACCGCTGTTGAAACTGGTCGAACGGTTGGTAAAGTTATTGTAACGGTTTAATTTTATTTTAAGTTATTGATATTAAGTTTAAAAACCTGATAGGGTGCAAAATCATGATAAACCAAATTTTAAAGTTCACAGTAAAGCCTGACTATAAAGATGAATTTCAAAAAGTGCTATTGGAGAACCAACAGGCGAGTCGCCAAGAAGCCGGTAGTGTGGAGATGCGAATCTACGTCGATAACCAAGATGCTAATTTGTTTTTTGCTTATGACCGTTGGGTAGATCAAGAGGCTTTGGATTCGCACTTACAGCAGTCCTACACTCAAAAACTCATCAAATTAACAGAAATAGCTTTGGTTGAACCTGCGATGGTTTTGAACCTTGGTGAAACTGCCCCTGCCCCTGTTGCATTGAAGCAAGCAGATAAAGACGATGAGAAATTTAATATTTTCTTCATTTTCAAACTAAAAGTAGAACACCGTGAAGCGCTAATGGCTCAATTCGAGGAGCATATTGAACACACTCGTACCGAGGCCGGTAATCTGTTGTTTGATTTGTACACTGTTAATGGCAGTGATGACACGTTAGCAGTGTACGAACACTGGAGAAAAGAATCGGATGTTTGGGATATCCACTTTAATCAGCCTTACTCAAAAGTAACAGGGGCGTTGATGGAGAAAGCCGTTGTGGGTGATATGAACCAGTACATGAACTTTGTTACTCAAATAGCAGGCTGATTGGAGATAATAATGACGGTTTATTATGTGGTTAATTATGATATTGCGGATGAAGAGCTGTATGCGCAATACAATCCGGGGTTAAATCATGTCACGGCCAATACTGTTGCAAAGCATGGTGGTGAGATTTTAGTCGCAACAAATGAAGGTCAAACAATGTCGGGTCGATGCTTACAAATGAAAGTGATCATTCAGTTCCCAAGTCGAGAGTCGGCGTTGGCGTGGGATAATGACGTAGAATATCGTGATGCAAAACGGATACGTATTGCTGCCACTACAAATATAGAGTGCTACATTGTAGACAAGTTGGTTGTTCCGCCTAACTAAAAGGCGTCTATTAAGTCAGTGGCTATTCACTATTTGGGTGAGCCATACGCTTTTGGAAACCCTTGTTATCACAAAGGGGGCGACCTCATTTAGATAGGTTAGAAAGTGACACGCTAGAGGGGATGCCCAAAAGCGTGTCTGAACTATGTTGGCGTTAAACCTACTTCAACGTCGCTAAGATAGTTTCGGCTTTGCTGGCTTCAAACTCTTTGGGTGCTTCGACGTTTAACTGTGTCACGACACCGTTATCTACTACCATGGCGTACCTTTGTGAGCGAATACCGCCGAAAGTGGCAGTGTCCATCTCAAGACCGAGAGCCTTGGTAAAGCTGGCGTCACCATCACCCAGCATCATAATCTCATTGGCATTTTGTGCCTCGCCCCATGCCTGCATCACGAACGCATCGTTTACTGAGACACACGCGATAATATCGATGCCCGTTGCTTTAATCTCATCCGCCAACACAACATATCCAGGCAAATGTGCCTCTGAACACGTTGGTGTGAATGCGCCTGGTACCGCGAAGAGAACTACGCGCTTGTTTGCAAATAGTTCATCGGTGTTGTGGGTTAACATTCCAGTATCAGCAAGTTCGCTAAGGGATGCTGTTGGCAATGTTTGGCCTTTCTGAATCATATCGACTTTCCTTGTTGTATTCGTATTAAACAGTTTAGCGACTAAAGCATGCACAAACCACCCATTGAAACTAAGGAGATTACTCGTTTTCCAATAACCCACTTTAAAAGCATTTATAGGTGAGTTTCCAAGCAGTTATCTGGCTTCATTTTAGGCCAGACAGCGTGTTTATGGCACAATGACTTTAGTTTGGTGGTGCTATTTACATCTTAATGCGTGCTAACGACATAGAGGGAAATATGAACTCACAGGAAATTGTTCTCGAATTCTGGGATGCAATGAAAAGCAATGATTTCGTAAAAGCGAGCGAGTGGTTAAGTGCCGATTTTGAAGGGTACTGGCCTCAATCTTCGGAGCTTGTCATTGGCCGAGCTAATTTTGTTGCGATAAACCGTTATTATCCAGCAACCGGTAGTTGGCAATTTGAAATTAATTCAATCGTATCGAACGGCACTGAGGTCGTAACGGATGTGTCGATAACGGATGGTACCCAAGTCGCGCGTGCGATAACGTTTCATACTGTTGAAAATGGCTTAATTAGAAACCAAAAAGAGTTTTGGCCTGATCCAATGAAAGCTCAAGCATGGCGCTCACAATGGGTAGACATAGTGTGCGAATAAGGTCGAGGTTTTGTGTTTATCTTGGTACTTGTTTTGGCATTATGGAACAAGAGCTCGTTTAACCATTAACCATTAAAGTCAACCGAGATTCAAGTTCGTTCGCGGTGTCTCGCATTTTTAGTTGCAGTAAGTTTAGTGTTGACGGTGCAAGGTGATAGCGTCCAGTTGCTTTGTATCCAGTCACTTCTCATGCAATTTAATGCAGCATTAAACAGGTAAGAAGAAACATGTCCAAAATAATACTCGAGGGATACATTATTGTTCCTAAAACCGGGCTTTCGGCTGTCATCAAAGCACTTGATATTCATAAACAGCTCACGCTTCAAGAAGACGGTTGCCTTGTTTTTGATGTCATTCAATGTCAAACCGATCCCACTCGTTTTGATGTTTACGAAGAGTTCGTAGATAAAGCGGCGTTCAATCGCCATCAACAACGTGTCGGCGCGTCAAATTGGGGCGCGGTTACAAAAAATGTCGAACGGTTTTATGAACTTCGCGAATGACAGTCAAGATAATGGTACATACGAACCATCTTGCGCTATTGGACTGGGGCGCTTAACCGCATTCGCTGCCATGATAGTGTTGGCAGCGTCAGGGTTAGCTGTCGTTCTCTATACATCAGAGACTCTATTTTTTCTGATTAAATTATCGGGTGCGATTTACTTATTGTGGATTGCTTTCAATCTATGGTGTTCTAAACCTAGCCCTGTCACAGAAATAGAGCGTAACAAAAATCGAGTGGGACTCGCTAAACAAGAGTTTGTCTTAGCAGCAGGCAACCCCAAAGCTATATTGATTTTTACTGCTTTTTTGCCTCAATTCGTTGACGTCTCTGGTAATGTTAATGAGCAATTTTTCATTTTGGGCGGAATGTTTCTAGTTTTGGAAATGTTGGCCATCACGCTCTATGCTTCCTTTGGTTTATATCTGAGGCATTGGTTCTCAAAGCCAGAGATAGCAAAACGCTTTAACAAGGGCTGTGCCATGTTCTTAGCGTTATCCGGTGTTAATTTATTAGTGAGTCGCCAGTGATAAAGCGATAGACCTGTATATTGGCAAAGCAGTAAAGCAGTAAAGCAGTAAAGCAGTAAAGCAATAAAGCGATAAAACCACATACCCATTATCTAAGGGATTTCATGCTTGAACTTAAAACCGTTGGCCTTTTTGTTATTACGGCTATCGCTGAAATAGTAGGCTGTTACTTGCCTTATCTATGGCTGAGACAAGATAAGAGCATATTACTGTTAATACCGGCTGCTTTGAGTCTTGCCGCTTTCGCTTGGTTGCTGACACTTCATCCTACCGCCACTGGTCGCGTTTATGCCGCCTATGGGGGCGTGTATATTTCTGTCGCATTGTTATGGCTCTGGGTGGTTGACGGAGAGAAGCCTACGGCGTGGGATTTGGTTGGCGGTTCAGTCGCTTTGATTGGCATGGCTATTATTATGTTCGCCCCGAAGAGTGCTTAATCACGTTGAACAACGTTTCTTCGTACCTTCAGGTTGGCTTACATGGCAAGGCGCGACATGCAAAAGGGCGTGAAGTGATACATTGTCATCTATAGAGGAAGGATTTATGTCTAGTTTAGAAACTCAGTGTCTTTGCGGGGCAGTGACCATCGTAGCGCAAGAGGTGAATCCTAAGTTTACGGTTTGTCATTGTCAATCCTGCCGAACTTGGGGTGGTGCGCCTTTTTTTGCGGTCAAATGTGGCACTCAAGTGAACATTGCCGGCGGTGATAACGTCAAAATGTTTGAGTCATCAGCTTGGGCGTCTCGTGGTTTTTGTACCGAATGTGGCACCCATTTGTTTTATAAGTTTAAGGAAACGGGTGAATACAACATGCCCGTCGGTCTATTTCCCAATTTAGAAGGGTTAGAGATGGATATGCAATATTTTAGCGATGTGCGTCCGAGTTATTACTGTTTTTCTAACGAAACCAAAGAAATGACGACTGAGGAGATCATGGCTTACTTCTTGGATAAAGTGTCATGAATTTAGACCGACGCAACCGTCAGGACTACGCCAGATGATTAGACATTTATTGCTGATTAAATTTAAAGAGTCCGCTAAGCCACTTGATATTGAACACCTGAAAGGTTTATTCGAATCAATGCCCGACAAAATTGAGGGCGTCGTTTCAGTGGAATGGGGGATGAATGACAGCCCCGAAGGTAAAAATAAAGGGTATACGCATTCTGTCTTTATGACGTTTTCAGGCGAAGATGCGAGGCAGCGATACCTGCCTCATCCAGAGCACGAGGCATTGAAACAAGTATTTCGTCCATTACTTGAAGATGTTTTGGTCTTTGATTATCAAGTGTAAAAAGACCAAAGTAGAGGGATAAATGAACATGAAACGAATTATTCATTTGAGCTATTGAGGCAGAGAGTAAGGCATACTCCCCACCATGAGTTTGAAGAGCTAGCTTGCTAAACTCGGATCAATGCATTGGTAGATTTGTCCTACCGCGTCACTGCGAGAGAGTAATTCATGGCTTAATCTCGCGACTTCTCCTCGTGAAATCGTGCCATGAACCTCTATCTCTTGTGAGATTTGCCCTTGATTAGACGGTGCGCCATCTTTCAACCCGCCAGGTCGTAAAATCGTATATTCTAGTGCGCTGCTTTGAAGCCAGGCTTCAGCCAGTGTTTTCTCTCGCACCGCGCTACCAAAGCCAATCTTGGCTCGGTCGGAAAGATATTTCCAAGAATCCCCACACCCAAGAGAGGTGATCAGTAATAAACGCCTAGACAAGCTAGTTTCTAGAGTATCGATTAGATATCGATGTCCTATATAGTCCACAGGGTTGTCAGAGTGAAAGCTTCCCATAGTGGAGATGTTTACGGTGTGATCCGGTAGCTTCTCAATCGTATCTTGCACTTGCTCTTTGATGGTGGCGTCGCAAGAAATAGCGGTGATCTGGCGCTGAGATAAGGTCACGTTCTTACTTGGGTTTCTTGCGATAGCAATGACATTGAAACCTTGATTATAAAAGTAATCAACCATAGCTGCCCCAAGCCCACTAGCGGCACCCCAAATCGCGATGTTATTCATAAATATTCCACACTGTTACTAATGATATTGATAATAATTTACATATTTAAATGAGAATAGCTAGCAATAAAGGTGAGATTTGCTGAATAAATATGTTTAACATCTGACGGATGATGATGCTTAGAGGCTTGCGAGTTACCATCTGGTGCATTGATGATTAGTTTCTTGCTATGAATCATCAATATATTATTGGCGTTCAATACAATGGTTTCTTTACGTTTATAGTGAGTGACATGTGATTGCCGTGATTTTTGAGGTTCAAGTAGCCGAAGGTAAGACAAAGGAATATTTAGATATTGCCAACGAGATAAAGCCGTTATTGACAGAAATTGATGGCTTTATATCAGTCGAACGTTTTCAAAGCTTAACGAATGACGGCAAGGTGCTGTCGCTATCATTTTGGCGTGACGAAAAGGCGATTCAGCAGTGGAGACAACTTGAAGCACATCGATTGGCTCAGAGGCAGGGGCGTGGTGGTGTGTTTCAAGATTACAAATTAAGAGTGGCAGGTGTGATACGTGACTACGGTATGGATAGGCGCGATGAAACGCCAAAAGATAGCTTAGCGAAACACAATTAAATTGGCATTGCTTATACTATCGACGCGTGATGAATGAGAATAGTGATACATGCCATTCGCTTATTTGTCCGTCGTTACAATGGCATATCAGCAACAATGGCATATCAGCAACAATGGCATATCAGCAACAATGAGATATCAACAAAAGAGGCATAGTTAGCAGATGAGTGAATTTGAAAAGATGTGCTTGGGCATGGATTATGACGCGCAAAGTTCAGAGTTTGATGCGCTTCGAAATACGGCGTTTGATCTTCTACAAAAGATCAATCAGCGACAGTTTGAAGCCGCCAAACCTTATGTCGCACAGTTGTTTGCTCATGTCGGTGAGCGCAGCGTGGTTTGCCCGCCTTTTTTATGTGAATACGGGAAAACTATCTCAATCGGCCACGACACCTTTATTAATATGGGAGTGACGATGTTAGATAATGCGCCAATCACGATAGGTAACCATGTGCTCATTGGTCCTAGCACACAGTTTTATACGCCAACACATCCTTTAGACCATCAGCGACGCAGGAATTGGGAAATAACGTGTTTACCGATCATCGTGGAAGATGATGTATGGATCGGCGGCAACGTGGTCATTTGTCAGGGGGTAACGGTTGGTGCTCGCTCGGTGATTGCTGCGGGCTCCGTGGTAACGAAAGATGTCCCGCCCGACACGTTAGTTGGGGGTATGCCAGCAAAAGTGATCCGTATTCTTGACACGTCACCATCCGCGGCAGATAGTCCATAATTGGCTGAAAGCAGATTTAGCCGCAGTGCTTACCGCAGAAGATGATTCAGCGATTCCATCAGGCCAAGGCAAATGACTTGCCGAGCACCTATCGGCAGATTATCAGCATGCTTCAGAAGGTTATGGTCATATGACGTATTGTGCTGGACCCTATCAGCAGCTAGGCCAATCGCTATTAGTAACCAAACCAATCACTAGTGGCTGCCCTTCTTCGTGGACGAGAGTTAATATCGAAATGACAGAAGGGCGACCGTGTATTCGGTTGCCCTTTACTACGTGCCTATTTTAATTAGGGCACGGGTTAAAGGGCGTGGTTACCGGTAGACTCCGGCATTGGGGGGCTATCTATTTGTTATGAAAACAATCGCTTCATACCTGCTAACATGCTGGTGGCGGTTTCGTAATGATCACCTTCCCACAGTTGGTCATTTAAAAATTCCCCTGAATAGAACCCATCATATCCGGTGCTTTGAATCGCCGCAGTCCATTCTTGCAACGGAATATCGCCTTCACCCAACAAGCAGTTTCGAAGTTCTTTCTCGTCAACCCAAGGTGCGCCGACTTCCGGGCGGTGGCCATCGGATATATGGACATTGTAGATAAGAGATGGATCAATCTTCGCCATGTCTTCTGGGGTGGCCCCGCGGCACGCCCAGAAATGCCATGTGTCGAGAACAAAACCAAAGTTATCTCGGCTAACGGCATCGTGCAGTTGATAGTACTGCTCTAGGGTGGCGATGGGGGTCCATGCTGCGCCCTCATACTGAAAGCGAATGCCATGCTCTTTACCAATATCCGTCATGTTGCGGATATTTTGAGCCGTGATTTTGATGTTATCTTCAATCGATAATCCAGTTAGCGCTTCAAATGCATTCAATTGAATGGTGGGCGCACCAATGTCCTTGGCAAACTGACAGAGTATCTCGGTGTCTTTAAAGAGCTGGTGTTGTGCTTCTTTGGTCGTACTTTCGACACTACCGATTATATCGATGGCTGAGGGCGTAATGTGGGCATCATTCAATCGAGTTTTAAGAGCTTGGCTTGTTAAGCCCGCATTAATGTAGCGCCATAATTTCTCGGTATGAATTTCTAAGCCGTCATAGCCAGTTTCTTTCGCTAGGCGAATGTCGCTGACGATATTGTTGTGTAATGAACACATTCCGTGCAGTGCATAGCGCATAAAGTCGTCCTCTTTTCGTTGCCATACAGCTCGAGCTGTTGGCATGGTGTCAGTGTGATTATGCTATTCTTTACTGGTTGATAAATTTTTTCCATTTTTAAATTTTCTTTCTGTGATGTTACATCGATAATTGCAATATTTACCGATTTGTTGCGCTTTATTTCTGGAAAGGGTGCACTTTTAGAGGTATTTTGGGTGATAATATTTTTTCATTTCGGTTTGGTTGCTACATTTTTTCGTTGTTTTTAGCCACTTACATAGACAATCCATATTGATGTTTAAACAAGCAATACGTCGTGTGAAATGAAAAATAGGAAGGTCACAAATGCGTGACGGTCTGCCACAGTCGCTGTTGATGCAGCACACTCTACATCACAAGGAAAAAGTATGTTTAACATCGCTTTATTTGGTGCGGGACGCATTGGTAATGTCCATGCGGTCAATATCAGCAATCATCCAAAAACGACATTGTACTCAATCGTAGACCCGTATGTAGAGGGCGCGAATAAACTGGCGCAGCAATATCGTGCAAAGATCCAAACAATAGAAGAAGCGATGGCTGATCCTAATGTTCATGGGGTATGCATCGGATCTGCAACGGACACGCACGCGGATTTTATTGAGTTAGCGGCAAAAAATGGCAAGACAATCTTATGTGAAAAACCGATCGATTTAGAGCTGAGCCGAGTTCGTGATTGTTTAGGTGTGATAGAGCAGTACCCAGTGCCAATGCTGGTTGGCTTTAATCGCCGATTCGATCCGCAGTTTCGTCAGTTAAAAGCAAAGCTCAGTGCGGGTGTGATTGGTAAAGCTGAATCCCTGTTGATCACGTCTCGTGACCCGTCTCCTCCTCCGGCGCATTATGCAAAAGCGTCTGGTGGTATGTTTCGCGACATGAGTATCCATGACCTTGATATGGCGCGTTTTATCTTAGGTGAAGACCCAGTATCTATTACTGCGCATGGCAGTTGTATGGTTGATAAGGCGATTGGTGAAGCGGGGGATATTGATACCGCAGTGATTGTTATGAACTTCCCATCGGGCGCCATTGCGACGATTTCCAATAGCCGCCGTTCTGGTTACGGTTATGACCAACGCCTCGAGTTACATGGTGAGAAAGGGTTGCTACAAGCGGGTAATATGAAAGAAGACTTGGTGCAGCACTGGGGAGATAGCGGCTGCGTGAGTGCAAAGCCGCAACTCTTTTTCTTAGAGCGTTACGAGCAGGCCTACATTAATGAGTGGAACCATTTTGTAGAGATTCTTGAAGGGGAAGCAATGCCACTTTGTAGCGGCAAGGATGGGGAATTTGCGCTTGTCCTCGCAGAGGCGGCTTTAGAGTCAATGAGAACTGGAAAAACGATTAAGCTTTAGATGGAAAGTGGTGTATTGATTTATTGGTTTGATAGAGTCGAGCTTAATACTGACCGTCCATAACTCATAACCCACAACGCATTGCTTAATGACAAAGGCAGAACTCACGATTAATCGAGGGTTCTGCCTTTTTTAAATGCGAGCGATACCGCCAAGGATTGTGCCAAGCATAAAGACGCAGATTGTGACCGAAAGGCATCGACACTGGCTTCTTTTACGGTAAAACACACATCGCTATAGGCCGCAAGCGGACTGACTTGATTGTCGGTAATCACGACTTGCTTCGCCCCGATTTTGGAGGCCATTTCACAAAGCTGGACCGTTTCCGTTGCGTACGGACTAAAGCTGATTGATACGACCGCATCATTCGGTCCCACCATGCCAAGTTGTTCTTCAAACATCCCGCCTAAACCATCGATAAGAAAGGCACGGCATTCAATATGACGTAGCGCGTAGGTCAGGTAAGACGCCACGCTAAAAGAGCGTCGCAGACCAATTAAATAGATGTTGTCGGCTTGCGCTAAGATATCAACGGTCTGCTTGAGCTTTTCTGGCGAGGTCAGTTTTGCCAATTGCATCATTGCTTCAGCGTTGGCTTGCGCGAACTCGTATAAAATGTCTTCAGGCTCTTCTCTCGGGTGGTCATCATTGAGTGCTTTCACTAAACGTGTACGTTGAGTATAGCTGGTGGTCTCTTCAACGAGGTTTTGACGAAATATTTGTTTCAGTTCATTGAAACCACTAAACCCAAATGCATTAGCAAAACGTATTAGTGTCGATGGGGGAACGTCCGCCGCTTTCGCAATCACGGCAACAGTGTCAAACGCCACACTGTTTGAGTTTTCAAGCACGTAGTGAGCAACTTGCTGTAGCCGCTTACTCAACGTACTGTGTTGTTGGCGAATTTGGTTTTCTAGTTCATTGAGGTTGGTCGCAGCACGCATAAAAAACATCCTAAAATTTTTACGTTTGGCAGAGTGGAGATGAACGCCTCCTATATTACCGTGCAAATTGATGATGTGAAGCAGAGTCGGCAAGAATGAAACATTTATTTCATTAAATGTAACACGGATAAGATGCCCAATTACTTTCTTTTTAGAAAAAAAAGGCCACGAGAGCGGTGAGCTTGCGTGGCACGGAAAACCTCTTTCAAGGCCCCTACATTCAACTGTTGTCTGACCATCGATTGACGGCATTCGTCATCTTTTTTTGTGGTCGACTATTTCAATAAGTGTTGCTTTGAACGTTTCTATTTATGCCTAGCCTAAGCCCCTAGTTATTTCGAGACTAAGGACTTGCTATGTCTAGGCTAAGTGATTGTTATTTTTAGACTAAAATCCTGCTCACCTCGAGATTAAGAGACTGCCTAATTCGAGATTAAGAGCTTAGTTATTTCAAAATTAAGTCAATAAGCGAACGGCATAACTTAATTACTTACTTTTCTTTTGGCGCTTCATATCAAAGATAACGGCCACGACGATGACTAAGCCTTTTACTACTTGTTGCCAGTAGGCGGAAACGTTGAGTAGGTCGAGCCCATTTTGCAACACGCCCATGATCATGGTGCCCACGATAGTGCCTTGAATCGTACCAATTCCGCCAGCGTGTGATACACCACCTACGGTCGCCGCAGCAATCGCATCGAGCTCATACATATTGCCCAGGCCTGGTTGCCCTGAGTTGATTCGAGCAGTCAGGATTAACGCGGCAATACCGGCGAGGAAACCAGCATAGACATAGACAAGAATTTTGTACTTAGTGACATTGATTCCTGATACATATGCCGCTGTTTCGTTACCTCCAATGGCATAGGCGTATTTTCCAAACCGGGTGTAATTAAGAAGTAAATACGTAAACAATGCCATGACGAGGAAGATCACCACTGGCACAGGAATACCACCAAGCGTACCTTGTCCAATCCATTGGTAGGAATCGATGAGGCTACTAATAGGGCGGCCATCTGAATACAGAAGCGCCGCGCCACGAGCGATGATCATCATCCCCAAGGTGGCAATAAAGGGAGGGATACCGGTGTAAGCGATGAGTGCTCCGTTAATCAGGCCACAGAACGCGCCCACACCTAATGCTACTAAAATCGGCACAATGACAGGCAGTTCAGGCAAATTTGGGTACATCCTCATGCTCCAGTCCAAGGTCTGCGCTGTACTGGCTGATACGACGGCCGCAACCGCCAGAACGGAACCTGAAGAGAGATCGATACCGCGAGTGATGATGATGATCGTCACCCCTAACGCAAGTAGACCGATACTGGCCATTTGTGTCATGACGTTGAGTAAGTTAGCAACCGTGAGGAACACCGGAGACAAGATACTCATGACGATACACATAGCCACGAAGACGACGTAGATGGCGTACTTGGATATAAAACGTGTTTTGCTGCCAGTTTGTGGTTGGTCCGACGTGGCTTGAAGAAGTTTAGCTATCATAACTACTTTCCTTGATATGTTGGGCTAGCTTGTGTTCCTAGTTGAACGCTAATGACATGACTTGTTGTTGCGAGGCCTCATGGCCGTCCAGTTCACCTTTGAATTGACCATCGTGCATGACGAGAATACGGTCACTCATGCCGATTACCTCAGGTAATTCAGACGAGATCATGACCAGACTTTTTCCCATGCCAGTGAGCAGGCGCATCAGTTTGTAGATCTCGGATTTTGCGCCGACATCAATACCTCGCGTGGGTTCATCGAGGAAAAGGATGTCGGGCTTAGTCAGCATCCAGCGAGCAAGTAATACTTTTTGTTGGTTACCACCGCTCAAGTTGTCAATCGCTTCTGACATACCAGGCGTTTTTACTTTGAGAGTTGAACACTGTGTTGAGCAATCTTTTTGCATCTTTCGTACATCGAGTAGATTCACCACTTTATTGCGATACGCATCAAGATGGGCAATCGAGGTGTTAGCAAAGATATCCAGCATCAAATAGAGGCCAGAATGGCGACGATCTTCTGTGAGAAAGGCCATTTTGTGGTTGATGGCATCTGTTGGTGTTTTTATTTCAACCTTGTCTCCGTTGATCCAAATCTCGCCAACATCTTTTTTTCTCACACCAAAAAGTGTTTCAATCAGTTCGGTGCGACCCGATCCTACAAGCCCGGCAATCCCAAGGATCTCGCCTTCGTGCAGTTTGAAACTGATGTCACTGAATTGCCCCTCCACCGAGAGGTTTCTGACGTCGAGTCTGACCTTGCCGGGTTTGGCTGTGATCGGTGGGTAAACATCACCGAGATTGCGTCCCACCATCATGTGAACCAACTCGTCGTTGTTGGTCGCCGAGGCTTCTCGTTCTCCAATAAAATTACCATCTCGAAAAACCGTAATGTCGTCACAGATTCGAAATATCTCGTCCATTTTGTGGCTGATATAGACGACGGCCACCCCCTGAGATTTAAGCAGCTCAATAATTTCAAATAAATGATCGACTTCCTTGCCGGTTAGAGCTGAAGTTGGCTCATCCATGATGATGATCTTGGAGTGGTAGGAGATGGCCTTTGAAATCTCAATCATTTGCATGGTTGCGACCGTCAACTCACTCATGGGCGTTCTGGGATCAAGATGCAAATCTAATTTTTCTAATAGCTTGGTGGTATCACGATACATTTTTCCGTGATCGATGAGCTTGAACGGCCCTTTAGTTGGCTCCCTACCTAACCAAATGTTTTCAGCAATACTGCGATGAAGAATAGGGGACAGCTCTTGATGAATCATTGAAATTCCGGCTTCAAGGGCATCTTTAGCACCCGTGAAGTTGACGGTTTCTCCCTGATAGCGAATGGTGCCATCATCTCTTTGGTAGATCCCAAAGAGTACTTTCATTAGGGTGGATTTTCCGGCACCATTTTCACCCATTAAGGCCATAACTCGCCCCTCTTTTAATGTCAGTTGCACATTATCGAGGGCTTTGACTCCGGGGAAGGATTTAGAAATACCACGCATTTCTAATAGGGCTTGACTCATAATTACCGCTCCGTTTGAAATGTTCTATGCACCGCTTCTTGTCCAACGGGAAAAGGGGCATAGAACATATGAGTAAAGGTGGTGTTAACCTTGTTTCGCTTTGAATTCAGCGAGGTTGTCTTTGGTGACGAGTTCTGCAGGAATCCAGGTGATTTTTTCACGTGGTTGTTTATGGATGCCGTTGAGCGCCGCATCAATCGCGCCACGCGCTTGTCCGCCGCCGTCTTGGAATACGGTGGCATCTAATGCACCACTTTCAATCGCCATGAGTCCATCCGGGGTGGCGTCAACGCCGACAACAATCGTGTCATCAAGTTTGCCTGCGGCACGTAACGCCTGAATGGCACCTAATGCCATGTCATCGTTGTTGGCAATGATGACGTCCAGTTTGTCACCTGAATTGATCCAGTTCTCCATAACAACCATGGCTTGCGAACGTTGCCATAATGCAGTTTGCTTGCGGATGATGTTGAAATCAGGTTTGTCTTGAAAGTAGTCCTCAACGCCTTCAGTACGAAGAATTGCCGCTTCAATGGTCATCATGCCCATCAAAATACCGATGTTACCGCCATCACTTTTATCGGCGACATATTTAGCTTGTTCTTTACCGAACTGCAGTTCTTCAGACCCAACGTAAGCAACACCTTCTGGCAAATAAGAAGGGCGACGATTGAGGTAGACCAACTCGATGCCAGCATCCAAAATTTTGTCTGTCATAGGTTGAGTGGCGTCGGTGTTGACCGGAACGAGAATAATGCCGTCGACCTGCTGGATGATGAAGTTTTGGACCTGGCCAAGTTGCTTGACCGTATCTTCTTTGGCATCAACAAAGATAAGTTCAAGATTGTCTTGTTTGGCGGCATAGGCCGTCATTGAATCTTTCATATTAACAAGGAACGTGTCATCAAAGTTTGGAATCGCGACTCCAATTGTGACTACGTCAGACTTTGTTTCTTCGCCACCACAGGCGACAAGACCCATTAAGCTAATGGCGATGACGCAAGCTTGAATGAGGCGCTTCGGCACGTTTTTTACTCGAGTAATTTTGAATGTTATGTATTGCGATAGTCTCGCGATTGCTGATGACATTATATGCCTCCTAGTTTTTATAATGTTGGCGGCCAAATTCGATCCTTTTAGGAAGTGAAATGAATTCAAATTCCATCATATGAAAGCGACTTGACATCAATGTTCCGTCTTTGGAACATTATTTGTTACATTAATTCTATTGAAAAATATTTTTCATTGTTTGCGTGGGGAACTATATGCCGAGAAAGTTAAGAACGCTAGTGTGCATGATAACGTATTGTTAAAATTGTTACATAGATCTTATGGTTATGGCTGATTATGCTTCAAGGTGTTTGCTTAACGTATTGTTTAATAAGGATTAAAAATATGCTTATTTTTTGTGTCAATATAAGTTATTGATTTTAATAATTTAATCCAACTCGTCATGACAAAGATGAAGATGAAAAATAGAGTGAAAAATATTTTCTATAATTTTCATTTTATATCTAATACTAAAGTCTAAGCTTTCAAAGAATGTCGTCTCGATCACTGATGTGAACTAAAAGTTTCAATTTATGTTGATCTTGAAATGAACGTTTCATATAAAGGGGTCAGTAGAATGAAATGTTCATTCTTGGCGTTGATTTAATTTGTTGAAACATGCGGTATTGGTTCTTGGCCGCTTACTGTAAATGAAGGCGACGTCTTGTTATTTCAGTTGGAGCACCTAATGAAGTTGGAAGAAAAAACACTGGATCTGATTTGTTTGGGCAGAGTCGCGGTTGACCTTTATGGGCAACAAGTTGGTGCGCGGCTAGAATCGATGGGGTCATTCTCAAAATATTTAGGCGGGTCGTCTGGTAACGTCGCCTATGGGACCGCAAGGCAGGGATTGAAATCGTCGATGCTCGCTCGTGTTGGCGACGAACATATGGGGCGGTTTATTCGGGAAGAATTGCAATCTGTTGGTGTGGATACTCAGTATCTCATCACTGATCATGACCGATTGACGGCTTTAGTACTGCTCGGTATTAAGGATGAAGAGACTTTCCCATTGATCTTCTATCGTGATAACTGTGCTGATATGGCCCTTAGTGTGGACGATATTTCAGAGTCGTATATTGCATCGGCTCGATGCTTGGCGATTACGGGCACACACCTTTCTCATCCAAAAACGCGAGAGGCGGTATTGCTGGCTTTACAATATGCAAAGAAGCACGGCGTAAAGACGGCGCTGGATATCGATTATCGCCCCGTTCTTTGGGGGCTGACGAGCTTAGGCGATGGGGAGACTCGATTTATTGATTCTGCGAAAGTGACGTCGCAACTTCAACAAGTGTTGCCTCTTTTCGATTTGGTCGTGGGTACTGAAGAAGAGTTTCATATTGCGGGTGGTTCTACAGACACGGTGGCAGCCTTGAGAGCGGTTCGCTCGGTGAGTCAAGCCGAACTAGTGTGCAAACGAGGCGCGTTAGGTTGTTCTGTCTTTTCTGGTAACGTGCCTGAATCATTAGATGAGGGTATCACTATTGAGGGCGTAAAAGTGGATGTCCTTAATGTACTTGGTGCGGGCGATGCATTTATGTCTGGGCTTCTTCGTGGTTACCTCAATAATGAAGGTTGGGAAAAAGCGTGCGCTTATGCGAATGCGTGCGGTGCACTAGTGGTCTCTCGTCATGGCTGCGCACCTGCTATGCCTACCAAGGAAGAACTTGATAATTACTTAGCTCGCGCCCAACACGTATTAAGACCAGACCAAGACGCTCAACTCAACCACCTACACCGAGTCACCACGCGCCGGACTCAATGGGACGAACTCTGTGTTTTGGCGTTTGACCATCGTAGTCAATTTGAACAAATGGCTCAACATGCTGGCGCTGATCTTTCTCAAATCCCTAGGCTAAAATCATTACTCTACCGCGCGTCACAAGAGGTCGCCCTTGAGGAGAATCTAGCCCAAAAGTCGGGTGTACTTTGTGACAGCAGATATGGCCAATCGGTGCTTAATGCGGTGACAGGAGCGGGGACGTGGGTCGGCAGGCCTGTTGAATTACCAGGTTCTCGGCCCTTACAACTTGAGCATGGTGATATTGGTTCACAGCTTCGTTCATGGCCATTGGAACATGTCGTGAAATGTCTTGTTTTTTGTCATCCAGATGATGATCTGACGCTTCGTCAAGCCCAGGAAAAAACGGTTAAAGACGTCTACCAAGCCTGCTGTCAATCCGGCCATGATTTGCTTCTTGAGGTTATCTTACCTAAAGGTTGCGACGCCAACGACGAGCTTTATCTTCGATTAATACATCAATTCTACGCGATAGATGTCAAACCGGATTGGTGGAAATTGCCACCATTGTCGCCTTCTTCATGGACCCAAGTGGAAAGCCTCATTCAAGATAATGACCCTCATTGCCGTGGCGTATTGATACTCGGTTTGGATGCACCTATTGATGAGGTGAAAGCTGGATTTAACGCGGCAGCAGGGTGCTCACTGGTCAAAGGGTTCGCTGTAGGGCGCACAATCTTTGGGTTACCGTCTACCTTGTGGCTGGCAAAAGATATAGGGGATGACGAGTTCGTCGCTCAAGTAAAAACAAACTATCAACGATTAATCACGGCATGGCGCGAACGCCAATTAAACCAGCCGAATGCAAACTCAGCGCATCGTTTTTCACAAACCGAATCTGCCACATTGGTATCAAATTAAGGAACACAGTTATGAAAACCGTATTTAATTTTGTTAATGGTGCAATTAAAGCTACCGTTGGTAATCCGCAACCTCACCGTGTTTCTGCCGTTTTTGACCCAGCAACGGGGCAGCAGACCAAGCAGGTGATACTCAGCGATGAAGCGCAAACTCAACACGCGATTTCGGCTGCTCAACATGCTTACACCGGCTGGGCGAAAACCGCGCCACTAAAACGGGCCCGAGTGTTATTTGCCTTTAAAGCGTTAGTCGAAGAAAATCTTGATCGCTTGGCTCGTTTGATTTCTAGTGAGCATGGCAAGGTGTATTCGGATGCAGTAGGGGAACTGGCACGTGGGCTTGAAGTGGTGGAGTTTGCATGTGGCATTCCACATTTACAAAAAGGCGAGCACTCCTCTAATGTGGGGACGGGTGTGGATAGCCACTCACTGATGCAACCTTTAGGGGTTTGCGTTGGTATTACCCCGTTTAACTTCCCTGCAATGGTTCCCATGTGGATGTTTCCGATTGCGTTGGCAACGGGTAATACGTTTGTATTAAAACCGTCAGAGAAGGATCCTTCTCTGGCAATCGAGCTAGCGCTCTTGCTTAAGCAAGCGGGTTTACCTGACGGTGTGTTCAACGTGGTTCAAGGGGACAAGGAAGCGGTGGATGTTCTGCTAACGGATGAACGTGTTCAAGCGGTGAGTTTTGTTGGTTCAACGCCTATAGCAGAATACATTTATGCAACGGCTTCTGCGCACGGCAAACGGTGCCAGGCATTAGGCGGTGCTAAGAATCATTGCTTAGTGATGCCTGATGCGGATTTAGATATGGCCTCTAATGCCATTATGGGCGCAGCTTACGGCGCGGCGGGCGAACGGTGTATGGCGTTATCGGTGGTGGTCGCGGTGGGAGATGAAACGGCGGACCGATTAATTGATAAGTTACAAACTCAAATAGCAACGATGCAAGTGGGTCCGGGTATCGTTGAAGGTAAAGAAAATGACATGGGACCGGTGATTTCAGCGCCGCACAAACAAAAGATTTGTGACCTTGTCACAAATGGTGTCGAGCAAGGCGCATCGTTGCTCGTTGATGGGCGTGAACTCTCAGTCCCAGGCTACGAGCAAGGTTATTTTGTGGGACCGACACTGTTTGATCATGTCACGCCAGAGATGACCATTTACCAAGAAGAAATCTTTGGTCCGGTGCTCGCCATCGTCCGTGTGCCTAGTTACGCAACGGGATTGGAGCTGATCAATCGCCATGAATACGGTAACGGCACGGCAATTTTCACTCGTGACGGCGAAACTGCTCGTCAGTTTGAAGAAGAAGTGCTTGCCGGAATGGTGGGTGTGAATGTGCCATTACCGGTGCCTATGGCGTTTCACAGTTTTGGCGGATGGAAGCGCTCGATCTTTGGGCCATTAAATATGCACGGTGGCGACGGTGTTCGTTTTTATACACGAATGAAAACCGTGACAAGCCGATGGCCAGCCAGCGTGCGTTTGGAGGAGCACACCAGCAGCTTCAATTTTCCAACGATGTAAGCCTATGTCCGTCATTATTAATTCGTCGCCCAAGGCGACGAATTTTGCCCCAAATAGGTCGTTTTAACATAAAAGTAACTTATCTCTTCTGAAGACGACATAACACCCGAATCTGCTATCGTTTTTACCTATTAAAAGGGGCATAGCCCCTTTAGTTTCCAGCCGTTAATTAATGAATGACGTTATTGCAAACGACATACGTAAAGACTTATTGGGAAGTGGTCACGCTGTCTGAACGAACGCCGGTTCGCCAACCATTTCCGCATGGTTGATTTGTCATGTTAACGACACCTGCGCTCGCCATATCAACTTCGCAAATAACGCTAACGTCTATGTTCATTGTTCGAATTGAAGCCCCATAAATACAGTATTCATCAATCTGATTCTGCTACTCTCATGTAACATGAGTCATTTGACGTAGCTTCAATAGTGATGAAAGGTACCCCTAAATGCAAAATGAAAACGTCAGTAAGATAGGGTTAGGCGGTGGGTGCCACTGGTGTACCGAAGGCGTGTTCGAATCACTGACAGGTATTAAAGAGGTGAAGCAAGGTTGGATAGCCTCAATTGACGATCACGCGGCATTATCTGAGGCTATTGAAGTCTATTTTGATCAATCTGTGATTTCTTTGCAGACATTAATCGAGATACATTTGCATACGCATGCGTCCACATCTAACCACTCTATGCGGGAAAAGTACCGCTCGGCAATATACACCTATAATGACAATCAAAATCAAGAAGCAAAAAATATCGTCGGCGTCTTACAAAGTGATTTTGATGAAGCCATTATCACCCAAGTGCTGCCATTTTATGCATTTAAGGCTAATAAAGATGAATTTCAGCACTACTTATATAATTCGCCGGATAAGCCTTTTTGTAAAACGTATATACACCCCAAATTACGACTACTTCTCGCTCGCTTCAAGAATCAAGTTAATGATGAAAAAATAACGCTATGTTTAGAATTGAAAAATGAAAAAGATAATTGAGCTAAAAGCCAGGCGCGAAGTATTTTTCGCGTTGGCCTTATTATTTTGGGTCGCTACTTATTGATTATAAGCTGATGACCGTGTCACATCGCTTTTCTATCAGGTGAGGATCGTGACTGACAAGAAGTAATGCACAGTTTTGTTTTTTTGCTAAATCGACCAATAAATCGGTCACTTCCTTCGCAATGACTGGATCCAGTCGTGAAGTTGGTTCATCAGCAAACAAAAATACAGGGTCGAGTAGTAATGCTCGTAAAATCGCAAACCGTTGCAGTTCACCGCCGGACACGGCATCGCTTTTACGTTCTAATAATTCAGGCGCCAGATTTAGCTTCGACATTAAAGGCGCAATTCTACTGCGATCTATGTTGTGGAGGGTAATGAGATCCTCTAGCAATACCCCCAAAGACACACTGGATGTAAACGCGGCGGGTGGATCTTGAAAAAGTTTTAGCCATTGATAAGGTTTTGCCTTTGTCGTTTTTTTGCTCACCAGACCTTTAATTGGAGACAGTAACCCAAGTAAGGTGTCGCCTAAGGTGCTTTTTCCGCAACCACTGTCACCGATTATCCCCACGACTTCACCTGCATGAATGGTGAAATCAATACCTTTGGATAATGCTTGTTTATTTCGGCCAATCACTAAGTCGCTCACCTGCAAAACAGGCGTATTCTCATCAAAACTTTTCGCTCGTTCGTCCCAGTTTCTTGGCGTTGCGTTGATCAAGGATCGAGTATAATCGTGTTGCGGGTCATTGAGTATTTGTTCAGCGCCGCCCATTTCGACCACGCTCCCTTTTTTCATTACGATGATATCACCACCAATTTGGCGGGCGACATCGATGTCGTGGGTAATTGTCAGCAAACCGCCTCCCTTGGCGGCGTCAAGAAGTTGGTGGACAATGTCGTTACGGCGATTTACGTCTAAACCTTTGGTGGGTTCGTCGGCTAATATCAGCGTTGCACCACCCGCTGTTGCTGCCGTGACGGCTAGGCGTTGCGCCATACCGCCAGATAGCTGACCGGGGCGCTTAAATGCGCTGTCTGTTAATCCTACTTTATCGAGCTCACTCATGGAATGATGAAACGCTTGCTCTTCACTTTCGTTATGTAAACATTCGTACACTTCCGATACCTGTTGATAGCTAGGCATTAAGGGGTCGAGCGCGTGCCATGGTTCTTGAGGCAGCATGGTGATTTTTTTGCCCCATAGGTTCATTAATGAATGGCGGTCATGATGATTGCCAAATACTTGAATATTACCGCATTGAGATAACTCGCTAGGTAATAGGCCTACCACCGCCTGAGCCAGTAAGCTTTTACCAGCACCGGTTTCACCAAGAATGGTTAATGGCTTGTCTTGATATAGTTTTAATGACAAGGGCTCAAGTAGCACGCTGTCTTTGGTATAAATGGATAAATCAGTCAGTTGAATTAAGAGATTCATGACTCCCTCCTGCTAACAAGTGAAACCCAAGTACCAGTAGCGCGACCACCAATAATGGTTGTGCCAACACCCATGGCGCTTCGCTGTAAAATGGGAAAAGCTCGACAGTCATCAAACCGAGTTCCGCTAGAGGGGGCTGTATCCCGACATAAACAAAGCCAAGTGATGCCATCATGAGTATGGCGTTTGCGCCACTAAAAGCGGCCATTGTGAAAACCGAAGGGGCCATCGCAGGCCAAATATGGCGCTTAAACTGATACCATTTTCCAAACCCCATCATTAAGGAAACCTGTCGCTCAGGACTGTTCATTAGAGTTCGAGTGATGGCTCGGCTAACCCGGTAGTATTCCACCCATAGGACGAGTGATATCGCCAAATACATAATAAAAAATGACCCTGGCACAATGGCGGCCAACATCAAGACCAATACCAACCCCGGCAGCGCTAATACAATGTTGACGATAATCTCGAGAATTTTCTCTACACGACCGCCTGCCCAAGCAGAACCAACGCCGAGTGCGATACCAAGCGTGGCAGAGCTGACTAAACACAGCACGCTAAGTGTAAATGACAGGGTGATGGCGCTGGCCAATCGAGTCATCATATCCCGGCCGAATTGGTCGGTTCCAAACCAATGTTCTGCGTTTGGCGCCATCAGGCGATGAGAGAGCGCTTGCTCACCTATGGTGTAAGGGGACAACCAACTCACGAGAGCTGCAAAAGTAAACAGACCGAATAAAAGAAACAGGCCGACCTTTTGATTTAAATTAAGTATCTTCATCATTCTTCTTGTTGGCCTCTTGGGTCAATCCAGTAACACATCATGTCGACAACGGTATTTAGGGCAACAAATAGCGCGCCCATGGAAAATGCACAACCTTGAATTATTGGAATATCTCGTGCAAAAATCGCGTGCGCTAACCCATGCCCAATGCCTGGCCATGAAAACAGCGATTCAATCATAACGATCCCTTCGATGACACTGACTAACTGAATGCCAATAAATGCAACGACTGGAACGGCCATGTTACGGATGCCGTGACGAAAAAAAGTAGACCTCTCTCGTAGTCCTTTCACTCTCGAAAATAAGTAAAATGGCGAGCGTAAAACGTGGCGAACACTGTTAAAAACGACTCGATTTGACACGGCGGCTAAGCTGACCGCAAGCGTTAAACTTGGAAGAACGGCATGTTGCCAAGTGCCAAATCCAGCAACAGGTAATAGCTTGAGTTCCATTGAAAAAATGAGAATCATAACTAAACCGAGAACAAATACTGGCATTGCCTTTGTGAATGTAGAAAGCCAGACGACCAGTGAGTTAAAGCGCCCCTCTTTTTTGGCCGATAACGTCCCTAACGGCAGAGCGATCATTATTGATAAGGCAATACCAACGCCTGCGAGTATTAATGAGTGTCCTAGCTGATGCTGTACTGCCTCACTGACAGGCAAGCCACTGACTAAAGAGTGACCTAAGTTAAATTGCAACAAGTCCGCCATCCAATCGACGTAGCTGCTAAACCACCCCTGATCAAGATTTAACTCTTGCCGAACGAGTTCCGCTGCTGCTGAGTCCACGTTATCTTGGCCGTATCGTCCCGCCGCGATACGGTGTGCCATATCACCAGGAAGGCTGCGCATCATAATAAAGGTAAGCGAGCCTACTCCCCACGTGACCAAGATGAGTTGAGTGAGGCGGTTCCTAATCAGTGACCACAACATTACTTCAGCTCCATTTGGTTGATAAAGTAGTCACGTTCAAATGGGTCAAACCTAAAGTTTTTAACTCGCTTATTAACGCCAGTGTTTTCTGTGTAACTCGTAATGGCGAATACCGGTGCTTCTTGATAAATAATAGTGGCGACTTTTTGGCTTAGTTCATACGACGTCTTAGGATCCGGCGAGAGGATGAGCGCTTCCATCGCTTGGTCCACTTCAGAATTGTGCCAATTCATGGCACCCCAATCACCACCTCCATGGGTAAAGTCGTTATTCATAATAGATAGAGGGTCGCCGGTTGTACCAAAGTTTCTAGCGATTAAAGCCACTTCTAAGGAATCATCATTGTGACCTGCTGGAATCATGCTTGAGTTAGTGACGTCAATTTTAAGCTTCACACCCAGTTTCGCCCATTGTGCTTGGATTGCTGTGGCAACGGCTGTTAACTCTGGACGATCTGCATACGTCATCATGGTGAGTGTAAATGGCATACCATTACGCTCTAGTAAGCCGGATGCATTACGCGTCCAACCTAAGCCAGCGAGCAGTTCATTGGCTTTATTTAAACTGTATTCATCGCGATCTGCCTCTTCTATATGCCACTGTGACAAAGCACTTGGCATAATTTGAACCGTTTCCGAATTGTTGGCATCGAGCACATTGCTGGCGATGGAAGAGCGATCGATTGCCAGGCTAAGCGCTTTGCGAGCGGCAATAGAGTCAAGACATGGGTGACTAGAGTTAAGCTTAACCATCAATGTACGAGGCATTATCGTGCTATGCAACACAGCTTCATCGCTCTCTTGTTGCCCAAGCATGGAAGCACCAAGGGTAAATACGATATCCGCTTCACCCGATTTTGCTTGTAAAATGCGGCTTTCAACACGATGGCCCGTTAGGTAAGTCGCATATTTGATCGTTGGCTTGTGTCCCCAATAGTCGTTGAACTTCTTAACGGTCAGCTTATGAGGCGGCGCGAACTCAGCCACCTGATACGGTCCCGAGCCGTACAATGTGCCAATAGCGCCATTGATTTTATAGGAATCGGGCGAGAGGATAGCCGTGGAATAGTGCGTTAATAGTGATGTGAAGGCCGTATATGGCTTTGCTAATGTTATTTGGACTTCATTGTTACTGACGGCGGAAATATTGGTTATCTCCGCCGTATTTAATACGCCATGCTTACGTTGGGCAAATTTTAAAGAATTTACAACCGCTTCAGCATCCATCTCTTGTCCGTCATGGAATTTTACGCCGCTTCGTAAAGTAAACCGCCAGATTAGATTATCGTCACTGCTCTGCCAGTTTGATGCGAGTCCTGCGATAATCGCTCCCTTGTCATTGATGTTAAGCAGTGTTTCGAGCACTTGCATTCTGGTGTAGATATAACCATGCAGAGATGGGTCGATAGAGGTGAATTCCCAAGGTCCACTGATAGCGAGCGTGTTTTTTTTTGAGGAGTCACTTAGATCGAATTCTGGTTTGTTCTCGCTGGTTGCTATGATTGCAGCCAGTGCTAAAGCAGCAGAAACGACAACTAATATGGTACGGCGTACACGTTGCTGTTTTTTTATCGAGTAAGCTGAAGATATGTGGTTCATAACCGACCCTTAATGGTTAAATTGATTCTGATATAGTGACAATGGCAAACTTGATAAAATGACGTTTAGTAACACCATGACTTCATTGGTATTAGGTTAATAATAGTTAAAGTGCATAGAGCAATGCTTAATAGGCACTCTTATAACGTTTATTATTCTGATCATTAAATATTCGATAGTGAGATAGGAAATCTGTTCATAATGTCATTTAGTTGCTCTGGTTGGCTGCTATTATAAGGATCAAGCGCTAGTCTCATAAAACCTACTGTTCGGAAGTTCAGAACTATTCCAATTTAATTCGCGAGACTCACGTTATAAAGCTCATGTTGTGATAAAAAACTTGTCTTTAGTCTGGTTAACCTTGAGGAGTAACGTAAGGGAATAGGTTTGTTTTTCAAGGGTAGAGTAATGGGGGGCGGTGAAGGTTTACCGCGAGTCACCGTGGTAGCGCGTGTGTGGGTTGTCGTGGCGATGATAATGAATTTGATGGTAGCGGCGTCACTGCCAACCTGTTTTAATTAAAATGGCCACAGAACAGGCGTTGTTTAGCTTGATCATGGTCTCTCAGCAGTTGAATAAATACATCGGCAGAGTCGTTTTAGCTTCTTTTATGATGATCATTTATAGGTAACCCACCCCCTTCTCAATATTATTTATTGAGAAGGGGGTGGGTTTACACTCATGGGTTATTACGAATATGTGTTGTTACGAATTTTCTCTATCAGTCGTTAATATGCGAGTTTGTGGGAAAAACTGGGTCCAAATACCATAGTGAACGCCGTTATGTGTGGCAACTTGTGTTCCAGTTTCATCTATGATTCGAACAACATGACCATCTGTATCGATAGTGAGCAGCTCCTCGCCTAAATAAAATTCAAAGCCGTCATTAACTCGTGCAAAGTTTGGGTCTATTGCGATTTGTTCAACGCCATTATCATAGCCAAAAATCTCTAACTTCGGGTTGAGACGTACATCCTCAAGGTTTAATGTGTCAAAGATGAAATCTGGATTATCAATGTTTCGTTGGTTCTTGAGTGGTTTTTCAAACAGGCCAAGAATGACACTATCAATCATCCGTTCCATGCCATATATGTACACCATTGCGTCGGGGTACATCTCTTTTGCTTGGCTCCAATCCATTTGTGTGTTTGGATGCACGTTTGTGTTGTGATCAGTGAACTCAGACTGCATGGTTATTTGTTGAATCGCCGTGCCATTATTGACGTCTTTAAAGATCAAGTTGTTATGTGTTTGCCCAAGAACTTGAAAGTCTGAATCACCAAGTCCGTAGTCTGTTTCAACGACCATAGGTAAGTTCGAGAGACCACAGTAAGTGACCGCGTATTCGGTACCACCAGACTCCCAGCCAGCAACATGTGGTACTTGCAGGTGATAGCGAGGGAAAATACGGGTCTCACCATTAATTTGGGTCACATAAACCCTAGGGTCTTCTTCCGGGATGACTTTGTCTGCATGTTCTACCGAGTAAAAATTAGCGCTGAACTGTTCGGTCGGAAACGCTGTTGGCATGGCGTAAGATTGAGCCCAGAATGTAAATGCTACACCAGCGGTCGCCGCATACATCCAAATGGGTTTCCAGAATTTTCCTTTAACGTTTATTAGCCATAATCCGGCAAGAGCCAGAGTTTGTGCTAACCAAAATACTTCCATATATCGATAGTAGTTAAGTACCCAGTCACGAGGGACATCAAGTTGTTGCCCAGGTTCAGTCATAAGTACCGCACAATAGATAGCAATACAAGCTAGTACTAGTGCGTATAGATTAAATAGTATTCTCATTGATTGACCTAATCTTCTTATATGGTTTGGTGGTGATAATCGTAACAACTATGTCTTGCGGTATGTATGGAGCAGGCTTTAGATAATACATAAGTGAAATTTATGCATAGGTGGTTACTGTAGCGCTAACGATAATAATGGTGACTTATACTGGCGGGCATTGTTATCACTGGTGAGCGTTGTTATCGCGTACCTGAATTAGGCATGATGTTAGACGAGGCGGCAGAGGTGTCTGACCTTGCGAGCTTTGCTTAGTTCAAATTCAATAATGACGATGAAAAGCGAGAGTTTCGAATCGTGGCATGGCTGCATGATTACGGCAAAATCACCACACCGGAACATATTGTCGATAAAGGGAGCAAGCTTGAAGCGAATTACCACCGTATTCATGAGGTTTGTACACGATTCGAGGTACTGTGGTGATGCTGAAATCATCGCCCTACAAAAACGATTAGACGGTAATCACAGCGCGGAGCTCATTGACTCTGAGTTGCTTGGACTTCACAAAACGCGTCTGACGTAACGAGATCGGGGTGCTAATAGGCTCTCGTAAAGTCTGGCTAATCCAGCTTTCGAACGGGTATGCCTATCATTGGTGATTCATATTCCGTTAGCAGCACGAAGGGCTATAATTCAAATAAAAAAGCCCATACCCCTTAACGAAAAAGGGTACGGGCAGCTATGGCGTGGAGCGTCATAGTAATTTACAGCGGGGTAAAGTTTAAAGCGGGACAAACAAGCCTTTTGTGACGTAGTTACTTGTAAAACTGAACTATTACGCCGGAAGCCGCATAATTTTTAATGGTTTGGGAATAACCAGTGCCGCTTCCGTAGCTCGTTGTACTTCTTCAGGTGTATATCCTGGCGCGATTTCGGTTAAGGTCATCTCTGAACCGTGAATAATTATGACGCCCATCTCTGTCACAACCATATCAACTTGGTTTAGCGCGGTTAACGGTAGTGAGCAGGCTTTTAAAAGCTTGTGCCTGCCTTTGGCGGTGTGTTCCATCGCCACAATCACTTTTTTGGCTCCGACCACTAAATCCATCGCCCCGCCCATTCCTGGTACCATTTTTCCCGGTATGATCCAGTTGGCGAGGTTGCCTTGCTCATCGACTTGTAGCGCGCCTAAGACCGTGACATCGACATGGCCACCGCGAATGATAGTAAAAGAATCCGCACTATCAAAGTAACTAGCACCAAGGCGAGCCGTAATCGGTTGACCGCCAGCATTGACGAGATCGGCGTCAGCATTACTGTCGTCGGCAATGGCATCGATGCCGAGTAAGCCATTTTCTGACTGCAGAATGAGTTCGACATCAGAATTAATATCATTAGCCACTAAAGAGGGCAGGCCAATACCGAGGTTAACAATGTCACCATCATGCAATTCTTGAGCAACACGCCATGCAATGTTGCGACGTATTACTGCTTTATCCGTTATTTTGCTGGCCAAAGGTGTATCGCCATAAACTGGGTGAGGTGTACAGAACGTCGTGGTCATTATTTTGCCTCCTTTTGATAAACATGATCGACGTAGAGCCCAGAGGTGTGAACGGACTCTGGCTCAATGCCACCGAGCGGGACAAGGGTTTCTGCTTCAACAATCACGAGATCGGCAGCCGTCGCCATTAATGGGTTGAAGTTCTGGGTGGTTTTTTTATAAAACACATTGCCTTTTTCATCGACAATTGAGCCACGTATAAACGCAAGGTCAGCACGAAGCGGCTTTTCTAACAAATAGTCTTTGCCATCAATGGTGATCACTTGTTTCCCTTCTGCCACCATGGTGCCCAGCCCCGTTGGGGTTAGAATACCACCCAGTCCAGCACCGCCAGCACGAATACGTTCCGCTAATGTACCTTGAGGAACCAGTTCAACATCCAATGTCCCTGCGTTCATTTGGTTGCCAGTTTCTGGGTTGGTTCCTATGTGAGAGGCAAACAGCTTCTGAATGCGTTTTTCGGCAATTAAGCGACCTGAGCCAGAGGTTTGCGTGCCAGTATCTGTTGAAATGAGCGTGATATCTTTGATGTTGTGCTCAAGTAATAGGTCGATAAGGCCTTCTGGCGCGCCATTGGCCATAAAGCCACCGATCATAATGGTCATTCCGTCATGCAGTTTTTCGGCAATGTCGTTGGCGGTGATTTTCTTTCTCATAATTTGCCCTTATACAGAGTTGGCTTAGCGCTAGACGTTGTTAGCTTAATTTCTTGTTATCGCTTTATTTTTATTTGCTGGGTTAAGAAGTGGATCGCTAGGCTGCACATCGCTTAACGATCACGGCGGTTCCCATTCCGCCGCCAATACAAAGTGACGCAAGTCCATAGTCTTTGTCTTGACGTTCTAGCTCATACACAAGGCTCACTAAAATTCGGATACCGGAGGCGCCGAGTGGGTGGCCTAATGCAATAGCGCCGCCATTGTGGTTGGTACGATCGAGAATCCAGTTTGGGTCGACATTGTGTTGTTCGGCCAGCTGCTTCGTCACGCCTAGCGCCTGGGCTGCAAAGGCTTCATTGAGTTCAAATACCTCAATGTCTTGCAGTGATAAGGAGGTTTTTTCCAATGCATTGGCAATCGCGGGAACCGGCCCTAATCCCATCACATCGGGAGAGAGTCCAGCCTGAGCATAGCTAACAATTTCGGCCATCGGTTGCAGTTGATAGCGTTCTACGGCCGATTTAGAGGCCAAAATAATAGCCGCTGCACCATCATTTATGCCTGAAGCGTTACCCGCGGTAACCGTGCCTTCTTTCTTAAACGCAGGACGCAAGCGAGCGAGGCTTTCTGATGTTGTGTCGGTTTTTGGGTACTCATCGAGTTCTACCGAATACTGCTTGCGACGTAATGACACGTCGATAGGTTCTATTTCTGAGCGAAAACCGTGCGTTTCCAATGCGGCTGCCGCTTTTAACTGGCTATTAAGTGCGAATGCATCTTGCTCTTCACGAGTGATGGACAATGACTCGGCAATGTTCTCGGCGGTGATGCCCATATGGTAATGGTTAAACGCATCGGTTAAGCCGTCGGTAATGATACTGTCTTCTAGAGCAATGCTGCCCATACGAACGCCACTTCTGACTTGATGGGTTTGTACAAACGGCGCTTGAGACATGCTCTCCATACCGCAAGCGACCACAATCTCAGCGTCACCGGCCTTGATATGACTGGCCGCGTCCATAACGGTTTTCATACCACTCCCACAAATCATATTTAGGGTGTAGGCCGGTACAGTGTCTGGAATCCCAGCTTGAATTGCCGCTTGACGACCAGGGCCCATTCCAATACCAGCGCTAAGTACATTGCCGACAATGACTTCGTCAATCAGGGTTGGGTTGATATGACACTGGCTAAGCGCGCCCTTAATTGCAGTGGCACCCAATAAGGGGGCAGAAACGGGAGATAGGGCGCCGTTGAAACTGCCGATAGGCGTTCGTTTTGCTGCGACAATGTAGATAGGTTCCATGCTTAAATCCTGTATCAATGCACGCCGATATTAGCGATGACTTTCTAGTGATGAATCCATTCTAAAAGACACTGAGAAAGAGGTGTTATAGCCATTGTCAGAAACGCGGTTTGCATAAATGCAAGACAGGAAATGAGGTTATTGGCGTATATTATTTGAGCGTTAGGACGGCTTGTTAAGTGAATCAAAAAGGAGGAATGTCATGAAGAATCTCATCGCGTGTGCACCCTGTTGTTGGGGCGTCGAGTCACCCAATCATGCTCATAATCCGAATTGGCAAACCGTCGTTACGGAAAGCCAGGCCGCTGGGTATCAAGGGCTAGAGTTAGGGCCATTCGGTTATATGCCGCTTGAAGGCGATATCGTGAGTACGGCAATGCAGAGACACGAGTTGGTCATTTGCGCGGGTACGATCTTTGAGCCGCTTTCCTCACTGGATCATAAAGAGACCATATTGAGCCGGACGCATGATTTATGCGCAATGCTAAAGCGTGTCGGAAGCAAGAAAGTGGTGGTGATTGATTGCGTGAATGAGGTTCGCAGTGCCTGTGCAGGGCTGAGTGATGAGGCTCCACGGCTTGATGACGAGCATTGGAGTATTATGATGCAGACGATTCGTGAGATCGCCGTGATTGCCGCTCATTATGGGGTTCGACCTGTCGTTCATCCACACGCTGGTGGCTACATTGAGTATCAAGATGAAATTGACAAAATGTTGAGTGACCTGACTCACCGAGAGGTGGGGCTTTGTTTAGATACCGGACACTTACATTATGCCGGTATGGACCCCGCTCAAAGCCTCGTTGACTACGCATCTCGCTTAGAATACGTGCATTTTAAAGACATTAATCAGGCGGTGTTCTCTGACGTTATTGAGAAAAAAGTGGGTTTTTGGCAAGCGTGCGCACAGGGGGTGATGTGCCCGATTGGTGAAGGGGTGATCGATTACGCTGCTGTGTATTCGGCGCTGGCTCAGGTTGGCTACTCTGACTGGATTACCATCGAGCAAGAACGCGACCCGCAACATGCTGACGGTACATTAGCCGATATTAAGCAAAGCCGTCAGTTTTTGAGTCAAAAAGGATTTGGCTAATGATTGTAGTACTTGGTGGGAAGGGTGCTGGGTTAGCTCTGCAGGTAGACGGACTGACAGGATGCGCCATAAATGGGCATGACTTGCAAGGCTATGCTTTACAAGGTAATGGCTTACGAAGAGATGTATTACGACAACATAATTTACGTGAACATAGCGTCCAAAGGTGCGACCTATGTTGTTCGTAACCGATCCGTGGTTTTACTTAACGGCGATCCCGGCGGTTGTTATCTATGGAATTGGTAAGGGAGGGCTGGGTGGCGCTCTGGGTATTATTGCGGTGCCTTTGATGGCGATGACCATCGCCCCGACGCAAGCGGCTGCTATTTTGTTGCCGATATTGTGTGTAATGGATGTGTTTGCGGTAAAACATCATTACCGTAACGCCGATTATTCGGTTATTAAACGTATGCTGCCGGGCGCGGTTTTGGGTGTTGTGCTGGCGGGGCTGTTTTTGAGTATTACGCCGGAAAATGGACTCAAGTTACTCATCGGTGTACTTTCTTTATTGTTTTGTGGTCAGTATCTGTTGGTGGGAGAGAAAGACCAAAAACCAGCTGGAACATTAAGTGCGTGGTTTTGGAGCACGTTGAGTGGGTTCTCTAGCACGGCAATTCATGCCGGAGGAGGACCCGCCAGTATCTATATGTTGCCGTTGAAACTGGATAAGGTGGTGTTGGTTGCCACGATGGCAGTGCTGTTTGGTTTGGTCAATCTAGTCAAACTAGTGCCCTATGCCGCGCTGGGGGAGTTCGACACCACTAACTTAATGACGGCGCTGGTTTTAATGCCTCTCGCCCCTGTTGGCGTTAAGCTAGGGGTCTGGTTGCTGCATAGAGTCAGTCAGCTGTGGGTGTATCGTTTGTGCTATGTATTTTTGTTTATTTCTGGATTAAAGCTGACGATTGATGGGCTTGTATAAAGCCCATATTATCTCGTTGCGGCTTTGGTGTTGATGTACTCATTAATTAATGGGCTTGAAATCGCAGGACGGTTTTGTATTTTTCAGGTGATACTTTCCGTGCATCAGACAAGTAAATTTCTCGGTGTACTTTGGAGATTCGAGTGAGCCCTTGAGCCTTGGCGAATTTTTCCATTTCATCAAAACTGACCGGTTCATTTTCAAATGGCCCCAAATGCAGCATTTGAACGCAAAGACCTTCTGAGCACGTTTCGAATTCGACACGATCGAGCGCAGGATTGGGTTTTTTCTGCTTAGCGATAGTGAGCATTTGCTGAAAATATGGCGTATCAACGAAACTTGGTTGGCGAATCATAAGCTGATACACCAAGTCGTCTTTGTTGATCGTACCATCGAAATCTTGCTTCGCTTGATCGTTAATATCCCATATCCCTTCAAGCGGGTAAACAGTGAAATCTACATACCCTTCGGGCTTCGGTTCTTTGCTTTTGAGTTGCATCTTAATAGCGTATGCAACAGAGTATAAGGCAGCAACGCAAGCCGAAAACTCATCACTATTTGGGTTACCTTGCCCCTTAATAGTCAAAAATTTGAACTCAGGAACAGTGACGATTTCGGGTGTGTTTTTAGGAAGGTAAAGCGACTTTTCTTTTTTACGCCACTCATGTTTTTCGGACATAATGACTCCAATGGAACATGATTAATAATGCAATTACAAAGGATGATTGTAGCGCATTAAACAAAGTCATTGGTATTGTTCTTATGTTGTCGAAGAATAATCGAGGTGAACAGGGACAATATTGATACTTTTGCTATTAATCACGATGCAAGGATGCGTGCCTTATCTCATGTTAACGTGTTCAAACATTTAGCAAATTATGATTAGATAGGAACAGAACTCAATCATTACAATATAAGGATTTATTGATGACGGATACACCAGTTTCTCCACCACCCATGGGCTTAAATGCTGCGGAACAAAGCGCGAAAAACCACGCCATCATTGCCTATGCACTGATGTTACTTGGTTTCTTTACAGGTATCAGCTTCCTTGCGGGCGGAATATGGGGTTTTGTGAAAAAAGCAGATGCACAGAATACCCGCTTCTACGACCATTATGAAAACATCACTAAGACATTTATCATTTCAATCGTACTCAGCATTGTTGGCGCAATGACGCTGGTTTTTGTCGTGGGTTATTTCATTTTAATCGGCGTCGCGATCTACACACTGTTTATGTTGGTCAAAGGTTTAGCCCGCGTCACATCAGACAAAAGCTTTCATTAAGCGTTAACGAAAAGATAGAACAAACAATAAGGGTGCGTATCTTTATTGTTTGTTCTCAACCACCTTGAACCGTTGTCATCTTTGTACTCTCTGCTCACGTCTACCACTGAGACAGCGCCCTTACTTCGGCTTTCTTATCTCAATGACCGTCGGCCAGGATTGTTGACGAGAATGATTACTCAATCACCTTGAGTAACTGTGACATATGCTGGATATGCACTGAGCCAAATACCTCTATGTCTTCGAGGTGCGGGGCGTAGTAAACGCTTGTCATTCCGGCTCGATGTGTGGCTTGTAAGCCAACTAGGCTATCTTCAACAACACAACACGCTTCGGGCTCAACGCCCATCGTTTGTGCTGCATGCAAAAATAAATCAGGATCTGGTTTCCAAGAGCCGACTTCATGTGCACTGAATATGGTGTTGTCAAAGTATTTCATTAGCCCTGTGACATTGAGTGCATGCTCGATCTTTGCGCGTGGTGCGGATGATGCGATGCAAAACGGTAGGGTGAGAGACTCCAACACCTCAGCAACCCCATCATTAGCGGTTAATTGCTGGTCAAAGAGATCACTGACCTTAAGGCGATATTGGGTCTCAAATGAGTCTGGAAACGTCAACTGGCTTTCGGATTGAATACTGGTGAGGATCTCTGTGAATTTGACCCCACGGTAGTGTTCGATGAGATAGTCTGCACTGTAGTTTAAACCTACCTCAGCGAGTTGGCGCTCTAAGGCCAGATTACAAAGACGTTCGCTGTCGACTAAGGTACCGTCACAATCAAAAATAATAAGCTGCATAGTATTGTATTATATCCCTTTTTAGCTATTACATGCATTTTGTACTGCTAATACAAACATAATACAGTTACTGATCGATGTTGAAGTTTTCTTTAATAAAACTTGTGATATTGAGCCTGTCGTTACGTTACAACCCCAAAGGATATGCCTCCTTACTCATCTATTATTGATAAGCATGGCAAACAAGTTAAACAAATATAGTGAGTGCTAAGCTACAACAAATGACGGACATTGTAATGAAGTAGATCACGTTTTCTGAAAGGCGTCCTAGGAGTCGAGTTGCGACAGGAACACCGAAAAATGACCCTGCAACAAATAAAATGGCAGTGACAAAATCTGCCTGCCCACCTCGTGCATAACTGAGAGCGGCAATCGACGATAAGAAAAGTGCCAACACAACGGAGGAGCCTATGGCCCGCTTAATGTCGACTTTCAGAATAGTGTTTAGTACTGGTAGTAACAGTATTCCACCACCAACTCCTGTTGAGCCTAAAACAGATCCACATACCATTCCTGATATCAGCGTGGTTGTTTTGCTTGCAGGTGAATGTGTTTCACTACGAATATTACATTGCCTCAGTTTTATAATAATGGAGGTTAATGCGCCAACCATTACACAAATCACTAACCCGCTGACGATGTTTTGTGTTGTTTGTTCATGCATGGGGTGGTTACTAAAATAGATAACAACTTGGGTAGCGATGAAAGTGAGCGGTACGGCTCCCAAAAACAGATACGTTACTGCTTGCCATGATACGTTTTGGGCACGGATGTGAGAGTAGGAGGCATTGATTTTAACAAGGGCGGAGATAATACTTGCAGTGCCAACAGCGAGCACAGTGTGCATTTCACAAAATACCTGTAATAGAGGTATCAATAGTACCCCCCCACCAACGCCTGTTAGCCCAAGAAACAGACCAAATATGGCCCCCAATAACACTTTTAATGCGATGGCATCTGCGATAGATACTTCTATTAATAAATCAATTAACGACATAAATAAAACCTAAAGTGTGCTGATTATCACCCACGTGACCATTGACCAATTCCGTGTATTGTTTTTCACTAATGGTTGGTCAATTTACTTTAAATGATTCATTTGGATTTAGTTTATAGCGATGATCATATTTTGATGAGCTTCTTTCATGTATGGTTTATCTGCCTGCCCAATGGATGACACAATAACGATGCTGAACGAAATTCATACAAACTTACATCATTTCTTAGAACCAGTAGTATTGGAAAAGTGACAAGTCGTTTACCATAATGGATGGGCTGAATACGGGTTTTACTACGTTCAGGTTGGATTGTTTGGACTCTATTAGGTCTCTGAAGCGGGCAAGGAAAGTTTGTTGCGAATTTATGGGCCAGGATCATTCTTTGGCTATCGCGGTTTATTTACTCAACAAAAATACCTCGCTACGGTGAAGACTATGTTAGATAGCCATGTACTCAAGATTAATGTAAACATCTTTAAAGCTCGTGTTTGCTTTTCACCCAATCCTGCACGTTATTTAATGAAAAGCATGTGTACGGAACGTGGTGAGGCTGAAAAGAGTTTGATGCAATACACTGCATTTAGTTCAAAAAAGAGAATTTTAGACGCTTTGTTTCATTTGTTTACTCTATACCCAAGTTACCCTTGGACATATCGCGCGATTGGTGAGTTCCGTGGGACAGATTCCAGTACTGTTAATCGATATTGTAAGTATCTAAAAATCTTGGGGCGTTAGATAACGAGAGTCATTGCTCCAGAACATTTAACATGAGTATCGTAGATTACTATCGGCAAATGCTGTTGTATGCCGCTCCGTTACCGTTAAGCCCCGAGTCACAGGATAAAAATATGGAAAAAAATCTTGCTTGCCACGTTATGGCAAAACCTTCGGGTTCTATTTGTAATATTGATTGCAAGTATTGTTTCTACTTAGAAAAGGACAAGCTCTACCCAGAAAGAAATGAAAACTGGAGAATGAGTGATGACACACTAGAGCTATTTATTCAGCAGTATATTGAAACACAACCAGGGCAGCAGGTTCAGTTTGCATGGCAAGGTGGTGAACCCACTCTGCTTGGGATTGATTTCTATCGCAAAGTAGTCGAATTAGCCGAACGGTATCGGCAAGGTAAAGAAATACATCACGCTTTTCAAACCAATGGCATTTTACTCAATGATGAGTGGTGTCAGTTTTTCAAAGAGCACCAGTTTTTAGTCGGTGTCTCAATCGATGGTCCAGAAGACTTACACGACCAGTACCGAGTGACTCGATCCGAGAAAGGGACTCATCGTAAGGTAATGGAAAGTATAGAGTGTTTAAAGAAGCATAAAGTTGAATTTAACACGTTAGCAGTAATTAATGCCCATAACGCTAAGCATCCACTTAGGGTTTATCAGTTTCTCAAACAAATTGGCTCAAATTACTTGCAGTTTATTCCATTGGTAGAACGCAAGGTTTGCCAATCAACGTCAATCAGAGATGCGCTAGCAAGCCCTGGAGAGCCAATGGCTACAATGACGGAGTGGTCAGTTAGTGCGCAGCAATATGGCAGTTTTCTTAATAAGATTTTTGATTATTGGATTCAGCATGACGTAGGGAAGACGTTTGTCCAAACGTTCGATTCAACGTTGGCATCTTGGCTAGGTCAGCCTTCAGGGGTTTGTATCTCCTCAGAAACATGCGGGCATGCTTTCGCATTAGAGGCAAATGGGGATTTGTATCAATGTGACCACTATGTTTATCCAGAATATCAGCTTGGTAATATTCATGACACGCCAATTAGAATTATGAACCAAAGTGAAGAAGCTATTGCTTTCGGACAAGACAAGCACGATAAACTCAACCGTGATTGCAAGCAATGCACCTACCGTTTTGCTTGCCACGGAGGGTGCCCGAAACATCGCTTTGAGCGCTCACCTAATGGGCTTCCTAATCATAATTACTTGTGTGAGGGATATTATGCGTTCTTCAAACACACACAAAAGCCCATGAGTATGATGGCAGATCTTCTTCGTCATCAACGTCCTGCTGCGGAAGTGATGCATTATATGGCCAAAGAAAAACAACGAGCCCATAGTGTAGGGAAGACTGAAAGTATTGGACGGAATGCCCTTTGCCCGTGTGGTAGTGACAAGAAGTTTAAAAGGTGCTGCGGTTAACTCGAGTGAGTTATTTTGCGCATTAATACAATGATAAAATGAGTTAGTGTCATTGTATTAATGCAATGACACTAACACACGGTAGAAGTAACCAATATTCTAGAGATAACTAGAAGTTAACGTTTGCTCTAAAAAATAGCATGTCGCCGTCATTCGCTAGTCCTTTGTATTCACTGACCAGCTCAATGTTTTTATTTAGAAAATAAGAAACGCCCAATGTATACCAGTCATCTCTTTCTTGCTGAATACAGTCGCTGTATGCCGAGTTAACTCCATTATATGTCGTCGATATACCAAGATTTTGAGTGATATCGTAAGCGAGCCCCAATGCATAGCCGTCAGTTTTGCAAGTTTGACCTAAGTTATTGTCCGCTGTATGAGTAGCGACTGCATATTTTGCCGCGGTGGTGAGTCTAGAAAACTGGCTCACAACGCCGACTGTGGCGGCTTTTTTGGTATTTAGAAGATAATCATAATCACTGTCTTCTTGATAAGAGTCTGTGTTTCTCATATCGGCATATGCGCCGCCAATAATTATATTTCCAAGTGTAATTGAACCACCGAGACCCCATGAATTGGTTTCTTCATCATATGAACCTCCAATATCGAAGAAATCATAGCTGTACATGTGGTTCAATAGATTGTCTTTACAAGCAAGCTCATCCATTTCAGCCTCTAAACCATGTTCCTTGGCGATATCACCAAAGCCGATATAAACATCGACAGTACCACATTGTCGACCATAGGTAGTGACGCCTAAATCAGTTCTTAATCCAAATTGAAATCTGTCGACATCAGTATTCGTATCACCAAAGGCTTTCCCGTTAATTTTGTCTAACCCACCAAATCCGTAGCGTGCTTCCGCTCCAATAAGAAATGAAAAATAGTCGCTTAATAAAAACTCGAAATCAGCGCCAATTTTAAATAAATTCCACCATTGCACATTACCCGCATCATTGTTTATTAGGACATCGCCTCCTAGCCGAGCACTCGCATAGGCAGAACCTTTGACGACGTCCTCATCGAGCAATGGGTAATAGTTGTTAGGCAAGGGTGCGGTGGAAGACAGATCCGACAGGTCGGTGCTTATGGACGTCAAGTCACTGGGGGTTATAGGCACTGAACTTTCAGGACTGCCTTCTTCAGAAAATGTGTTGTGAGATAAGAGGCTGGATATCATTAGAATTAACAATTTTTTCTTTTTCATGTTCTACCTGTACTTAATGAAGCTATTTATTAGTAATTGATATCAATAGAATTGAAAATGGCTTTTTCATCAAATAGGTGTTTATTTTGTTATGGAGTGAAAGGTGAAAAAAATTATTAATTTCGATTATTATGATGATATTAATCTCTGAATGTGATTTATATCAATAAAGTTGTTTGTTATTTATAATGAGAGTTGTGAAGGCTTGCTTGGTGTGATTGCAAATAGTTACATCTGCTTTCAAAATGTAACACTCTCTGTATTTATGGGATTTAATAATTACGTTTACTAAAGTTATCTTCTTGAGTGCTGGTTTTTTTGTGACGCCGATCTATTTATTTAGTTTTAATAATCGAAATAATCGAAATATGACACTTTTTATTCGACGAAATTCCATACTATAGGATAAGAGCATTGAGTAAGTTTACTCTTGTTTTAAAATTCACCACATCAAAATTAATTATTCGAATTAGTGGGATTTCTAAATGGCGAGTGTGAAACTAGATAGAATAAATAAGGTGTACGATAATGGATTCCATGCGATTCATGATGTCTCTGTAGACATTGAAGATGGCGAATTCATGGTGCTCGTAGGGCCTTCAGGGTGCGCTAAATCGACTATGTTAAGGATGGTTGCTGGTCTTGAAGATATTACAGATGGAACGCTTTCTATTGGTGACAAAGTGGTTAATCAGTTATCACCAAAAGATAGAGGCATTGCCATGGTATTTCAAAACTATGCACTCTATCCCCATATGACAGTTTATCAAAATATGGCATTTGGTTTAGAAACCGCAAAAAAACCTAGAGCAGAGATAGACGCACGAGTGAGAGAGGCTGCGGAACTATTAGAAATTTCGGAACTTTTAGATAGAAAACCAGGGCAAATGTCTGGTGGGCAGTGCCAGCGCGTTGCTGTTGGAAGAGCAATGGTTCGGAAGCCTGAGGTATTCTTGTTCGATGAGCCATTATCAAATTTAGATGCGAAATTAAGAGTAGCGATGAGGATGCGAATAACACGTTTGCATCAAGAACTGAGAGACAGTGGAAAGCCCGCTACCATGATTTATGTCACTCATGATCAAGTAGAAGCAATGACAATGGGTGATCGTGTATGTATCTTGAATAAAGGTCGAATCATGCAGTTAGATCGGCCTATGAATTTATACCATAACCCCAAAAATAAGTTTGTTGCTGAGTTTATTGGATCACCGGCAATGAATGTCATTGAAGGGAAATTGAAGTTTATTAATGGTAATTTCTTATTTTTAAAAAATGACTGTGAAGTATTGTTAGATGATCGAGCGCAAAATGTACTCCATGCTTTAAATGATGACGGTAAAACTATTTATTTTGGTATTAGACCTGAACATATCGATATAAATAGAGAGTGTGATGATGAATATAGAATACCAGTAATAGTTGAAGCCGTCGAAAGATTAGGTTCAGAGTTGTTATATCACCTGAGGCTTTATTCCCATGTTCTCGTGTGTAAGGTACCATTCTCAATGACTGAGTTTAAAAAAGGTCAGACAGTGCATATCAGATTTAATGTTGATGAGTCACATATATTTTCAAATGATACAGATGATAAAGCCAATCTATATTTTGATATTAACAAAGAAATTATTGAGAGAAATCAATGAGTGTTAAATTAGAACAAAAATCAAAAGTTGAAAATAAAAATTTTATTGCTGACCTTACACAATCACATTTAATAAAAAAGCTCTCATTTGCTGATATTCAGGTTTCTTTGTTTGATACACCTGAAGGTGAGGCTGCGCTCAGTGGAATATTTATTAGGGTAAAACAAAGGGATGGCTCATATAAAATAATATCCGCGATGAGCCACGTTGATACTCTATTCTGTCAAGTCGCTGATACTTATATGTGGAAAACCCAATGTTTTGGGCTTGAAGTTGATGTTAGCTTACATGCTAATACAAACAACTCGACGTACTACTATACGGTTGAAGTCTCCAATACTAGTGATGACGTCATAGAATTTGATGTTACCTATGGTCAAGATTTGGGCCTAGCGTCCGAAGACATGATTAAAACCAATGAAGCGTATTGCAGCCAATACTTAGATCATAGTGCGATACTTTCAACTAATGGCTGGGTTTTAAGTAGTCGTCAGAACATCCCTCAAAATGGCAAAAACCCAGCCATTCAGATTGGCTGTTTTTCGGACACCACAAGTTACTGTACTGATGCGTTTCAGTTCTTTGGCACGACATTCAAAAGTGATGGTACGATTGCTGGATTACAAACTGATCAGTTGCCGAGTGAAGTTTACCAATATGAGATGGCCTACATTGCCATTCAGACATCAAAACACCAGTTAGCGCCCAAAACTAAGTTTGTTACAGGTTTTTACGGGGCGTTCATGGACGATTTACCCACTAGAAATCGTGTTGTTCAGGATGATTTAATCATCGTTGACGACGTGCTAAATGAAGTGTCGGTTGACGCTAATCACTATCGTAGAACAGGGTATCGAGACAGTCTTGTTATTGTTGGTGAAACAATGACGAGCAAAGAAATTAATCAATGGTTTTCAGTTAAGAAAGAATTTGAAGAACATCAAGATGGCGAGTTACTGTCATTTTTTGACGCAGAGGGTGGCTATGTCACGCTAAAGCAAAAAGAATTGCTATTAGAAAGGCCAACAGGCCATATTGTTCTTTCAGGGCAGGATTACAATCACGAACAAGAAGTGATGTGTTCGACGCATTATATGTATGGTGTATTTAACTCCCAACTATGCATTGGTAATACGTCTTTTCAAAAACTGCTGAGTGTAAGTCGAAATTCGTTGAATTTTTTTAAGAACTCTGGCCAGCGCATAAAGGTAGAGATAGACGGTGAGTACCAAACATTAGGTATGTGTTCAGCGTTTCACGTAACAAGAACTTCTTCTCGTTGGATCTACAAGTTGAAAGGTGGATGGATCGTAGTTCAGTCTTATACCTCAAGTCGAGAATGTAAACTGCAGCTTGAGATCGAGACTATTGGGTTCGAAGAAGCTTTGAATGTAGATGTCAGTCATCATCTGGTTTTTGGGAATAATGAAGGTGAAAGCCGCATCGGTGTTCAGACAAATGCAAATTTACAATCCGTGATCTACGGCCACAATGAACTCATTGATGAAGTTAACCCGAGTTTGTCATATAAAATTTCTAGTAGTAATGGTTTTTCATCGGTTGAAAAACACTTAGATGCTCAACAAAATAATGTTGAATACCTGCATTACTTGGGAAAAGTCTACAACAAAGAGACGCTTCTAATTGAAGCAAACAAGGATTTGGACTTAGCGCCTGTCTTTATGTCCTTTAATGAAGAGTTAGTAATGGCAGAAGGTGCACTGAACGCACTGACTAATGATTTTAATGTTTGCTTTGAGAATCAATACGAAAACAGTCAAAAACTCAATAAAACACTGCACTGGTATACACATAATGCACTTGTTCACTATAACTCGCCTCATGGGTTAGAGCAGTATTCGGGAGCGGCTTGGGGAACCCGTGATGCTTCTCAGGGGCCATTTGAGTTTTTTATGAGCTTAGGTCGTTTTGATACAGCGAAAAGTATCCTACAAAAAATTTATTCACATCAATATATTGAGTCAGGGACATGGCCGCAATGGTTTATGTATGACAAGTATAAGTCGGTGCAGCTAGAAGAGTCTCACGGTGATGTAGTAGTTTGGCCTCTGAAAGCTTTGACAGATTACATTGCAACGACGGGTGATATTTCTATCTTAGAAATGAAGGTTCCGTTCAGTTCTTGTGTTGCCCCACACGATCATGTGAAGCTGCATAGTACATTGATTTCGCATGTAGAAATGCAAATCAAGAATCTCGAATCGAACATGATTAATGGCACTCACTTGTCGAGCTACGGTGGTGGAGACTGGGATGACACCCTTCAACCAGCGAACCAAAGCTTAAAAGAAAATATGGTAAGTGGTTGGACGATACCATTGACCATTCAGACGTTATCTCGCTTTGTTACTAGCGTGAGAGATTATCCTATCTACCAAGATATTTGTGAAAAAATACAAGGTATGCTCAAAGGGATGAAGCAAGATTTTACTCAGTATTTGGTAAAGGAAGATATTGTAGCTGGGTTTATTCATGTAGAAGATATTAAAAACAATAGAATTAACTATTTGTTGCATCCTAGAGATAATAGTACGGGTATTACTTACCGCTTATTACCAGCAAATCGTTCGATCATCGCAGAATTACTTTCTGTCGAACAAGCAGAGTATAACCTTTCATTGATCAAAGATAAGTTACTTTATCCGGATGGGGTTCGTCTCATGGACAAAATGGCTAAATATGAAGGTGGCCAGCAAACGTACTTTAAAAGAGCTGAGCTTGCTGCCAATTTGGGAAGGGAAGTTGGGCTGAACTATGTACATGCTCATATTCGTTTTATTGAAGCACTTTGCAAACTTGGCAAAGCGGAAGAGCTCTACGATAACCTTTACAAAATTTTGCCAATCGGTATTCAGCAAGAGATTCCGGGTGCTCGTTTAAGGCAGTCAAACGCTTATTTTTCGAGTTCGGATGCTGACTTTAACAACCGTTACGACGCTTATGATGGGTTTGATGGCTTAAAAACGGGAGAAGTCGGTGTCAAAGGCGGTTGGAGAATTTATTCAAGTGGCCCAGGGATATATATCAATCAAGTTATTTCGAATGTTCTTGGCATCAAGTATGAAAATGGTGACCTAGTTTTAGATCCTGTGATCAGTAAGCAGTTAGGAAATGTGGTTGTGAACTTTGCTATCTACGGATTGCCAGTGAGCATAAAAATAGTACCACTATACGATGAGTATAGTCCTAAAAAAATCACAGTTAATGGTCGTTCTGTTGAGTTTACCACCATGGCTAACAAATATCGTTCTGGTGGGGCTCTAATTGATAAGTCCATATTAGATAGCTTATCTAAGGACTACAACACGATATCAATTACCATATAATTTAACGAGGGGATATTTAACTATCCCCTCTCCATGATTACGGTTTTATGTATGAAAACTACGATTAAAGATGTGGCTAAAAGTGCAAATGTGTCGATCTCTACGGTGTCTTATGCATTAAATGGTGGAAGCAAAGTAAAGCAAGATACAAGAAATAGAATAATTAACGCGGCTGATGAACTAGGTTATTGGCCTGAAAGGGTTAAAAAATTAGTAGAGAAAAATAACAATAAGTGTATTGGACTGTTTTTCAACTCCTGGTATGGACCGGTTTACAGCCAAGTTGTAAAAGGTATAGAAAATTACTTACACAAGAAAGGTTATGACGTAATGGCATTAAGTTTGTCTTCGTCTGACGAAGATGTGGTAAAACGTTACCTTGATAATAAGAAAATTGATGGAGCAATAATTCTATCTCATGAAATATCATCAGATATCATTGAGCGCTGTGCTAGTGCAGAAATGCCAATCGTCGTACTTGATCGAGAAATAAGTGCAGAATATGTATATTCGCTGCTTATTGACAATTTTGGTGGAGCATTTTTAGCAGTAAAAGAATTGATCAATAATGGTGATGAAGACGTGTATTTCTTTTCAGGGCCAGACAATTCTTATGATAACGAAAAACGTTACTCTGGATATGTATCGGCATTAGGTTTTTTTAATGTTGACATTGACCCTTCCAGAGTTATTAAAGCCGACTTTAATGATGAAGTCGCGTACGAAAAGGCAATGGATTTATTTTCTAAATGCATTCCTAAAGCGATATTTTCAGCGAATGATGAAATGGCGATTGGTATAATAAGAGCAGCTCATAAGAAAAACATCATGATACCCAAGGACATGAGAGTGATTGGATTTGATGATATTCAAATGGCTAACTTAATGGTGCCAAGATTAACGACAGTTAGCCATGAGAAGTTTAATATGGGTATCCAAGCCGCAACATTAGTCCTTGATGCAATAAACGGCGTTGAAGATTTGGATAATATGCGGATGCTTCAAGCTAAATTAGTTAGAAGAGAAACATTTTAAGGTGATGAGCATGAATAAATGGTTTTCTGTAATAGCACTAGTCACTAGCTGCACGGCTTGGTCTAGTGAAAAAGTAAGAATTGACATCATGGTTCCGTCTGCAGGGGATTACATTAGTTTCTTTAATGATGTGGCTATTCCAGAGTTTAATGAACGTTATCCTGATGTTAATGTTGTAGTTAGCAATGATATGAATATTGATACCCGAATTGCGGCAGGAGATACACCAAATTTATATACCGGTGTGTTTGGGTATCAGCCTGCGAAATTAGCAAAGCTTGGCCTCCTTGTTTCTTATCAGTCATTTGATGACTTTGATGAGCTTACAGAAAGGATATCATCTAATTTTCTAATAAAAAATTTCGGACGGAATTTTTATGTACCTTGGAATGCAACTACGCAGTTGATGATATATAACAAGAATTTATTTCTGGAAGCTGGATTAGACCCTGATTCACCACCAAAAACTTGGGATGAATATATTGAGGTGTCTAGTAAAATATCCCAGCTCCCCAATAGAACTGATGGTACCCCCGTGTATGGTTCTGCTCTCTGGAATGAAAAGTTGTCGGCAGGGGATTGGTATTGGGGGATGTTGAGTCAGATCTATTATAATTTTAACGAAGGAAAGTATGGTTTATTAAATAAATATGGAACTTCGATTGAATTTGATAAGAAAGATGCGAACTTTGAAAAGTTCCTCGAGACAATGAAAGCGCTACAGCAATCCGCTCCAGTTACAATGGAGAAAACCTTCTTCTCACGGACGATTGGCATGTGGCCTCAGTATGGTTTTGGGTGGAAAAACCTGTTGGACTCTGCGGCGGGCAGTCCAATGATTATTGGTGAGGATGTTGGGCTAGCACCGATACCAACGATGTCGGAAGGGTCACCTCATTATTCAACATTAGATGGTCGAGCATTAATGATATTTAAAGGGAGTGAACAGCAAGAGTATTATTCATGGGAGTTAGTCAAGATGCTAATGGAAGATGATATGAATCACAAAGCGAACATACACCTTGGCCAGCTCCCCGTGTTAAAAACGTTATTAGGCCGGGATTACTATCAGCGACCAGATGTTAAACCTTTTATTGACCAATTAAAATACACCAAAATAAGCGAGCCATTTATTCAAGCTGGCGATGTAGCAGGTATTATTTTAGATACATATATAAAGGTCGTACTAAATGACCAACTCACGCCTCAAGAGGGTGTAGAAACATCGATCAAAAAATCGAATGATTTGTTGATTAGGAAATAGAGGTATATCATGAACTATATAAAAAATCATATTTATAGCTACGTTTTTATGCTGCCTTGGGTGCTTTTCTTTACTGTTTTTTTGGTATACCCGTTGTTTCTATCGTTTGAGAGTAGCTTCTTGAGCATTAATATTTTAAATCCTGAAGAAACGAAATTTGTTGGTCTTGGTAACTGGAAAGCAGTATTCGTTGACCATCTATTCTGGAAATCTCTATTTAATGTTTTGTTTAACCAGGTTATTTTTGTATCGCTGAGTTTTGTTGTGGCATTGTCACTAGCCCTGCTGTTGAATGAGGTTAAGTACTTTGCAAGTGTATTTAGGACGGTAATGTTTATACCGGTTATTACCTCAATTACGGTTGCTATGATCACATTTGACTTTGTATCTGGTCCTGGCGGGCCGATCCAAAGCGCAATGATGCAAATCGGTATTATTTCTGAGCCGATATTTTGGAAGTTTGATGAGTGGTTACCAATGCCTGTCATTGCTGTCTTCAGTTCATGGAAGTGGTTTGGTATTCAGATGATTATTTTCTTAGGTGGCATCGCAAGTATTAATAAATCTTTATACGAAGCAGCGGATATTGATGGTGCATCTTGGTGGAGGAAAACAACAAAAATCACAATTCCAATGATCAAAAACCAGATTGTTTTTGTTATGACGATAAATATCATCAATGGCCTACAGATGTTCACTGAAATATTTATGAACTTTGATTTGAAAGGGGGACCTTACCAATCCGCTTTGACACCAGTAGTTTATCTATATGATACCGGATTTGCTCAAATGGAAATGGGGATGGCCTCAACCATTGGTTTATTGCTCGCTGGTATAATTTATACACTTACTATGCTACAACTGAAAATTACCGCTAAGGACTCAAACTGATGAAGATTAATAATAATCAAATACTGGTTTTCGGTTTGTTAACGTTTGCTAGTATTATTGTATTGTATCCTTTCTTTTATATGATTATGAATTCATTTAAAGAAGGAGTAGATATTTTACATTATCCAACAGCACTTCCTAAAAGCATTTCATTTTCTGGCTATTGGGACGTGATACAAGAAATTAATCTAGGGAGGATATTCTTTAATACTATTTTTGTATCTATATCAGTCACTTTTCTAAACACTATTTTTTCTGCAATGGTCGCTTATGCAATAGTTAAAACCAAATTGCCTAGTCGAGAGTTATGGCTGAAAATAATTTTGGCATCAATGATGATTCCCGCAATTTTGTTTACTATACCAACTTATATGATGATGTATGATTGGGGGTGGATAAATACATACCGTGTTCTTATTATTCCTTCTGCAATCAGTGCATATAATATTTTCTTGATGGTTCAGTTTATGAAGCAAGTTGATAATGCATACTTGGAAGCAGCACGAATAGACGGTGCATCAGAATTTCGGATATTTAGAAAAGTTATACTTCCAATGATTAAGCCTGCTCTGGCAACGGTAGGTGTTCTGACGTTTATGAACGCGTGGAACGATTTTATGAATCCACTGTTATATGTGAGAGATGATTCACTAATGACATTGCAGCTAGCACTATATAATTTTCAAACTGAAGTGCCAGGAGCAAATCTTGAACAATTATGGGCAATGACAACAATGATTGCACTGCCAGTGGTTATCGTGTTTTTCTTCTTGCAGAATAACTTTGTTAAAGCATTTACAGGTGTGGGGGTTAAATAGTGAATATTATTAAGAGAATTTCTTTTCTATTTTTGTTTATCTCTATTGCATACATGCTTTCGTACGCAAAAGTATATTTACAAAGTGAGAGTTACTACAATTTCGCTCTTGAGAGTGAACATTCAAATAATCTTATTGAGGCACTTAAGGGTGTTGATAAACTCGAGTTAAGGCAGGGTGAATCTTATTACGGTGGCTATCAGCAAGTAATAGAATCTTGGGAAAATAGCAGTTTTGCACCTAAACCTAGTATTTACTATCAGGCATTAGAAAAACCATCGATTATTTTAAATGAAATGTCAGATGATGTGCTAAAAAGCTTTGTCGAATTGTATATTGAACTGGATAACAAATACGTAATGGATGCTGTTTTGATTATGCATGCTAGGGCTAGTGCACAAAATGACATGGATGAGGTTGAAAGGACCACTCAGTTGCTAAATGAAGCCTTTAATTACCAAACGCTCACAGAGGACTCGAAATGAACACATTATCTTATAAAAACGTTGAACTATCGACCGAAGAGCGCGTCTCCAATCTTGTTGGGTTGATGACACTAGAAGAAAAAATAGGCCAGCTCTGTCAGTCACCAATGCTGGACTATGATACAAAAAAAGATGCTTATCTCACTGAAGTAAAAGCGGGAATGGTAGGGTCTAGGATTCTTGCTGATACTGCGTGGGCAGGTAACGCGCCTGGTGAGTCGGTTGACCCTCATCAGATAAATGAAATACAGCGTGTTGCTGTTGAGCAGAGTCGACTCGGAATTCCCATTATCTTTGCTCGAGACGTGATTTATGGTCAATCTACAGTGTTACCGATTCCGCTTGCGCAATCCTGTTCTTGGAATGAAACGTTGGTGACCGAGGCGTATCAATACATTGCATGTGAGGCTTCAGCACTTGGGATCCATTGGACATTTGCACCTATGATGGATGTAGTGAGAGATCCTCGATGGGGTCGAGTGATAGAAAGCTTTGGTGAAGACCCGTATATCAATGGGCTGATGGCAGCAGCGGTAATCAAAGGATTTCAAGGTGATGATCTATCAGCTCCTACAAGTATGGTTGCATGCGCGAAGCATTTTGTTGGATACGGTGCCTCAGAAAGTGGTTGCGATTATGACACAACAGAGCTGTCTGAAAACTCGCTAGCAAATACTTACTTACCACCTTTTACTGCCGCTATTAACGCTGGCGTACGTACATTTATGTCTGGTTTTAATGATTTAGGGGGGACACCGGTCACCGCGTCAAAGCCGCTGATTTCAGGTTGGTTAAAAGACCAAAGTGGCTTTGATGGGTTTGTCGTCAGTGACTGGGGCTCCATTTCTGACCTTCATCATTTTGGGGTGGCAAAAAATGAAATTCATGCGGCTACATTGGCACTAGACGCCGGTGTTGATATGGCAATGACCTCTGAAGCATATAGGGGCAAACTAGATAAAGCACTCGAGAAAGGTGCGCTTAACATTGAGCAACTTGACCAAGCCGTCACTCGTGTCTTGCGAGTGAAAGTAGAAAGTGGTTTGTTTGAGCGCCCCTATGTTGATGTAGATAAAAGCCAAAGCGTCCAGCGCCTGCAAAGCCATATCGATAAGGCGACGGAGTTAGCGACTCAAAGTATGGTGTTACTTCGTAACAATGATCAAACGTTGCCACTGAAGCGAGCGGGGCACACTTATGCGGTTATTGGCCCTCATGCACATACTAAGCGCCAGCACCTTGGCTCTTGGTGTTTAGATGGTAATAAAGATGATGTAGTGTCGATTTATGAAGGTGTCACCAGCCTAGTTGGCATTGATAGCGTGTTAACTGAATACTCAGGCCTTTGTGATGAGTGGTTAGAATGTGCACATCGTGCTGATGCTGTGATCTTATGTGTTGGAGAGAGCCATCGTAGTACTGGTGAAGCTAGAAATTTAGCGGAGCTTGCACTTCCAGCTGGTCAAGAAGAGATGATCAAAGCAGTCGCGAAGTCAGGTAAACCAATGATTGTTGTTCAATGCGGCGGTCGTCCTATTCCCTCGGAAAGCATTCAACGCTTTGCCGATGCTCACCTTCTTGCATGGCAAGGTGGGACCGAAACGGGTAATTCAGTTGCTGCACTTTTGTTTGGAGATGCATCACCAAGTGGCAAGCTGACGATGACGATTCCTAAGTCTACGGGTCAGATCCCAATTTATTACAACAAGAAACCGCTTGGGAAAATGCGTGATTACGCTGAATACCGCGGGTATAAAGATGTTGATATGGAGCCATTATATCCATTCGGTTATGGGCTGACCTATGCCTCGTTTGAATATGAAAAATTATGTGTAAAGTCCACGTCCGAAGAGACGATTAGCGTTACCTTTACGCTCCGTAATACTTCGCAAGTAATTGGGACGGAAATCTGTCAGCTTTATATGACACGGGACTATTCGACAACTACTAGGCCAACTAAATCGTTGCTAGCATTTAGGCGAGTAGAACTGCAGCCCGGGCAAACGGAAGTTGTGACTCTTGATATTAACATTGAGCAGCTAGGTTACTTTGAAACATTAAATGATTATAAAAACCCAGCATCGGACATCACATTCTGGGTTGGTTCAAATTCTAAAGAGTTAGCTTCGATAAAAGTGTCCGAATCTGACCTTTACCAAGATAAGGTGACAACTAAATGAGTGTAAATCGTAAGCCTAATATTTTAGTTTTTTTGAGCGATCAACATAACGGTATGTACCTAGGTACTAGCCCCCATGCGAAGCAAGAACAAGTTGAAACCCCGACACTTGACTCTATGGCTGCAGAAGGGACTCATTTTACGAATGCATATACGCCTAATCCATTGTGTGTCCCTGCGCGTCTATCAATGTTAACGGGTAAGTATTCAAGTCAGACTGGCACATTTAGCAACCTTTGTTCTGTTGCCGAAGATCAGGCGACGTTTGTTCATTCACTTGGTGCAGAAGGCTACGAGACCGTACTGTGTGGGCGCATGCATTTTTTAGGACACAATCAAAGGCACGGCTTTAGTAAGCGCATTTTAGGTGACTTCTTACCTTCAATGTGGGCATGGTCTCGTCAAGATTGGTTAGATAATGAAATTGGCGACTTTGCCGATTCGTTAACAATCCCAGGCGCTTTAGACGTTGCTAAAGGTGGAATCTCCCCCATTCTTGAATATGATAAGCAGGTGATTCGAACCGCCCTCGATTACCTTGGACAGGATCACGATAAACCACAGCTTTTAGTGGTCGGGACATACGGTCCACATTGTAGCTATGTCTGTCCACCTGACTTATTTGAAAAGTATCGGGCTCGGGTGAAATTGCCAGTTTCATTTTGTTCTAGTGAACATGAAACAGACAATATGACGGATCATTTTAAAAATACAATCAGCGAATCAAAAGCCCTAGATATTCGAGCCGCTTATTGTGGGATGGTCGAACAAATTGATACGCAAGTCGGGATGATAAAAAAAGCGTTTGACGAATATTGCCAAAGACAAGGTGAAGACAATCTATTTATTTACACTTCTGATCACGGTGATCAAATGGGTGAAAAAGAAATATATGGTAAGCATACCTTTTTTGAAGGCTCTGCCAAAGTGCCTATGATTGTAACAGGGACCAATGTACAACAAGGTGATATAACAGCACCGGTTAGCTTAATTGATATTGGCCCAACGCTATGCGATATCATAGGAGCTCAACCCCCTTCTAGGCAAGATGGTCAAAGCTGGTCGAGTGCGATTTATGAAGGGTGTCTAGATGATAATCGCTATGTCATTAGTGAGCTCATTGATAACGAAAGCGATGGTACTCCAGTTATTGCGCGAATGGTTAGAAAAGCGAAATTCAAGTTAATTCGTTATCACGGGAAATCACACCAAGATATGTTGTTTAATGTCGAGGATGATCCTTATGAACTTGAAAATTTAGCGGATCAACAACCCGAGACTGTAAAAGAATTAGTGGAACTCATATACCAAAACTGGTCCGTTGATAAAGCGGTTGATTTGCATAATTCAAAAATGGAAGACAATGCATTGTTGACTCGTTGGGGGCAGAAGCAGAACTTTAAGTGTTCAGAGGACGATGATTACGTCATGGTTCCTGAATTTGCCAAGAGCTAGGTGATATTGGCTTTGTAAGCCTGTTAGGGTCTTGAGTTTGTTCAAGACCCTGTTTAATTAAGCAATACAGATTACATGCTCGGCAAAATATGCTCAGGCATTAACTGGTTGTGTAACCCAAGCTTGATGATTTCGTTGGCTTTTGCGATATCAGGTGCAAAGTAGCGGTCTTTATCGTAAAACGCGACAGATTCTCTTAACTGCTGTTTGCCTTGTTCAATTCTTGGTGATGAGGTTAATGGTGCTCTAAAGTCCAACCCTTGCGCCGCCGCTAAGTATTCAACGGCGAGAATACCTCGTGTGTTTTCGGCCATGTAGCGAAGGCGTCGTGCAGCAAAGGTTGCCATCGATACATGATCCTCTTGGTTTGCAGAGGTTGGAAGGCTGTCCACGGATGCTGGGTGGGCCAGGGATTTGTTTTCACTGGCTAATGCGGCAGACGTGACTTGTGCAATCATAAATCCTGAGTTTACGCCGCCGTTATCAACTAAAAACGGTGGCAGTTTACTTAGTGCGTTATCAATGAGCAGTGCCATTCGACGTTCAGACAAACTGCCAATTTCTGCAATCGCTAAGGCCAGGTTGTCAGCCGCCATAGCAACGGGCTCAGCATGGAAGTTACCGCCAGAAATAATGTCGCCGTCTTCAGCAAAAACAAGCGGGTTGTCAGAAACGGCATTCGCTTCTACTTGTAGGGTTTCTGCTGAATTGCGAATCTGTTGTAAGCATGCTCCCATGACTTGTGGTTGGCAGCGCAGTGAATAAGGATCTTGTACCTTTTCACAGCATTGATGAGATTCACCAATGTCACTGGAGGTATCCAACAAATGGCGATAGGCGAGGGCAGCATCCATTTGTGCTCGATGTCCTCTTACGCGATGGATGCGAGGGTCAAAGGGACGTCGGCTGCCGAGTGCTGCTTCGACTGACATGGCACCGCATAACGTTGCGGACGCAAATAGATCTTCGGCTACAAACAAACCTTCCAACGCAAAGGCAGTAGACGCTTGAGTACCGTTGAGAAGGGCGAGGCCCTCTTTAGGCGCGAGGGTGATAGGCGTTAACCCTGCAATCTGCAACGCCTCAAGACCACTGATGATTTTCCCGTTATGTCTGGCTTCGCCTTCACCGAGCAAAACCGTACTCATATGAGCAAGCGGAGCAAGGTCGCCGGAAGCGCCAACAGAGCCTTTTTGTGGCACGCACGGGTAAACCTGTGAGTTGACTAATTCGATCAGCGCTTGGATGACATGCAATCGGATACCCGAATAACCTCGCGCTAAGCTATTTATTTTTAGTACCATCATGAGCCGTATGGTTTCGTCACTCATGAGCTTACCAATGCCTGCCGCATGAGAGAGCACGATACTTTTTTGAAGGACTTCTAAATCTTCAGGCTCAATGCGAGTATTGGCCAGTAACCCAAAGCCTGTGTTAATGCCATACACGGTACGATCTTCGGCGATCACCTGTTCCACGACTCGGGTGCTGGCTTCTATAGCATCAAAAGCACGAGGGTCGAGTGATAAGTTAACCGGTGAGCGGCTGATTTGGCGCAGTTGTTTCAGTGTCAGGTGACCCGGTTCTAGAACGAGATTCAGCATAGTATTTTCCTTAACCATGGTCGTGATAAGTGGTGGTATTAAGCATTGGGAGATCCAAGGCTTGTTCGGCTGCGCATTGCTTGGCAATGTCATAACCCGCATCCGCATGGCGCATCACACCAGTTGCAGGGTCGTTGTGAAGCACACGGCCGATTCTGCGTGATGCATCGTCACTGCCATCACAGCAAATAACCATGCCACTGTGCTGCGAGAATCCCATTCCAACACCGCCACCATGATGGAGCGACACCCAGGTAGCGCCACCTGCGGTATTGAGGAGTGCGTTCAGTAAAGGCCAATCAGAAACCGCATCGGAACCGTCCATCATGCCTTCCGTTTCACGGTTAGGACTGGCGACAGAGCCAGAATCGAGGTGGTCTCTGCCGATGACGACAGGTGCAGACAACTCACCACTTTTGACCATCTCGTTGAATGCCTGCCCAAGACGTTCGCGGTCTTTCAATCCAACCCAGCAGATCCTAGCGGGTAAACCTTGGAACTGAATGCGTTCTCTGGCCATGTCTAACCAATTGTGCAGGTGTGGATTGTCGGGAATGAGTTCTTTTACTTTTTGGTCTGTTTTATAAATATCTTCTGGATCGCCAGATAGGGCGGCCCAACGGAATGGACCAATGCCTTCACAAAATAGCGGTCGAATGTAAGCCGGGACAAATCCTGGGAAATCAAAGGCATTATCGACGCCTTCTTCTAGCGCCATTTGGCGGATGTTGTTGCCATAGTCGGTGGCGATGGCGCCTTTATCTTGCATGGCTAAAATGGCACGAACCTGCACAGCCATCGAGACTTTTGCCGCTTTCACTACGCTATCTGGGTTGTTCTCTCGTTGTGTCTTCGCTTGCGCCATTGTCCAGCCTTGAGGTAAGTAGCCATTTAATGGGTCATGCGCTGAGGTTTGGTCGGTGACCACATCTGGGGTAATGTTTTTGTCGACCATTTCGGCATAGACATCGGCGGCGTTACCCAGCAAACCAACAGAAATAGGGGTGTCGCTTTGCTTAATGATCGCGAGTGCTTCTTCGAGGGAGTGGGCTTTGGTATCGACATAGCGCGTCTTGAGGCGGTAGTCGATACGCGATTCATCGCATTCAACGGCAATCATCGAAAACCCCGCCATGGTGGCAGCAAGCGGTTGTGCGCCACCCATCCCACCCAGTCCACCGGTCAGTATCCATTTATCACTAGGGTCACCATTGAAATGCTGCTTAGCCATCGCGACGAAGGTTTCATAGGTACCTTGCACAATGCCCTGAGAACCAATGTAAATCCATGAGCCCGCTGTCATTTGCCCATACATCATCAGGCCTTCTTTATCGAGATCATTAAAGTGCTCCCACGTGGCCCAGTGGGGGACTAAATTGGAATTGGCGATGAGGACCCGAGGGGCATCCTTATGGGTGGGAAATACACCAACCGGCTTTCCCGATTGAACGAGCAGTGTTTGATCATCTTCGAGACGTGTTAAGACCTCAACGATCTTATCGTAACAGGCCCAGTCCCTTGCGGCGCGGCCAATGCCACCATAGACCACGAGGGAGTGGGGATGCTCAGCGACTTCGGCATCGAGGTTGTTCATGAGCATACGGAGCGGTGCTTCTGTAAGCCAAGACTTGGTCGTGAGTGTCGTACCTCGAGGCGCTCGAATAGAACGAGTGGTATCTAAGCGAGAATTACAGTGGTGAGTCATGGTGTTTTCCTTTTGCTTAGCCATCCCTTGTTAGCATGGTTGCTAATCGTTTTTAGTTGGTAGATAGCGTGTAAAGTTATTGGGTTATTGGGTTATTGGGTTCGCCTTTTTGGCTTGGGTTAGCCGAGACATGACCTGCCAGATTAAGCGGGCAGCAAGCCTCGCGGTTTGACCATCGATGTCAAATTCAGGGTTATATTCAGCGATATCCGCAACACGGATCTTGTCTCCTTGCTGCAATATGGCGTTGAAGTAGGGATAAAAAGTGTCGAGCGAGATCCCCAATGCGGCAGGCGCGCTAACACCTGGAGCATGGGCGGCGTTGAAGACATCTAAGTCAATGGTTAAGTACAGGTGGTCGACGCTATCCATGAAGCACTCTAGGGTATCTAAGTGCGCCTCTTTTGCTCCGATGAGTAGGTCATCATCCAAGAGCGTCGTGACGCTGAGTTGTTCGGCTCTATCAAATAAGGCTTGTGTATTACTGGCTTTGCTGACGCCAATACACATATATTGGAATGCTAAACCTTCTGACTGACAATAATCGGCAATTTGGGAAAATGGCGTGCCTGAACTCGGTTGTAAAGGGTGACCGTGGCAGCCACTCTCATCGGATTGGTATGATCTCAAATCGAAATGCGCATCAAAGTTAATGATGCCGATACGTGGCGCTGTCTCATGTTGTTTGAGATGCTGAGCAAGCCCTAAAAATGATGCCCATGCGATTTCATGCCCGCCACCTAACACCACGATCGGTGCGTGAGGCAATTCGCGCGTAATGAGGTTGGCAGTGAGCGCTTGGTTGTATTCTAAAGTACCTTGTGTGGTGTCGACGTTGCCTAAGTCATATACACCATCTTGGCCGTGCCATGCGAGGTTACATAATGTCTGGCGAATGAGGTCTGGTCCTTGATGAGCGCCAATTCTGCCTTTATTTCGTTTCACACCCTCGTCAGTGCCAAAACCTAAAAGTGCCAAGGGCGATGACGCTTTTGAGCGATGCCCATTCGTTATCTCGGCCAGTGTTGTGATGGGGGTCATGACATGATGCAATCGATAGCGCCGTTCGCCATCTTCTTGATCATCGCGACCTTGCCAAACAAAAGTGTGTTTGGTTTGTTCATTGATCGCGGTAGCGGCTTTTGTGTCGTTTCGGGGATCAACTGACATTTTCAACGACTCCTTTGACAATACGATGCTTAAGCTCACCCATGCCGACTTGGTAACTTAATTCACTTGGGTGTGTGATATCCCAAACGACCAAATCGGCCGCATAGCCCACTCGAATTTGACCAAGAGAATCTTGCAATCCAATCGCTTGTGCCGCGTGGCAGGTTACTGCTCGCAAGGCTTCTTCAGGGGTCAGACGAAACAAGGTACACGCCATATTCATCATTAATCGAAGATCGGCAAAAGGCGAGGTGCCTGGGTTGAGATCTGAACCAAGTGCCATCGGTACTTGGTGGGCTCTGAGTGCGTGAATCGGGGGCAGTTGTGTTTCGCGTAAGAAGTAAAAGGCACCAGGGAGTAACGTCGCCACTGTGCCACTTTTTGCCATGGCTCGAATGCCCGTTTCGTCAAGGTATTCAATATGGTCTGCCGATTGGGCATGATATTGAGCTGCGAGCGTTGTACCCCCTAAATTACTGAGCTGTTCGGTATGACCTTTTATGGCTAAGCCGTGCTGTGCCGCCGCTTTGAAGACTTGTTCTGTTTGTTGCAAGTTAAAGCCAATGGATTCACAAAATACGTCCACGGCATCGGCGAGCTGGTGCTCGGCAACATAAGGGATAATGGTGTTGGCAACATAGTGAATATAACCGTCAGCGTCATCGAGGTATTCCTTTGGAACGGCATGAGCAGCCAGCAGTGTCGTGGTGATGTTGACACGGCGGTGTTGTTCAAGTGATTTCGCTGCCGTGAGCATTTTGACTTCATCTTCTAGGGTTAGGCCATAACCTGATTTGATTTCTACGGTGGTGCAGCCACTGTTTATTAGGCTGTCTAGGCGAGGAAGTGCCAGTGTAATAAGGTCTTCTAAACTGGCTGAGCGTGTTGCCATCACTGTGCTATTTATCCCACCACCTCGCTTGGCAATGGTCTCGTATGACTCGCCATTTAAACGCGCTTCAAATTCTTCTGCGCGGCTACCAGCAAAGACAAGATGAGTGTGCGGGTCAATGAAACCAGGTGTAACGAGCGCCCCCTTACAATCTAAAATAGGGTAATTTGGATAAGCAGCGCTGCCGAGCTCGATGGTCGGGATAATTTGTGTGATATCCCCATCTTTGATGATGACTGTACACGGGGACGTTGGAGTATATCCGCTGTTACCTTTCTCCATGGTAACCAGTTTGGCATTGAGTAAAATTACGTTCATAACACTCGCTCTTTATTGTATATACAAATGTTTAGTTTAAACTATACAATTGATCAAGAGGATCGCTATGGAAACGTGATCGATGAGTAATTATTGAGCAAAAAGTGGTGATAAAGGATGCGGTAGGTATGACTGAATCCTCTTTTGAAGATCCAGCGGGGTTGGCTGAAAAATAGACGGTTGAAGCTTGTTCTAGCGAGTGATTTTAGAGCTCAGTTGATAGCGGCTACCGGGGTGATAAAGTAAGGCGCTGCTGATTAGCTTGTCGCCACTCCACGTTCTTCGATGCAGTAATAAGCAGGGCTCATGCGCACTCATATCGAGTAAAGCAGCAAGGCTCGGCTCACAAATGATAGCTTCAACGGTATGTTCAACCGCTGTCATTGGGCAATTCTTAGTAAGGTATTCGTTTGGAGTCGTTTTAGTAAAGTCTTGTTGATGGTACTGAGGGGCGTATTTGGCGTTGACCCAACGACATTCTAACTGAATAGGTTGATGGTCTTCTTTATGCAGTATTTCGCTGTAGAACACGTCATTATGTAACATGATGCCCAGTTTTACTGCTATGTCTTGATTCGCTTGTATGGCCTCATGACGTATGACTTCATTGGAGTAGCGCTTTCCTCGCTGAACCACTTCTTCGGCAATGTTTCGAGTATCGAGTAATGGTGATTCAGCTTTGTGAGAGGGCGCTTTTACAAAAGTACCCAGCCTCGGCTTTCGTTCCAATTTTCCTTCACCGACGAGGTCGCGGATCGCTTTGTTCACCGTCATTCGGCTGACGGAAAATTGTTTGGTCAGTTCCATTTCGGTCGTGATCTGTTGACCAATAGGCCAGTGGCCGCTCTCGATGTTTTTCTCGATGAAACGCTTGATTTGAATATAAAGAGGCTCTGACGGCATACAATGAGTTTTTATTTTTTATAATTGAATATACAAATGGTTATGTAAAAAGTACGAAATTGCAAGAAAGAAAGGCTTTTGGTGCGAGATATTCCAGAAATGAAGCAAAATTGTGGAGCGAGGGCTTGGTATATGTGGCTATGTGATGATCTGGCTCATTAATAAGAGGGGAGTTCGGACTAAAGAAAAAGAGCGCTGGATGTGAGAAATCGATCTTTACCTCAACTTTAAAAAAATAATGACAGAACCATCAAGTTGTCATGCATCTTCCGTTATTATACTGCGCTAGGCTTGTACGCTTGGTTAGTCAGTAATAAACGGATACTGGTTATCCTAGTGAAGATTGGTTTGAGAATCTAAGGAAGGGCAATGAAGACGGTTTTGGTTGACGATGAACAGTTTGCGCCATCAAAGGTACTGTGTGTTGGGCGCAATTATGTTGAGCATATTGAAGAACTTGGTAACGAAATACCAGAAAACATGGTGGTGTTTAACAAGCCAAACTCGAGTATTGCAACTGAACTGCATTCCTACCTTGATGAACCCCTGCATTATGAGGCTGAGATTTGTCTACTTGTTAAAAACAACACGTTTTACGGTGTTGGTTTTGGGCTTGATTTGACTAAGCGTGCGTTGCAATCACGACTAAAAGCAAAGGGACTGCCATGGGAGCGAGCAAAAGCATTTCATCACTCAGCGAAGTTTAGTCGCTTTGTCTCGTTGCAAGGTATCGATATGGATGAACTTGAAGTTGAGCTGTTTATTAATAGCATGCGGATGCAGCTTGGCGGAACAAAACAAATGATTTACAAACCTGACGTAATTTTGGGTGAGTTGTTATCGTACACAGACTTAGAGGACGGCGATATTGTCATGACCGGTACACCAAAGGGCGTCGGTGAAATTATGGCAGGGGATCGTTTTCTTGGTCGTATTAAGCACGGCGATGCCACCTTGATCGAAATTGAGTGGGTGGCGGTGTAACGGCTTTGCTAAAGCTCTCGGCTTGGTGCCTGCGTGGCTACTTCTGCGTTTTTTACCCGTAACCCTGCAGAGCTAGGGGGCTATAAGTCAATTGGTTCATCCTTTTATAGGATAATTTACAAAACCAGAAAATTAAGTCTCGGAATTGCTACTGACTTAAAAGCGAAACGTTGAGTTTTTGATTTATAATCATCGAATAATGCATTTATGACAGATGGTGAATTAATGTCAAAAACAACGAAGATTGAAAACGAAGATAAACTGTTCAAAAAAGCATTAGAGGTTGGCGCTAAGATTGCAAAAATGCAAGGCTATCAACTCTCCAACCAAGGTACGACCCAAGCAATGAAGGCGAAAGCTATTTACTTGTTTTTAGTCGAAGTTAAACAAATCACGCCACTTCCTGCCGATAAGTCCGATCTTAAGAATATTAAAAAGCGATTAGCGCTATGGCTTCATAGCGCTTTGCCAGACGATGACCCGCTAAAATAACGTTAACTTATTCTTTTACCGGTTGCTGTTGCTTGGCAGGTAGCCATTTCCGCCACTGAATGGGCATGATTGGGATCACAATCAAGCCAATGCCAAGCAGCGTCAGTAAATCTGGTATCTCGTCAAACCACAATACGCCAAACAACGTCACGAACACCAAACCCGAATATTCGGCCAACGCAATTTGGTTCGCTGGGGCTTTCTTATAAGCGATCACGACTAACGCGTGATAACCAAGAACGAATAGGTTGATCGCCATGATCCAGCCGACGTGTCGCCATTCGATGTCTGTCCATTGAGGCATAGCGAGCACGAGTGCAAGTGGCAGAGTCATCAATCCGGTCCAAAAAAGCGTAGCGATAATATGTTGGTCGTGAGGAAGGCGCTTAATCAGAATGTTACCCACGCCCATTGCCAATGCGCTGCCTAAGCCCGCGATGGCAGCCCAATGAAACTGCTCGGGGCGCAGTACGATCAAAACCCCGATAAAGCCAATCAACGTGGCGAGAATTTTGGTTGAGTTGGGTTTTTCTTTCAATAACACAACAGATAACGGTAGCATCAGAATAGGACCGACATAAAACATCGCATTTGCGGTGGCGAGTGTTAAATGCGTGATGGCAATCATGGCACAACCGCTGCCAATAAGAATGAATTGAGCCCGTAGAAAATTGATCCTACATCCGCCCTGCATTCGAGTGTCACGAGGCAGTTTCAACCAAAATGGCAATAAAAGAAGCACGCTTAATAACTGGCGAATAAAGACGTATTGAAACGTAGGTACTTCACCATTCAATACCTTCAATGAGACATCTGAAAATGAGGCCAGCAAGTTGGCGAGCACGAGCAATAGGATAGCTTGGTTTGTGATTTTATTCATGGAGACGTGGCTAAAGGCTAATTTGTCATACAATAAGCCGCACATCATACATGAGTATTCTAAGAAAGCAGCACCTGACAAAAGGATTCGACGTTAAATTATCATTGATTGGGAATAAGACAGGTTGGTTGTCCCTGAGGGCGGGTTATGGCAGCGTATGATTCTGGCTTAGGATAATGCGGCCTTGATGCGTTATCTAAGCCAGGTTCTTATTCGAATACGGCGTTATTAAGGTATATTAAGGTTTGTTACTCAATGTCTCAGTAATGTCTTTGTTGACCGAGGCTCGAATTACGCGAGCTGTCACCGTTGCCGACGCGCCGCCATCAGACAAAACATGGAGAGAAAAGTCTGGATGAAGATCTTGTGAAGTCCCTTCTGCAGCGAGGGTTCCAGCCGATGCTTCTGCGCCTAGCTCAAATCGCCATTCACCATTTTTCCAATCATCAACTAGGTCTTGTTTGTTGAGTATTATCAGTGCTTTAAATGAGCGAGCACCCCAGCCGGCACCAAAGTCGAGCCTCTGAATAGTAAAATAAATACGTTGCTCTTGGTCCTTTATGACTAATACGCCCTTTCCACCACCCGCACCAAAGAAAGGTATCTTGGTCACTTTCATGTTGGCAACACCATAGGCCAATGAAGAGTCAATTTGTCCCTTTAACCCTGGTTCATCGGCTAGAAAACCATCGATGGCGGTGCTAGCCATAGTATCAAGCTCGGCGCGCTGCTCGGCTGCCTCGTCATGCGTTAACGACGAACAACCAGAAAGAATGAGCAGTGAGCTTATTAAAAGAAGTTGACCGAATTTCATCAATTATCCCAAGTAGTAAAATCAGATCCAACGAGTTTGCGTTGGTGGAGTATGGCTTATGCTGTGAAAGAGAACATGCTTTGTTTTTACTCATAACGAATACAGTAAAATTACGTTCACTTGATCCCACCTTAATATGCGTATCATGAGCGCACATCAGCAGGGGGCGCTACCTTACCAATAAGAGAGGGTAAGGTAAACGCTAAACATTATGAGTATAAATCTGATATACAAAAGATAGACGATATTATTTGGTCATGTCGGGTAGCCAGTCCAAAACAGCTCGTTTAAAGCTAGGGCGTTTCATAATGGCGTTTTTCCAATTATCCAGATTCTGGTAGTTCTCAAATGGAAACTTAGCGGCATTTAAGACAATTAATTGCGGTATCCATGCGATGTCAGCTAGTGAGAAGCTATCACCAGCAAGCCAGTCGTGGGTTTTTAATCTGGCATCCATTTTTCGGAAACAGTCGTCAATGATGGATGTTGCATCGGCAATATCTTTCTCAGTAAAGCCTTCGTGAGAGTTAAATCGCTCGTGAAACTCAAGTAATGCCATATCAAAAGTCTGATTTTTACGATATTCAGCCATGGTTGAGTCAGAACGTTTCATGGCGCCGCTGGCACCGAGGTGACTATACATGTACGTCTTGATGGAAAGATGATTATCTCTTGCTAAGTACATCCATTCATACATTTCTTTTTGCTCGGTCTCTGACTCAGGACGAAGAGAGTTAGGGATATAGTTTGAATCTAAGTAATCGATAATGTCAGATGAATCAATGATGACTACGCCATCATCAATAAGAGTCGGGACAACAGCGTTAGGATTAATTCCGATGTACTCGGGAGTCAACTGTTCACCTTTTTGCAAGTCAATAAGATGGCTTGTCCAAGGGAGGCCTTTTTCTTCAAGAGCGATTCTTACTCGCATCGCACAATTGGAAAAACCGGTATGGTAAACATGTAAGCCTTTAAGTTGCTCAACGGTGGTGTTAGTTGGTTTGATAATTCCCATCTTAGTTACCTCATAAAGTGACGGCGTAAAAGCTAAAGTTGAGTGCATTTCGTCATATTCGACGAGAACAATACTCTCGCTCTTATGTTGATAATATCAACTATATTGCCATTCGTTGATAGTGTCAACTATATTGAGGTCTGTAATGGCGATGTATTTCGGTTTTTTGTTATTTTTAACTATTAAACAGATACTTATGGCTAGGCTGTACTTTTAGAGGGGGACGTAGGTGAAACAGGTCGCTATATTCATTGAATATTAAGCGTCAAGTATTGAGAAATGTTGACAAAAGAAACAAGGTTTTTTAATTGAAAGAGCACTATCTAGTATGCATGTGGGTATAAAAAAGCCCTAGATTTAATCTAGGGCTGTTGTGTGACTTAATTCAGAACAACGAACTATAGTTCGATAGTTACTGTCTCACCATCAACGGTCAGTTCAAGTGTGTTACCAACAAGCTTGTGAGAAACCTCAACTTGCTCGCCGTTGTTCTTGTTAGGTACAAGAAGCGACAAGATGTTGTGCTCTTTTGCTGTTTTGAATTCCACTTCTACGTGACGGTGAATTTCTAGGTCTTTAAATTCATACTCGTCAACTTCACCAAAGCCTTCAACGTTCTTAACAGAAAGAATGTTGTCTGATGCTTCGTTAATGAAGTTCACATCTAAGTGTGCAACCTCACCACGAATCGTGAACGACTTATCCGCGACTTCATTGGTGAACGTTGTGTGCATTAGCCAAGTCATGTCTTTCTCTTCAGAAAGTGTTGCCTTGTCCTGCATTACAAATACTTTACCAGCTACGAACCAGATCTTACGTTTATACGATTCGATCTCTGGAACGAAGAATTTGTATGAAGCCGTCGCGTCACCTTCAACCATTTTGACATCTGATTCAGTGTCGAAATCGGTGATGTTGCCGCCAGCTTCAATACAGTAGCTATCTTGGTGACCTTCAAACTTGGTGTTCTTGTTCTCACCGTATTGACCTTTACCACCAAATAGCGGTAGGTTTTTAGAGAACGTGTGACGACGCCATTTAGTATGCATGTCAACACCGAAACCACCGTAGTAACCAGTAATCGAAGCTAATGTTTCACCAAATGCGTGTAATGTGAACGCATTTTGGTCAGCGTGCGAGTGGCTGATAGAGCCAAACGGGCTGCACTTGAAGACCATGTGGATGTGCTCATCGCGCTCGGTCATCTTATTGTGGAAAGCAGCCCAACCAGTGATTGGGAATACTTTTAGCAGTGGATCGTTTGACGGTGCTTTTTCTTCTGGTGCATCCCATAAGATGTTGAAACGAAGATCGTCATAACCAAAGTCCCACCAACCGTAGTTGTAGAATTTAGTGTGCGCTTCAGTATCACGGCCTTTAAGTTGGTTGTAGTACCAAACATACTCTGGCTTTTGGTTAACACCTGCGTAGTGCTTGATGTTGTAGGCCAGTTTTAGACCAGGGAAATCACCGATAGATGATTGGTCACAGAAGCTCGCACGCTTTGAGTGAACAGGCATGCAGTAAAGTGGGAAATCACCTGTGTTTTCGTAGAATGTTTTGTTGAACATGTCTACACCAGCGTAAGCTTTTAATAGGTCAAAAGCTTCACCTAGGAACGCAGTTTGCGTGTTCCAGTAGTCAGGACCTTCTGCCCAACCACCATCTTCACCACCCCATGGTGGGTAGTGTACTGCGTAGTACTCTAACGCGTAGGCAATGTACTCACCAGCTTTCGGGTGGTCGTGGTACAAGGCGATACATGTTGGAATGATAGCTGACGAAATCGAACGTACACCGTGGCTGTTAAGCGGGTTGTTGAGCAGGTCAACGGTTACTTTTAGGTGGTGCATGATTTCATCGAGACGAACAACGAGTGCTTCGCGAACGATTGCACGTTCTTCGTCTGTGAAATGAGCATGTAGCCAGTCATAGCCCCAAGCCATTGCTGCGATTACACGGAATGCAGCTTCATCGTTGTAACCACGAGAAGTAACACCATCTGGATCGTACGTTGCAAGCTTCAAAGTCCATGCTTTTGCTTTTGCAATAAGCGCTTCATCTTCTTTAACGATACCTGCGATAGAAAGGTTACGAGTCGCATTCATTGCCATTTGGCAATCTACGTACATTTGACGCCAGTAAGGACGCCACAATGATGCTTTGCCTACGGTTTCTTCTGGGTAAGCTTGTGGCTCTTCGTACGGTGCCGTTTCTAGGAACTTCACTGTTGAATTATTGAAGAAGTCATCAAACATACAGAAAGATTCATCTTGCTGAACTTTCGATTTGAATTCGGCTAGGTCTTTACCTTGAACCAAAAGGCGAGGGCGCGCTTCAGATAAGGTGTCTAGGAAAGATAAATCAAAGTCACGTTTTTGTACTTCGATTGGAAGCAAGTCTACAAGGTTACCCGCTGAAGTGTCGTTTTCTAGCTTCATGGCCTTGATTGCGTCGAATGATTTCTCGTTGCTCATACGAACTCTCTTATAAATAAGTAGTGTTAAGAGGAATAAAACTAATACGACATATTGTCATACAATAAGAGGATATTTCCAACCATCGATTAATGAATTTTTACTCATTTTGTGAGGTAAGACAAACTACGGTCATTTGATTGGTCGGTTCCTCCCTCATTTTTAGAACTTAATTTATCGTTTTGTCAAAATCTACTGAGAGTACGACCTGAAGCGATCACAAAAAAAACGCTTTGATTTTTCTCCTTGCGGATCTTGAGTTCTCTAACTAGCCTTTTAATTAACAAAAATATAACAATTGCTTGCGTTATATTTATTGAAATCAAACTTAATAAGTAAGTGGTTCGTTGTTGGTATTGACCGTTTACCTGTGTGGTTTGTTTAGGCCAATGAGGCTGTCTTGTTTCATTATTTTAGTGGAACGTTGATTACATTTACCATCCTAACCAGTTTGATCACTGCTTGGACGTGCTTGGTGAATGCCAAAGGGGAACCACATCCGGACAGATGTGGACAGGCAAAGGAGAAATCTTTTGAAGAGATTGCTGCCCATTTGCTCGTGGATTGGTTTGGCGACATTGCTCGTTAGCCAATCAGTGAGTGCTGAATCGAACAACTACAACCTCACACGAGGCGTAACCGATATCAGTAACAAGGTCTATGACCTACACATGCTGATCTTTTATATTTGTTGCGCTATCGCATTTCTCGTCTTTGGTGTGATGTTTTATTCCATTATCAAACACCGAAAATCCAAAGGCGCTGTCGCCGCCAATTTCCACGAGAGCACCAAGGTAGAGATCTTATGGACCGTGATTCCGGTCATTATCTTGATCGCTATGGCGATACCCGCCACCAAAACCTTGATTGCGATGGAAGACACCTCTAAGTCTGATTTAACTATCAAAATCACAGGTTCGCAGTGGAAATGGCATTACGAATATTTTGGTGAGGACGTGGGCTTTTATTCACTGCTTGCGACAAGCCAAAAACAAATCGATGGCATCGAAGAAAAAGGGGCGCATTACTTGTTAGAAGTCGACAATGCGCTTGTCCTACCCATTAATCAAAAAATACGCTTTCTAATGACGTCTGATGATGTCATCCATTCATGGTGGGTACCGGATTTTGCGGTTAAAAAAGACACCATTCCCGGCTTTATTAATGAAGCGTGGACAAAAATTGATGAGCCTGGTGTGTATCGTGGGCAATGTGCAGAGTTGTGCGGTAAAGCGCATGGTTTTATGCCTATCGTCGTGCACGCGATGGAGCAGTCTGATTACGATAATTGGCTCGCAGGCAAGAAAGAAGAAATGGCCTTAGCGCAAGCTGAAGCAGCTAAGTCGTTGGACGCGACACTCTCAATGGACGAGCTAATGGGGCTAGGTGAACAGATTTACAGCGCCCGTTGTGCGGTATGCCATCAAGTAAATGGTTTGGGCATTACGGGTGCTTTTCCTGCTATAGCCGGCAGTCCAGTCGCCACCACAGGAGAGATATCAACCCACCTTTCTAAGGTGGTTGATGGCGTGAACGGCACGGCAATGCAATCTTTTGCGAATCAATTGACTGACAAAGAAATTGCCGCGGTCGTGACCTACCAACGAAACGCTTGGGGTAACGACACTGGAGATATCATACAAGCATCAGACGTAAACGCATACAAAACTCAAGGAATGGAGCCCGCTAGCTCCGAGGAGCAGTGATGAAGATGGATCCTATTGATAAGATAAAATCGTCAGCTGCTACCGATGCTGATATTAGCAGAGCCGACAGCACCAGCGCGACAGGTGGCGTGCTAGGTGGGGAAAGCGGACACCACGATGACAACGACCATCATCATACGCCAACGGGCTGGGCTCGGTGGGTCTATTCCACTAACCACAAAGACATAGGGACATTGTACCTATGGTTTAGCTTTATTATGTTCTTAACTGGCGGCGCGATGGCAATGGTGATTCGTGCCGAATTGTTCCAGCCAGGTTTGCAACTGATTGAGCCACACTTTTTTAACCAAATGACGACGGTCCATGGTCTTGTGATGGTCTTTGGTGCTGTGATGCCAGCGTTTACTGGGCTGGCAAACTGGATGATTCCAATGATGATTGGCGCGCCAGATATGGCCTTACCTCGCATGAATAACCTAAGCTTTTGGATTCTGCCTTTCGCCTTTCTCATTTTGTTGTCGTCATTATTTATGCCCGGTGGTGGCCCTGATTTTGGCTGGACGTTCTACGCACCGTTATCGACTACTTATGGTCCTGACAGTACTGCGTTATTTGTTTTCTCAGTACATATCATGGGTATCAGTTCAATTATGGGAGCGATCAACGTCATCGTTACCATCTTTAATATGCGCGCGCCAGGCATGAAACTAATGAAGATGCCGCTGTTTGTCTGGACTTGGCTCATTACCGCTTTCTTACTTATTGCGGTTATGCCGGTACTTGCTGGCGCGGTGACCATGGTCTTAACCGATAAATACTTCGGGACCAGCTTCTTTGATGCCGCGGGGGGAGGGGATCCCGTGATGTTCCAACACATCTTCTGGTTCTTCGGTCACCCCGAGGTGTACATCATGATTTTGCCTTCTTTTGGCATTATCTCTGCCATTGTCCCTGCGTTCAGTGGTAAGAAGTTGTTTGGTTACCATTCTATGGTCTACGCGACCTGCAGTATCGCCTTGTTGTCATTTTTAGTCTGGGCACACCACATGTTCACCACCGGAATGCCAGTGTTTGCCGAACTGTTCTTTATGTATTGCACCATGCTGATAGCGGTGCCAACAGGCGTCAAAGTGTTCAACTGGGTCGCGACAATGTGGCGAGGGGCACTGACCTTTGAAACCCCAATGTTGTTTGCAATTGCATTCATTATTTTATTTACCATTGGTGGATTCTCGGGATTGATGCTCGCGATTGTCCCTGCTGACTTCCAGTACCACGATACCTATTTTGTTGTGGCGCATTTCCACTATGTACTTGTCACTGGCGCGGTCTTCTCAATCATGGCGGCGGCCTACTACTGGTTGCCAAAATGGACCGGTCATATGTATGACCAAAGGTTGAGCTTGTGGCATTTTTGGTGCTCGGTGATTTCAGTCAATGTGTTGTTTTTCCCTATGCACTTTTTAGGATTGGCGGGGATGCCTCGACGTATTCCAGATTACGCCATTCAGTTTGCCGACGTTAATCAAATCGTCTCGATAGGTGGCTTTGCCTTTGGCTTATCACAGCTCATATTTTTGTGGTTGGTGATTAAGTGTATTCGTGGTGGCGAGCCTGCGGCAGCGAAACCGTGGGACCGTGCTGAAGGATTGGAATGGACCGTGCCAAGCCCAGCGCCTCACCATACCTTCACCACACCTCCGCGAGTGGATTAGATGCTCATTATGATAAGACATTCATGTTAGTAAGATACTGATGCTAGTCAGGCACCGATATTAGTCAGTGACAAACGTTAAAAACGGAGAACGCTATGGAGAGCAAATCAACACCATCAAATAAAAAACTGACCGGATGGCTGTGTGTCGCCGTGGTTGGTATGTTTGGTTTTGGCTTTGCTCTGGTTCCGTTATACGACGTGATGTGTGATGTATTAGGAATAAACGGAAAAACGAATACCGTATCAGCGGTTCAACCCGTCGGTATGCAGGTGGATGAATCTCGAAAGATTCGCGTTGAGTTCATGGCTCACATTAATCCAGATATGCCGTGGAGCTTCGCGCCTCAGAAAGTCTCCATGGATGTTCACCCCGGAGAAGTGATTCAAACGGCGTACCTGGCAACGAATAACACTAGTCAATCATTAGTTGGGCAAGCCGTACCTTCGGTATCGCCGGGCACGGGCGCAGTGTATTTCAATAAAATTGAATGCTTCTGTTTTAACCAACAGCCACTTGATGCTAATGCAAATGCAGAAATGCCCCTCATCTTTTACATCGAACCCGACGTGCCAGAGTCTATTCATACTCTGACTTTGTCATACACGCTTTATAACATTACAAGTAGTGTCTCATCAGATGCCACGACAACCACCAATGTGCAGAACACCGTCAGTCGTAGTCAAGGTAGCAAAAGCGCACTTAACAGGGAGTTAAGCAATGAGTAAACCTCAATCTTATTACGTACCAGCGCAAAGCAGTTGGCCCATTGTCGGCGCTATTGCTTTGTTCCTTGTCGCCGTTGGCGCAGGTTTGACTGTGCAAAACTTAGAAGTCGGTGGGGCGGGCAGTACCATTGGTAAAGTGGTACTGGTATTGGGCTTTGTTGTGTTGCTTTATATGCTGTCAGGCTGGTTTAGCAACGTGGTGACGGAATCGCTGGCCGGTCTTTATTCAGACCAAATTACTCGCTCGTTTAAGCAAGGTATGAGCTGGTTTATTTTTTCTGAGGTGATGTTCTTTGGTGCCTTTTTTGGGGCGTTGTTCTATGCACGAATGATTTCGGTTCCTTGGCTGGGAGGCGCAGATAATAACGTAATGACGCATGAGGTGTTGTGGCCGGCATTTGAAGCAATGTGGCCACTAACGACAACGCCAGATGGTACGACGACGCAAGCGATGCCTTGGCAAGGACTCCCACTCAAAAACACCATCCTACTATTGTTGTCTTCTATCACTCTGCATATGGCGCATGTCAGTTTGGAGAAAGACAAACGCACTGCACTCATTGTTTGGTTAGAAATTACGATAATTCTAGCGGTGTGTTTTTTGTATTTTCAGGTGGTGGAATACGCGCACGCTTATCAAGATATGGGGCTCACTCTTCAATCCGGTGTCTACGGTAACACCTTCTTCATGTTAACCGGATTCCATGGGTTGCATGTGTGCCTTGGCACGATATTTTTAATTGTGTTGCTGTTTAGGATAGCGAAAGACCACTTTACTCCGAAAGACCATTTTGCGTTCCAAGCGGGGAGTTGGTATTGGCATTTTGTTGATGTGGTTTGGTTGTGTCTGTTTGTATTTGTCTATGTGTTGTAAATGAGTATGAGTGACAAGCGTACAGACAAGCCAGCGATTAATAGGGCCTAGCATTAGGAACAAGAATGCCACTAGTCAGGGCAATGATTAACAACAAGACCACGATGGCAGAAAACAGTACTCGTCGTCCTAGGTAGTAGCTCATCGGTTTTTCAGAGGTTGAATCGTCTTTTACCATTCGAATTAGAGCAAGGGCCAAGTTGAAAATAATGAAGAGCAGTAGCAGTACCAGAACAATTTTAAAGACTAACGGGGTCAACATAGGTTCTCCTCAACCAAAGCGTGCAGCCTCGGGCTGGTTTTGGGCGGCTTTGAGTTTAACTGTGGTTGTGTTTTCTGTATTGGTCAAATTGGGTTTATGGCAATGGGACAGAGGGTTAGAAAAACAGAACATTGAACGGATGTTAGAAGAGAGAGAGCAACAGCAAGTGGTTGAGTTATCAAGCTTGGTTATTCCCAACGCCAGTCAACAAAACGAGGCTGACTATTTGAGGTGGCTCGGCATGCCAATTGTCGCGAAGCTACGGCCACAGCCGATCTTGTTCTTCTTAGATAATCAAACCGTCGACGGTAAGGTCGGCTATTTAGTCTATCAACTCATGCACAGTGAACTAGGTAGAAGCGTCTTGTTCGAAATTGGTTTCACTCCAGTGATTGGAGGAAGAGAAGTGCTTCCAGCAGTTAATCCTGTCACGCAACCTATGTCAGTCACTGGTCGCCTTTATCAAAAACAACCGAACCCGTTGGGGAATAAATTGTATTTGGAAGCATTCCAACCATCTCCTATCGAAGGTTTGGGCACCGTGCTGACCTACAGGGTTCAAAATTTAAATCTGACGGCTATTTATGACGTGGTTGAACAACCACTATTGAGTTGGGTCATACAACCAACCGATGGTTCTACGGATTATGTTCATCCTTGGAAACCTATCTCAATGAATGCTAACAAGCACTTTGGATACTCATTGCAATGGTTTTCGATGGCAGCGGTGTTCGCCAGTATCATGATATTCGTTGCTTTCAAAGTCTTTAAGTCATCTCGCAAGGAGGCGCCATGAGCCAAGAAACGACATTAAAGAATCGCCCAGACAATAAGCTTGGTAACGATATGGGGTCTCCCAACACTGATCCTGTTCGTCCCTCTCCGTGGAAAGGACGCTTGACCTTAGTAATCTTGACACTCTTTTTTGCGCTGCCGTTTATTTTCGCCAAAACAATCTTGAGTAACCATTGGTATCAATCAGGGGCGACAAATCATGGTGCCCTCATAGAACCGCGTATGACATTCACGGACCTTGGCCTAATTAATCCACTGCAACAGGAAAGCTGGCAGCTTGGTTATGTGATGCCTTCTGTTTGTGGTGATGCCTGTCAAAACCGCTTGTATGTCATGGGGCAAACCTATATTGCGCTGGGAAAATATAAAGAGCGAGTCACCCCTGTGGTTTATGTTTTGCCGGGTCAGGCGATTCCAGATCTGCCTTCCTCGGTTATGCGAATCGAAGTGAATCCGCAATTTGTCAGTGTGGTGCCAAAAGAAGGGTACGTTATTGTCGATACGCTCGGACAGATGGTGATGTCTTTTGCCCCTGTAGATAGCGAATACCAAGCCGCGAACAGTAAAGGGCTGTTGTCTGATTTACGTAAAATGCTCAAATTATCCAGAGTAGGATAAAGAATCACCTCCAAAAAACTGAGTATGTTGTAGGCGGACGAATGAGAACAGACAACCAGTAAGCGCCGTCAATCTATGGAAGAAAGGAGTCGCTATGAACTTGATGAACACGATTAAATTAAGTTTGCTGCTTACGATTATTGTTATTGCAATGGGTGCGTATACCCGTCTAGCTGATGCAGGGCTAGGTTGCCCAGATTGGCCTGGTTGTTATGGTCATCTTACCGTGCCGACTCACAAGGTGGATGTTCAGGTTGCCAATACGCTTTATCCAGAGCGGGCTGTTGAACAAAGCAAGGCATGGCTGGAGATGATTCACCGATATCTCGCGGGCGCATTAGGGCTCTTTGTGTTTATGATTACAGCGATAGCGCTCTCAAAAGAAAGGGCTAAACTTGGTGTCGTTTTACCGTTGGCGTTGTCAATTATTATTGTTTTTCAAGCGGCGCTCGGCATGTGGACGGTCACACTAAAATTGATGCCTATTGTTGTGATGGGACACTTACTTGGTGGGTTTACCATGTTCTCACTCTTGTTTGTTAGCTACCTTCGATTGCGACCTCGTGTCACTTTACGAAGGGAGAACATACAACCGCCAGAAACCGCGGCATTACTACCAGGTCGAAAGGTCTTCCAACCCAAGGTTGTAAAGACGCCGAATGAACATGGTAAGGATGACCGTGATGTTCATGATAATCGTAATGATAGAAGTCGTGGCGAAAGCGCAAGTAACGGCGGGGATAAGCCTGATCGATATAGCCCCCATGTTAGTCGGCCTGATCGATATTCGATTGACGTAAATTCACGTCAGTCACCGCTAAGCGCTGCCACCTCAGTGGTTCCAAAAACGCTTAAAATGTTGGCTGGTTTTGCATTAGTCGTGACCATTATTCAGATTATGTTGGGGGGCTGGACATCATCCAATTACGCGGCAGTGGTGTGCACGAGCTTACCGATTTGTGAAGGGCAATGGTTTGATTCGTTAGATTTTGTCACCGCTTTTACGCCGCTGCACCTTGGCGTGGATAGCTATGAATTCGGCATTTTAGATTATGCGGCCAGAATGACCATTCATGTCACTCATCGTCTCGGCGCCATCGTGGTTGCATTTACCGTGGGCATGTTGGCTTTTAAATTAATGCAACAAGAGCCCGCAGTGTTCAAGCAATTGGGGCGCGGTTTGGGGATAGTTTTAGCCGCACAGTTGGCCCTTGGTATCAGTAATGTTGTCTTTCATTTACCTCTGGGTATTGCGGTGCTGCATAACCTAGGGGCGGCAATCCTTTTACTTACCTTGATTAAAACAAATTACGTTATTCGTACGGCTGTAATGACTCAAATTGAAAAGCCTGTATTCACCGTTGTTGAATCTAAATATGCAATGACACAAGCAAAAGCGTCTGGAGACAAGGAGAACACTCTATGAGTAAATCAACCATAGCATCGAATAATATTCGTATCGAGCAGGGCGCAGCTAATCATAAGGCCCATTGGCGGGTATATTTGACGTTGACTAAACCCAAAGTGGTGGCGTTAATGATTCTTACCGCATTAGTAGGAATGTGCCTCGCAGTGCCTGGCGTATTGCCATTACAACAGACGGTGATGGGGCTGATAGGGATTGCCTTGATGGCGGGCTCTGCGGCGGCGTTCAATCATTTGATTGACCGAAGAATCGACGGCATCATGGCGCGAACACACAAACGACCTTTGCCTTCAGGCGACTTGAGTGTAGCGAAAGTGTTTGCCTTTGCAGCAGGCATCGGTCTGGTTGGATTCGTGATTCTAGCGACAACGGTCAACTGGTTAACCGCTTGGTTAACGTTTGCGAGTTTACTGGGATATGCGGTGGTGTATACCTTGTATTTAAAGCGCGCAACACCACAAAATATTGTTATTGCGGGCATTGCTGGTGCCATGCCACCGCTGCTTGGTTGGACGGCCGTGACAGGAGAGCTTCATGCAAACGCTTGGTTGTTGGTGATGATCATCTTCATTTGGACGCCACCTCATTTTTGGGCATTGGCTATCCATAGAAAAGACGATTACGCCAAAGCGGATATCCCAATGCTGCCAGTGACGCATGGCGTCGAATATACTAAAACGTCGATTCTACTGTATACCATTTTACTGGCGTTGGTGTGCTTGATGCCAGCATTGGTTGGTATGACAGGGTTACTGTATTTAGTAGGCTCAACCTGCCTTAGTGCTGGGTTTATATACTATGCATGGAAACTTAAATATGCCTCAGATGACAAAACGGCGATGGATACCTTCAAATTTTCTATCATTCACCTAATGGTATTGTTTGTTATATTGTTGGTCGATCACTATTTACCCATATAGATCGACGATGAGGTGTATAAGCGCGCAGAGTGGCGCTTGGGTGAGGGGCATAAAGCGCGTTTATTTTGATAAAAAAAGGTGCTCAAACAATGCCGTATGTAGCGGTTTTTTATTCATTGTTCCGTCATAGTAGAAGAACATCATTTGTTCGTGGATGCTAGATTTTCATAGGAGTCAGAATGCGGAGCAATGAAATCAAAAATGTCGTCTTTGATGTAGGTAATGTGATCGTGCGTTGGGCGCCAGAAGAGATTGTGAGATTGACGTTTGGTAACACAGAGCCACACGCTGAACGTGCAAAAACTATTTTTCAATCTGATATCTGGAGCGCGTTGAATAAAGGATTACTGACGGAACAAGAGGCTTCAGCACGTTATATTACCGAGCAAGGACTGTCGGCAGAAGAATGCGACCAATTATTTTATTACGTGAAACACACTCAGTTGGTGTTGCATGGTTCAGTGAATTTGATTGAAAGAGTGAAACACGCTGGGTATGGCGTGTATGCACTTACTGACAATGTGGTGGAAATTGTTGACTATCTCAAAACCAATTATGATTTTTGGTCATTATTTGATGGTGCAACGGTGTCTGCGGAAGTTGGGCTGCTAAAACCGCAAGCTGCAATCTACCAATCGTTATTAAGTGACCATAACTTGAAAGCATCAGAGTCAGTTTTCATTGATGATATGCCTTACAACGTTGAGGGCGCTGAAGCGGTGGGTATGCATGCGGTACAATTTACCAATTCCACACAATGTGAATGTGCATTGAAAGATCTAGGGCTAATATTTTAGCCGCTTTTAATTCGCGGCTCGTTGTTTACTTTTGGTTTCGCTGCTCAATTTTTCTAAATAATATTGACAGTGAAAAACACAGCAGGAAGTAACACAATCCAACGATGAGCCAAATTTCGAATATTAAGCCTGATGAATTGGCCATCTCCGTCCCAACAAATGTCATTTCTTGTATGGAAATTAACGATACGATAGAGGTGTCTTTAACCAAAGAAATAGCTTGTCCCGCCAATGCCGGGCTTATTAATGTCAGTACTTGTGGGGCAATCACGTCCTTATATTGGCTCCAAGTTGATAGCCCTAATGTGTTGCCCGCTTCCCACTGCCCATTGGGTATGGAAGACAGCCCTGATCGGACGATTTCTGCGACGTAAGCCGAAGACAATAACCCAATGCAAATTACGCCAGACAACAGGTTTTCCCACAAAGCACTTGGACCAAACAAAAAAGACTGCACCGCGTTGATGGAGCCAGAGTACTCGCGTAATAGTGATGTTAATCCGAGTAGCGGTATCAACTGATTTGATACAAAAAAGTAGAAAATAAAAATGAAAACCAGTGGCGGTATATTTCTGATCAGCTGAATAAACAGATTAGCAGGAATGCTACACAGCTTAATAGCAGAGTGCTTGGCAAGCCCTAGCAGCGTACCGAGCGATAGTGCGAGCGCCATTCCCCAAAAGCTCAACCTTAGTGTTGATATGAAGCCTTGAACGAAGTAGGGCAGACTGCCGTCGGCTCTGGGTGTGAAGATAAGTGCCAAGGCCTCAGCCCAGCGCCACTGGTAATGAATTCCGATTGACGAACGATAACCAAGCCAAACTACGCCAATGATTAATAACGCGATAAGCGTTAAATCCATAGTATTCGGACGCCACCAGCGTGATACACGTTGATGTCGCTGTTGAGAGTTAGCAGTATCCACTTCGCCTGCCGATCTCTCGTCGCGATATAGCTTAGACATTGGTCGATCGTTCGTTTTTGTCATAGGTTACTGCCCACTTGCGACCTGATTTTGCCAATCGAGTGTGGAGAACCAGTACTCATAGCGTTCATTTAACCACCCATCCTCTGTGCGAGCTTGGATCCATTCATTGAAAAAGGCGTTTTTGTCCGTCTCGCCAAGTCGCACAGCAAAGGCTTCGTTGCCTTTTGAGAGCCTGTCTTCAAATGGGATGAACAAGGCGTCGGCGTGTTTTACCGCTTCATGCTCTGGTTTTGGGCTTGAGGCAATAACCGCATGGGCGTTGCCATTTAATACTTCCTGAAAAGCTTGTGCATCGTCATCAAACTGAAGGATTTTAGCTTTCGGGAAGGTTTCACGAGCGACCTGAACGGTAAAGGCACCACGTCGAGCCGCTATTTTGATGCGACGGGAGTCAAAGTCTTCGATAGATGAAAAATCGCCAGCCAGTTTTTTGCTTGCGGCAATTTGTACACCAGAATGGGAGTAAGGTTCTGTAAATAAGACGCTTTTTGAACGTTCAGGCGTAATCGACAACCCACCAATGATGACATCAAATTTTTGTGATAACAGCGCAGGAATGATGCCGTCCCAGGCTGTTGGGACAAATTCAACCTTCCATCCTGAATCGGCGGCTAGTCTTCTGGCGACGTCGATTTCAAAGCCAACGAGGTCACCTTGTTTATCTCGCATAGCCCAAGGTACAAATGTGGACATCCCCACACGTAATGTGCCTCGTTCATTAATTTTATCAAGGTTGGGCGTTTCAGTCGCGTTAGCGCCAAGTGACACAGCCAGCCCCAATACAATTGCGGTTGCTGCGCTAATGATGTTTCTAAATTTCCCTTTCATAATGTCGCTCCTTAAGAACAATTGAGATTAGGTGTGTTTTTCTGTGCTAAGCCGATGTTCTAGCCAAGCGGATAAGGCGGATAATGAGAGTGTCAGTACTAAATAAATAGCAGCCACAGTGAACCAAATTTCAAATGGCATCGCGGTTTCTGAGACAATGTTTCGTCCTTCAGTGGTGAGATCGAAAATGGCCATTACGCTCACTATAGATGAGTTTTTGACGAGTGATACCACCTCGTTAGTCAATGGTGGGAGAGTGCGCCTGATGACTTGAGGAAGGATCACATCATAGTAGGTATAGAATGGCGAAAGGCCAATCGTTCGGCAGGCTTCTCTTTGTCCTTTTGGAATATTGATGAGACCGGCTCTTAAGATTTCAGCCGTGTAAGCACCTTGAAATAACGCTAAGGCGAACACAGCGGTAGCAAATCGATCGAGACCAATTATAGGACCGAAAACGAAATACAGCAGGTAAATTTGTACCAATAATGGTGTGTTACGGATGCCTTCAACATAACAGTGGGCGATGCCTCGTCCTATTATGGAGTTAGACAGCTTTAGCAGCGCCGTTGCGAGTCCGAAGATTAACGTAAAGGCAATGGCAACAGTGCTAATTTTGATGGTGACAATCAACCCTTCTAGTAATTCAGCTGGCCACCATTGACCATCTTCATAAAAGGCTAAGTAATCGGGAATACGTTCCCATTGCCAGCGATAACCCATGTTCTGAGCGCCACTGTCGAGTAACCAAACCAGAGCAATGATGACCACCGCAATTTGCAGCGCAGCAGACACAACAGGTCTTAGTATTTTGGCAAGCATTGGAATTGTTAACGAGATTTTGGCCACCATCAATGGTTTAGTATCTTATCTAAGAACGCTTTTGTGCGTGGGTGCTGAGGGGAGTCAAAAATGGTTTGCGGAGAGGCCGATTCGATGATGCATCCCTCATCCATAAATATCACCTTGTCCGCCACACGTTTAGCAAAGCCCATTTCATGTGTCACGCATAACATAGTCATCCCTTCCTCTGCTAATTCAATCATGACATTGAGCACTTCACTGATCATTTCTGGGTCAAGTGCTGAAGTCGGCTCGTCAAAGAGCAAAATCGTGGGTTTCATGCATAGGGAACGAGCAATCGCGACTCGTTGCTGTTGACCGCCAGACAGCTGTGCAGGGTATTTGTTGGCTTGTTCGGCTATTTTTACTCGGGTCAGCATTTCCAGAGCTCGTTCGTTGGCTTCCTTTTTCGTCAACTTTAATGTTCGAATGGGGGCCAACGTTAAGTTTTCAAGTACGGTAAGGTGTGGAAATAGGTTGAAATGTTGAAAAACCATACCAATCTGACCTGGTAAGATATGTTTAGAATGGTTGGGTTGATCTAAGACGCTGATCTGGCCTGAATTATGCTGCTCCAAGCCGTTAATACAGCGAATTAGCGTTGACTTTCCTGAGCCCGATGGCCCACAAATGACAACAATTTCGCCTTGTTTAACCGTGAGGCTTACAGCGTTAAGCGCTTGAAACCCACCAAACCATTTATCGACATTATCAAAGACTACTGCGTTCACTAAAAAGCCATTTTTTTTGTTATTTCTCCATACCTTATCAACAACGGTATCCTGCCTCAACACTAATAAAGCGTGCTTGCATATCGATATGAGTCATAATGACACTTACGTGTTATAAAAAACCCAGCATGCCGTAGTCTTAATGACACAATTTAAATGTGGGTTTAATGTTAAATGCCATTAATTACAACTGGTTATGAAATTTTAGTTTTTGGCATGGTTAGTGCAATTAAGCTTGAGTTAATAAATGGCTTTGACAATGTATCAAAGCAAGGAATTTAAAACACTGGAGTTCTTTATATGTTCTGTATTCAATGCGAGCAAACTATCCAAACCCCTGTTTCAAAGGGGTGTTCTTACTCTCAAGGTATGTGTGGAAAAACGTCAGAGGTTTCTGATCTACAAGATGTACTGGTTTACGCCTTACAAGGGGTTTCTTTTTGGGCAGAGCAAGGCCGTAACGTTGGCATTATTGACCACGAGATTGATCAATGGGCACCTCGTGCATTCTTCGCAACATTGACCAATGTTAACTTTGACCCTGAGCGTATTATTGAACTCGCAAACCTAGCGGCTACTTATAAATCACGCCTACAAGAGCAAGTGACGGCGGCTGCAACGCTTCAAGATATCAAATTAGACACCTTGTCTGCGGCTGCTCAGTTTGATCTTCCAACATCAAAAGAAGCGTTGCTAGCATTCGCGCCGACAGCAGCAGTAAACCGTGGTCACGATAGCCTACATGAAGATGTCATTGGGTTGCGTTTATTGTGCTTATATGGATTAAAAGGTGCAGCGGCTTATTTAGAGCACGCGCGAGTATTATCTCAAACTGATGAAACCGTGTACGCTGAATATCACCAGATCATGTCTTGGTTAGGTACAGACCCAACAGAGCTTGAGGCGTTACTAAATACCTCTATGCAAATTGGTTTGATGAATTACAAAATCATGGAGATGCTGGATAAGGGTGAAACGGATACCTTTGGTCATCCTGAGCCAAGTCAGGTCAATGTCAAAACGGTCCAAGGTAAATGCATTTTGGTCTCAGGGCATGACCTTCATGACCTAGAGAAAATCCTTCAGCAGACCGAAGGCAAAGGCATTAACGTTTACACCAATGGTGAAATGCTGCCAGCACATGCTTACCCTGAATTGAAAAAGTACCCTCATCTAGTGGGTAACTATGGTAGCGCTTGGCAAAATCAACAAAAAGAGTTTGCTAACTTCCCTGGCGCGATTGTTATGACGTCAAACTGTTTGCTAAACCCAGATGTAGGTCAATATGCTGACCGCTTGTTTACTCGTAGCATCGTAGGATGGCCAGGTGTTGTCCACCTTGAAGGTGATGATTTCGGTGCGGTTATTGAGTGTGCATTAGCGCGTGAAGGCTTTAAGCACAACGAGATTGAACATATGATCACTGTTGGGTTTGGTCGTAATGCATTGATGCAGGCAGCACCAGCGGTTGTCGAGCAGGTAAAGGCCGGCGCGATTAAGCACTTCTTCCTAGTTGGCGGTTGTGACGGGGATAAATCTGAGCGTAGTTACTACACAGATTTCACGGCTCAAGCACCAGACGATAGCGTTATTTTGACGTTGGCGTGTGGTAAATTCCGTTTCAATAAGAATGAATTTGGCGACATTAATGGCATTCCTCGTCTACTGGACGTTGGTCAATGTAATGATGCATATTCTGCCATTCAACTTGCCCTCGCACTGGCGCAAGAATTTGATTGCGGAATCAATGAATTACCACTGACACTTGTGTTGTCGTGGTTTGAGCAAAAAGCCATTGTTATCCTGTTAACTCTATTCGCACTGGGTGTGAAGGGAATCTACACTGGCCCAACAGCGCCTGCGTTCCTAACCGATAACCTTCTGAAAATCATGCAAGAGAAGTTTGATATGCGCGGTATTACAACCGTTGAAGAAGACTTGAAAACTATCTTGGCAGCTTAATCATTAGGTAAAAGAAATGGCGCCCGTCTGGCGCCGTTTCTATTTAGAGGAAACGTAATATGGCATGGTCTAATTCACAATCGATTGCGCTAACGTGCACTAAAAAATGGTTTGAGACGCCGGATTCGGTTTCGTTCGAACTTTCTTCTCCTGCCCAAGAAGTAGACTTTAGATTCAAATCAGGGCAATTTTCTTCATTGGGTTTTGATATTGCTGGTAAGAAGGCTTATCGCGCTTATTCAATAAGCTCAATGCCAGGGGAAAACTCGCTCAAATTTACCGTCAAGCGGGTTAAGGGTGGCCAAGTTTCCAATCACATCGTTGATGACCTTGAGCTAGGCGAGCATGTAGACGTGCAAGCCCCGCTGGGAAGCTTCAATAATATTGACTGCCTACCTAAAGCTAAGGTGCTGATGGTCAGTGCAGGCTGTGGCATTACCCCTGTTATGTCGATGGTGGATGACTGGTTATCAAAATCTACCGATGTTGATATTGAATTTTTGCATCTTGCTAAAAGCAAACAAGACGCCATTTATTTCGACAGGCTTACAGAGCTAAGCAAGCACACGGATAATTTCACACTCAAAATGTTGCTAGAAGACAATTCGGGTACTGACTTTCCACAAGGCTTGATCAGTTTGGATTGGCTCACAAAGCTGGTGGCTGATTTTCATGAGCGAACCATCTATTTATGTGGCCCAACTGGCTTCATGGAAGTGGTGAAGTCGGCATTGGAACAGGCGCATTTTGATATGTCGCAGTTCTATCAAGAAAGCTTTACGCCTGTCTCCAATACTCAAACGGTTGAAGACAACAGTACCGTTCAGGTGGTAGTCCCTGATTTTGGCGTTGAGTTAGAAGCCGCATCGGGCAGCTCACTTCTAGAAGCGTTAGAAAAAGGGGGCGTTCCAGTCATTGCCGCCTGCCGAAGTGGGATCTGCGGTTCGTGTAAGTGCAAAGTCAAAGTTGGGCAAGTTAAATCGAGCAGCGTAGAAACGTTGACAGCAGAAGAAATAGAGCAAGGTTTTGTCTTAGCCTGCTCGAGTCAAATCGAATCGGATGTTGAGATCGCGCTTAACTAGTGAACAAAAAGTAATCGGATTTATCGCACATTTGATGCCTGATTAGTCGCAGGGGTGAGATGTCAAGATTCAATTTGGAATAACGTTTATTCCAAATTGGTGATGGGTTGTTGCTACGATGCCAACTGCCCACTCACTCTTAATGATATCTTGATATGAATAAACTACTACTTACTGGCTCGTTATCTATCCTTTTCTCTTTTCCCGCCATGGCGAACATTATTATTGATAAATCAGGCGTCGATGAAAAAGACTACGTCTACGATTTACACCAATGTGAAGAACTCAGTAACCAAGTGCAAAAGGGACAAAGCTCTGGCGGCGCGGTGAGTGGTGCGGCAAAAGGGGCGGCGTTAGGATCTGCCGGTGTCGCGATTGCGGGCGGCTCTGGGACTGAAGGGGCGAAAAAAGGCGCGGCTATTGGTTTGGCAACGGGTGTTATTGGTAAAAATCGTTCTCGACGCGGAAATGAAGAACAATATCAGAATGACCGTCAAACGGTCGTCAAAAACTGCATGACGAATCGCGGTTATGTGGTGTTAAATTAATACGCTGCTATTCCTAGCAACTAGGATGACTTGTCGTCACTGAGTCGCTGAATTAAACGGTATGATATGGAAAAAGGTGGCTATTTTGCCACCTTTTTCTTTATTGAAGTCTCATTCTTTGGGCTTAGCCTTGTGCGGGACGAAGCATAAACCAATACGGAAAGTTCTCACTTTTCGACAGCACTTCAAAGCCACGTCTTTCAAAAGTGGTCACGACTTTTTCACTCGATGCGACAACGTAAGTGGGTTTTCCAGCCGCGTCAGCTTGGTCGGTAACGGTTTTGATGAGCGCGCCAGCAAGCCCTTTGCCTCCTGCATCAGGAGAAACGCCTAAGCCCCACAGCCAGTAACAGTCCTGAAGCGGTGGAACGGCCAGCATTTGCTCACACACTTCTTTCGCTAGCTCAATTTTATTTGAACCCATCATTCGAGTAACGATAGCGAGCAACTCCATCTTTTGCATCACATCGGCTTGGTGTTTGCCGGGTGAACGCATAATGACACAGCCCTCATCGTCAGGCGTGGTGTAGACCTCTCCTCCTGCTAAACCCCATTCCCCTATTGCCCAACGCCAGTATGCGTCATGGGCAAAATCGGCGGCTTGATCTTGGCGTAAAGCAGCTTGCATGGCTTCATTGTTGGCATAAGCAGCGATAAACATATTGCTGAGTGCAGGGACCGAGGTGTAGTCGGCTTTTATGATATTCAGTGTTGACATGTTTATTCCTTATGGTGTGCTTTAAATCGATGAACTCACCGAGACTAACTTTTCGCGTGAGATTTTATTTGAGATAATTATGCTCATACGTGCAAACAAATAAAACAGGGCAGAGAAGTATTGTCAATAACATCACGTGATATGAACGAAATAGGTCAATGAACCTACAAAGTCGTGTCTCATCCTTTCGATTAGCGGTCGAAGAGAGATACAAGCGACAGTGGTTAGGTAGCGTAACGTTAGTGATATCTTATCTTGTGACCAAACATGTTGCGGTTAAGTTCCCTTTGATAAAGAAACGTGTGTTGAATGGTTTGAGAGTAGCGGTCAAAGGACAAAATCGTTCGATCAGAAAGGCGGACTTTTCATGCGGTTTTTCGCAATGTGAATGCTAAGGTTTGACAATTTTGGGGCGTATCACAAATGCCAAGTCTGAGGTGATGACAATAAAAATCGAATAAGCGAAAAACCATCCACTTACGTCGTCTTCCTTGTGGAAACGAGTACCTCCCAAAGCGTGTGGCTTCCTTAAAATAAAAACGAATTCTGAAAAGCAGACACACAACGCGCTGATGACGATCCCGTTTTTCAAGGGGATGACGGCTATCTTGAATGGTGGGAGTAACCACATGCTAGAGTGCATTCTGCGCTTCTGAAGACCAAGCTGATACGTTTTGGACAAAAGCTCCCCTTATTCAGCAAGCATAACATTCGATAATTCGTCATTCCTTTGAAGAAAGGAATCTACCGGCAGCACTCGAGAAACCAAAGCAGTATCATAGGTCGGCTAACTTAGTTTTGCCTCAAAGCTTATTATGCTTTCACATACGTTACAGATAGTGAGCTAGTTTCGATCTACAAAAAGTAATGTGTGGAAAAACGCAAGACATGCCTCCTTATATACGTGATGCAAGCGTCACTTGCTTAAGTCAACATCACTATACCGTGCATTAATACCACGCTAGAGGTCAATCTGGTTCGCATATCAAAATAGCCGTCGGGGCCTTCACTTTGGTTCTCTTCTCTCATTGACCTTTCCGCTCGCCACACTGCTATGTAGCCAATGATAAGGATCAGAGTGGTGAGAAACTCTTTCTGCTCACCGAGTTGCACCGCTAGCCAAGCGGCCAATACAATGACATTGCTCAGAATTAGCGCCTTGTTGCTGGATTGACTTTCGAAGTTCTCTATCCCATTGCTCCATAAGATGCCCGACAAAAAGCTCAAGATCACCACGCTGTAGGTGATGAAGAGTGTTTCGCCGCTCAAGGTAAAGAGTTGGCTGTCGGTGAGCGATAACCACAGGCCGAATAAAAAGGGCACTAAGCCCATGTAGCCGAGCTTGGCCATAGTGCTGCGCGTGCGAGTTGTCTCCACGTAGTCTGAACTCATAGCTGCTGCTCTATTGCATTTTTGAGGGTAGTACTGGTTGGCGATGTAGAACTTGGGAAGGTTGCTACTACCTTACCTTGTTTGTTGACTAAGAACTTGTAGAAATTCCATTTCGGTTTGACGCCTGCTTGTTGTTGGATTTCCGAAAAGACTGGATTTGCGTCAGGACCAGAGAGTGATGCTCGCGCCATCATCGGAAAGGTCACGCCATAATCTAGGTAGCAGATTTTAGCCGATTGCTCCTCACTCCCTCTGTCTTGACGAAAATCATTACTGGGGAAACCAACAACCGTGAACCCCTGATCTTTGTACGTTTGGTGGAGCTCCTCAAGTTGCTCGAACTGAGGAGTGAAACCGCATTGACTTGCCGTGTTTACAATCAATAAAGTTTTACCTTCAAATTCTTCACACAGTTCAATCTCTTCGTTTGAGTTTAATAGCCTTTGTTTGCCATCAAGTATCTCAGGGCAGCTTGCTGAAAAGGCGAATGGGCTTGTTAGGCTAGCAATTAAGGTGGAGCACAGCAGCGAATATTTCATAGGTCCGACTCATTTTTAGATTGCGCCACCACTACTACGGTTGATCAATTTGAAATGATCACTTTAAAGACCGTAATCGCTTAAGAATCAGCTATCGGTGAGTAAATAGGGAGCCACTAAGCGCCTGATATTTGTCTCGACTCCAAGGCGGAGAGCCCAGCAGGTACATGTCTCTAATTTTACTGCGTAGGGATAGAGCATCGGCTCGAGGTGCGTGCCAATACTCTCGGTCCATGCTGAGTATGGCTTCTGTTTCACGAAATGAACTGCACCATCAATATTGGACACCGAATTAAGCGGCTTTGGAATTTACATATCGATAGTTATTCGTGAGTCGCTAATATTCGATTTTTGAAACTTATTGTTGTCCTAAAGCTTTACTTTTGGCATTTTTTCTCAAAGTGCCAGCTAGCTCAGATTTGCCCCATTTTTTGTTTCAAACCAATCACAAGAACCGTCATCCCCTTGAAAAAGGGGATCTCATTCAGCGCGTTGCGAACTCGATGTACTTAACTTAATCGAATTTTTTCAATTGTCTACGCGCTTTGTGAGATCCTCACTTTCGAGAGGATGACGAATGTTGTTAGTTGGAGAAAAAAGGAAACTAAACCGTTTTTGTCCAGAGGCTTTTCAGCGCGATCATCGCTAACAAAGTTCTGCCCCTTTGTGAGTTTTGCATGATCGAAAACTAGCTTTACAGAAGCACCATTTGACTTACTTTTTATAATACTAGTAGGGTGTATGAAAAAGCCCGTCGGATTCAAAGAGAGATTGGTTTTGCTAACTACACGAATAAATATTTTGATGAAATAGGCTAATTGCAATGTCGCTTGAAAATACTCCCCCAGTTGGATTCGTTTACATTTTGTCCAATTCTGCATTCCCAAATTACGTAAAAATTGGTTACACCACTAAAGAGCCAACCCTCAGAGCAAAAGAGTTAGACACTACAGGCTTACCAACCCCTTTTGTTGTCGAGTACGTTTTGCCGTGTGCCTATCCTCATCTTGTAGAGAAGGCTATCCACAACACGTTCAGCAATTACAGAGTTAGCAGTAAAAGGGAATTTTTCGCCGTCAGTATTCAAACAGCTAAAATCGTGATGCGAGAACATGCCTTGCCTCAAGATATCCTGGAAGAGTTGCAAGTAGCACAGGCATTGATCTCTGAGAAGCTTTCAGAACACGGCAATGATAATCTGTAAAACATTAATGCCCCAAAGTGAGTTTACGCAATGTCGTAACGCATTTTAATGAGCTGAATTTGACTTAGTTTCTCTTATGCAAGTAGACTTTGTAAGTGACTGAAATTTCGACTAGCCCAATAACGAGGTGCAGATGGAAAGCTCCGACTGGATAGCCTTACTAGCAGTAATCATTGCAGTGTGTTCAGCGTGGTTCACCTATAAAACTTGGAGAGAGTCCAAACGAGCAAACATCATTAGTGAAATGGCAGTCCGTCAAAAAGATTATGACCATTTCGTTGAACGTTATCGTGACGAATTCACTAAGTATGATAACAATAAAGATTTGGGTGAGGGCTTTGCCGCGGCGTGTCGAAAATCAGTAGAAGATTATGAGCAAGGTTACCGAACAGCAGAAGTAAAGTTAAAGGAGCGCTTAGAGCTAAGCTTTGAAGAAAGCTAGTGCTGAAATAAAAATATAGGCGTAGATGCCGATAGTTAGCAGTGAGGCTTGGGTGATTCAACTAGAAGAATTTATCAATTTACTAAAAAACAACGGTTCGCTATCTGGTAGCGATGAACTGCAAATAAGGGATAATTGGGAAGAAATTTTTGCAGCAGCAACGAATGCGCTAGAGAGAATGCCAAGTATCGGTTTTCTCTCAACTACAAAGAGAATCAACACATTTTTGGCAGTGTGTTCCCACCTAGATCAATTAGTATCTAACGGCTTTATAAACCGTGAACAAGCACAAATGGCTTTACAGATTTTAAGGCTTTCAAACAAGAGCTTTGAGAAAGCGATAACTATGTTTGAATTAAGACAGAGTAGATTTGGTATTAGGGCTATTGCTGAGCTGCCAGAAGTAGCGAGATTGTATCTGATGAGCATGAGATAATTATGAGCCTTTCTCTACTTCAATCGTTTGTTTCTTTGCTTCAAGAACGAGTGATAGGCTCACCTGAATGGAACAAGGAAAAACAAGTTTTTGTCTATGAAAATCAATCACTAGAAGTCGTCGTTGTTCTTAAGCTTGTTAGAGTTGTACAAGGCATTAATGCATCGAAAATTCTTTGCGATCATGGTTTGTTCATTGATTTTGGCGCAACTCAGCGAAATATTTATGAAGCCATTTATGAAGCATATTTCTTGTTGGATGGGATTGATAACCCAAGTACGAACGTGGACAAATTTATTAGAGAGTTCTTTTCTAGAACAATTGATGAACACCTAACATCAGAATATCATACAGTGGCAAGCAAGAAGATTTTGGCAGGAGCCTCAAGGTATATGGTTGACAAGGAGCAGCAACCGCATGTCCGCCAATTAAGCTTGGAAATATATAAGACTTTTAGTGGTTACATTCACAGTAGTTACGCACACATTATGGAAATGTTTGGCCCCCTTGGTAAGGAGGGTACTTTCAACTTATCTGGTATAAAACACGGAAAATCAATCGCCGATAGACTTCAGTTTATCGATGCCTCAATCAATGCGTGTCTTTACGTCACGGCATATTCTGCTTTAGAGTTCGGAGAAGAGGCTCTTTTTTTGGATATAATTGATATCCTTGGAGCGGCTGAGCCAGATTAGTGGTAATCCAGCTAAAGTGAATAGACCTTTTTGAGAATCTCTACCTGAACAATTTTATCAATATTGGTCACTGGATTAAGTGGTTTCCCATACTTGAAGTTATACATGCGTAACTAATTTAGGAGAAGCACTGGCAAACTTCTGTCCAGCTTCGAGCTAGCGAACCCTAGCTAGCTCAGATCTGCCCCATTTTTTGTTTCAAACCAAGCACAAGAACCGTCATCCCCTTGAAAAAGGGGATCTCATTCAGCGCGTTGCGAACTCGATGTACTTAACTTAATCGAATTTTTTCAATTGTCTA
>NZ_JBHFOL010000017.1:0-79336 GCF_053544015.1 Vibrio sp. E150_011
CAAAATAGGAACCATCCATGCTGACTAAAAAAGGTTACTGGTCAGTATAGTAGAGTGAGTCGTTGTTGCTCTCAGACTCAACAAAGCGGAGAAGAGCCCCAAAACTAATGGTTTTGCTTCTCGACTTTGCTAGTTGATAACGAGCGAATTTTGGAATTAGTTTTGCTTTCTTGGTTTGCGCACTTTCTAACTGTGTATTTACACAGTATTTCCGGTTTCGTTTGCGTCATTTGTCAAAGCAATCAATAAAAGCTTTGGATCGACGATTGATTGATTCCGTGTAAAAAACTAAGGTAGACAATGGGTTAATATCAAATCATAAATCGACGAGTGAACGTGATGAAGATCATGTTTTTTGTGATAGGACGCGCGCTCATTGAATGGGATAGGCCGCACGTGCGGCCTACTTAGCGTTAGCTGTACAGGAATCCGATAAATGGAGTTTATTCAGGCCAAGCTGGATGAAGGTGAAAGCTTAGCCGAGATCAGAGCGATTTCGATGAAGCCCAGTCTACTTGAACTTGGTCGGTTCGATGAAAACCGCGTGCGCAATAGATTTCTCGACAATTTTGAGCCTAGTAATACCTATAAAATCTCTCTAGAGGGCGCTGTGCTAGGGTTTTACGCCGTTTCCTACAATGATGACTGCATTTACATCAATCACCTCTATATACTTCCAAAGCATCAAGGTCTGAGGTTTGGTGCCGAGGTGATCAATCATATAAAATCAATTGCTCAAGGCCTAAGCAAGCCTATTAGCTTGGGCGCACTGCGTGGTAGCAGGTCAAATGATTTCTATACAAAGCAGGGCTTCGTTAAAACGCAGGAAGATGAATTTGATATTTATTATCAATTCAATGGCGTCAGCTAACAAGGCCATCAAAAATCGCGCGTATCACGCGCTGGACTCGCAACAAGTTGCTCGCCTTTTATGGCGGCGTTAGTTTTCATGGAGGAAATATTGTGGAAATCTGGAAATTATTGTTCTTTATACCAGCGTGCTTTGCGCTCAATATGACTCCTGGTCCAAACAACCTATTGTCTATGAATAATGCTCGTTGTTACGACTTTAAGTCTGCTTTCATTGCTGGTTTGGGTCGAATAGCTGCATTCTCTGTAATGATTGCTTTGGCAGCTTCAGGCTTAGCTGTCGTTCTCTACGCATCTGAGACTCTATTTCTAGTCATTAAAGTTGTGGGGGCGGCGTACTTGTTGTGGATTGCCTTGAATCTTTGGCGTTCGGTGTCAAGCCCAGTCGCTGAATTAGAAAGCACTCATAACCGGCTAGGTTTAGCTAAGCAAGAGTTTTTGTTAGCTGCTGGTAATCCAAAGGCAATCTTAATATTTACAGCCTTTCTCCCACAGTTCGTTGATGTTTCGGCTCGTGTAAATGAACAGTTCTTCGTTTTAGGCGCTACGTTCCTAATACTAGAAATAGGTGCAATATCAATTTATTCCATATTCGGAATATATTTAAGGCAGTGGTTCACGAAGCCGAAAATGGCAAAGCGCTTCAATAGAGGCTGTGCAACTTTTTTAGCTATGTCTGGAGCAAGCTTGTTACTAAGCCGCCAGCAATGAAACTAACAAGCAATTTAAGCAAACTGTCAACGCTTGGCATTTTTAGCTCGGTTTAGCTTCAGTGATTTAGGTGGTAAGTTTGAGAGTACTGGTAGCGTTGTCAGCTACTTAATTGGGCGTTAACTCCGATCCAGCCGTACTCAATCTAATCCGAGCCGCCTGTTTTTGATCTAACAACGTAACTCGATGGTGAAGAAATTGGTTACCCCGGTACTAAGATAACGTTTGGTTACATGTGGTCTAATACATCAACACTAGAAGAGTTCGTTCAAGGCTTTGATGATGATACGGAATGGGTTTTAGAAGATGATCTGAATATATCACGCAACTGGAATACCAGAATTTATTTTGCAGATTATGGTGAGCATGACCAGAGTTTTCTATGTCATATCCAATATGAAAGAGCTGAAGTGGAAGGTGAATTACCAAGGGTCTTAATTGCTACTGAAGACTGTTAGTAAGCTGCTCATACTGACCTCTACCATCAATACTGGAGACCAAGCTAGGAGACTTTTCCATACCTGGACTTTTCAGCCTTTGCTCGACACCTTACGGGATGACAAGAAAAGTTGTGGCTTTGAGCTCCCAGTCTATGGGTTGGTTTGCATCTGATTGAGGCGCAATATAGCCACCAAAGTCGAACTGAACTCCCCAGCCTCCGCCTAAATCGAACATTTTTCCGGTTTGAAGTCCCAGTGGTAAACGCAATCCGTCTTCACCACCTGTCTTCCAATCGTAGGTGATTTCACCTTGATAACTCAACATAACACCTGGCATTGAATCGATATTGAAAAAGACTAGAGGTTGAAAAGTAGTTGTACTGTACTGACCTTCAAAATCCACAAATGACTTAAAAATGTGGCAAAAGACCAAGCCCCGGCTGCACCTGTTGCTACCGAAGTCACCCCTCCTCCCCAACCTGCTCCTGCGGCTAATTGGTCGTTGGTTCTCGTTTTTAACGATACTTGAGGGCCAAGGCCCCATTTCCAATCACTGTCAGTTTTTGGTGAAATAAATGCTGAACTTACAATGTCGCCTAACTCAAAAGAATAGTTAGTATTGCCGTCAGTAACTTCTGGGACGTAGAGTGCTGGGATAAGTTGTCTTGTTACGAGATTGTAGTTCTCTGTATCGATGGTATAAAGCGGTTGAATGATAGCGGAGTAACTGGTGTCTTTGTTTTCACCGACGTTAAATTTGGCATTGAAGTCGACTTGAAGTGCGGCGAGATCAGCAAGTGGATCTTGGATTTTTTTGGCCATTTCAGCCGCATTGTCTGCTAAAGCAAAACTACTCAGAAGGCAATTAACGAATAACATACTTAAAAGGGTTGGCAAGCGGTGAGCTGAGGTCACGATTTTTATCTGGCTATAAATCATGTTTAATATCATTCCTTTGATTAACTCAGTAGATTTGTATTTCGTTGGCCTAGTTTCTAAAAATGTGGGTATTTAATCAAAAATGCCGCTGCTAGCTAATTAATGTAAAGGAACACGAGCCCTTTTACCAAGAGGTTAAAAGAGCCCGTGTTGTGTTAAGAAATATGACTATTTCACGTTACTAAAGTCTTCGACTTGCGTAACAATTGGAAGTTTGTATTCATCGTTAAAGAAGCCGGGACCTGCGCCAAAACCACGAAAGTAGGGGAACCAACCACGATTTGGAAGGCTACGCACATGATTTGCTTCCCAACCTTTTGGCGGAGCATCTGGGCCAACCAGCATAGTAATGGAGCCGTCTGCATTTTTACGCAGTCCAGGGGTTCGACTACCAACGGTTGCTTTACCACCTTCGGTCACTTTGCGGTTATCCAAAATGGTTCGGGTATCTGCATCGTAAACGACGATTGACCAGAAAAGTTCAGCTGGTGGGTTAGGAGCAATATCAACAATATAATTATTGCTACCCTTCATGCGGTTCCCGTCATCATCTTTAAATTTGACAATATAGGCTTGCGCTTTACCCGTATAAGGAATGGTCATTGCAGGTGAGGTCACACAGGCCTCATAAGCATAACGTGCTCGAGGATCGAAGGTTTCGTAATGCCCCACACTTTGATCGTATTTAATCCCTTCTCCCCAAGGGCCACCCAATACCATGCGCCAATCATTTTGGCGTAAAACACCTTCTATGCGTTCATCATAAACGAAGGCTTTTGCCATAAGCTCGCCCATCTTAGCGCCATCGATTAACGCCTCTTTCTGCTTCTCGGTTGGGTTAAATGGTTTGCCTTTTTCGATGCCTAAAGTTTTAAGCCAGTACATAAAGTGGCGATCAACTTCACGAACGGTTTCTTTGTTTATTGCGAGGTGAAGTAGTTTCCAATAATCGAGCCCTCTGGGTTGAAAGTTGGGAACAAATTTATCTTCGCCTGAGACAATTTTATTTTGAGCTTCGCTACCAGCATTATAAAACATCAATTGTTTACTGAGTGCTGTAACTTCGTCGGGCTCTCCAATCAGGCGTGCTAAAACAAATGCTTGGTCGGTATCAACATTAACTACGCGTTGGTCGTCAGTAGGGAATGGGATGGTATCTTTAGGTGTATTTGGCCCTACAATAACAAAGGTTCCACCTTCACCATTATTTGGCCCAAAAATTCCTAAATCACTCGGCCCTTGGTACCACATATCGGCAATCATACCTACAGCTATACCTTTGGGGACAGTTAGAACAGACGCTTCATGGCGGGTATTGGTAAAGCCCCAAAAATACTCAACGGTTTCATTCGGAGTTAAAATTCCGCGGCGTTCGTTATAGGTACTGGCGTGGACTATCGTATTGTAATCATAGTCTTTTAACTGTTTGGCATAGCCTTCGTGCCAACGCTGCATAGCAACGAGAGGTAAACCCCACAAATAAAGCTGAGAAGCACGTTGATGGTCGATAATATCATAGATACGATCGCCTTCCCCTTCGGCTGGAAAGCTATGATCTAATTCGAAATCACCGAAAAAAGTATTCACGGTTCCTGTTGTTGCCATAAGTTTTGCAAAATCTTCTTCACTTTGCAAAACACCATCGTCGTCAACAGCAAACGCACTAGCGCTTAATATTGAAGTTAGTGCGATTGCACCAACAAAAGAAGTAAATTTTTCCATTCAAACTATCTCCGTTTGTATTGCATATTATGAACAGGCACTTTTAAGCCCGTCTAAAAACACTGTTTGCCCTAAAACGCCGCTGTTTACTTAGGGAATAAAAATTGGATGGTCCAGGCTAAGTTCCATTTTGGAGCACCAACGGGTTGTACAACGTTGTAATAGGCTTCAATACGCGAGTTAATCGGCTGCTCTCCAATTTTGAAAACTCGTCCGACACCACCACCAAGAGGTACAGTCCAAGTATTCGAACTATCCGCTTCCCAATTTGCGGTCAGGATCATGTCTGAGATTAAGAACCAACCATCATCTAAGTTATAGTTCAAAAAGGGTTCTAATAAGGTCTGGTTTACATCTGCTCGATTATTATCCCCAGAAAAAGACCAAAGATGGCGACCCAGCAAGCCCATAGAACCCCATTTAGGTTGCGTAAGTATGACCGCTGTTGGGCCTGCGCTCCATTGACCGCCGCCAAGTTGTTCATCAGAGGCAGTTGGCATACCTAGAGATAGGCCTGCGCCCCAGATGAGACTTCCCACTTCATTTGGAGACAAAAAGGCCGAATAGTTTATATCGCCTAAGCCACTTGCGCCTTTGCTATCTCCAATACCAGGGCTTGGATTGTTTGAATTTGGGTAAGGGCCATCAACTCCGCCGATCGGTACAATCAAACGATTAACAATAGTCCACTCACCAATATCAACCGGAATAACAGGTTGAATATTCACGTAGTAACCATCGCCATTTTGAGCACCAGAATCAAAATTGAACTTGAAAGGCAAGCTGATCAATGAGCTGATAGGGTTTTGTACCGCAGATCGAAGATCCCCACCGTCATCGGCAGTCGCTGAAAATGACAGTAACGAGCTAAAGGCTAAGCCAATAGCTATACCAGACGTAGCAGAGAGTAGTGACTTTTTTTGCATAATAACGTCCTTTTTTATGCTATAAATTCAGATAGATGGGGTGAAAACGCAACTATCTGGTTACAAATAGTGAAATGCTTAATCCAAGTAGAACTATAGCATGACTTGTTTTAATTTAGATTAGCTTTTTTTGAAATTTACATTAGGCTTCGTTATTTACCGTTTGTACGGAACATCAAGCTAAGCATCAACTTTTGTTGCGTTTAAGCAAAGCCGAAATGCTGCTAGGGCTAAGAGCGAAAGTTGTTATATTTTGATTTTACAAGAACTAAGGTTTAGGGGAACGAGGCAATGGGAATTAACAAAAGCAAGCAGCAGCAACGCTCCTTAGCTCAACTTGACCTTAATTTACTTAAAGTATTTAAAGTTCTTATTGAAGAGAAAAAGACAATCACAGCAGCCAAACGACTCAATATGACTCAGCCCGCAGTTAGCCGAGCCTTATCCCGTTTAAGGGATTTTTTTGATGACGAGTTATTTGTTCGAACTCGCCATGGTTTAAGAGCAACCGAGAAAGGCGAATTGTTGGGGGAGAGATTACCTGCAATTATGAACGACTTATCGACCCTTTTTAATGAGTTTGATGAATTTAACCCCACCGAATATAAAGCCCATTTCAAAATTGCAATTAACAGCTTTCTAAATATTTCCTTCCCTGCAAGACTCTATTTAGAGCTTTTAACGCTTGCGCCAAATATCACCTTAAGTATTGAAACCTGGGGTCCTTCAACACTAGAAAAACTTGTAAATAATGAAATTGATTTAGGTATCAATTACAACCTAAATGACTTTCCAAAAGAACTAACCAGAAAACAGGTTGCCTTTGATGTTTTCCAAATTTTGGTTCGTCAAGGTCACCCCCTAGAAGGGAAAGTCGTCGAAATGACTGATTTTGAGAGATACCCAATGGTCACTGCGATTGTACCAAGCTGGAACGAAGAACTATCCCACATCACCAAGCTGGCGAATCAGAATCAAGTAAATGTTGCCTCTCCGTTTAGAACCGAGTCGATAAGCTCCTTACTCGATGTCACAGAAAAAACCAATGCACTATTCCCAACTTCCTTTTTCATTGATCAAAAACGCACCCAAAACCTGAACAAGGTTGCGCTTTCAGACAACATATTGTCGAAGATATCGGGATCTACCAAAGAAATTGACGTTTATACCCACTACCTTAATCGGAATAGTTCGGTGTTTAAGTGGCTAACATCAACCATAGAAGATTTACTGAAGCACGATAGTTGGTAGAGAAACCTCATCTATAAAATCTAGCCCACTTTTATTTATAACGTTTTTGGCATAACTCGTATACATTTTAAGTCGTAGTAAAACAACCCCGCTCCACCCTATAATTTACTCCAGATAGACATAAAGTTTAGAAATAAAGATAACTTTACCTCTTCAATTATAGAGACGGAGTAAGCAATGACAGTTAAAAAATTGGCCAAAACTTTTGCACTGAGCTGCGCGATAGCGAGCATTTTAGGCGGATCAATTGCAAGCGCGTCAGCGCAAGAACAAGTTCAACGATCGTTCCCTCAAGAGTTTGTTGAACACAAAAAGTATTTCGAACCCAAAGTTTATAAAATTGGTGATAACAAGGTTTGGTCAATCAATAATACCGATAACTGGGCTGCGAACACGATCCTAATTGAAGGTGAAACGGGCCTTATTGTATACGATACAGGTATATCTCGCGAAAACGGAAAGGCCTTCCTAAAAGAAATTCGCAAGATTTCAGATAAACCTATCCACACTATATTTTATTCACACCATCACCCAGACCATTATAACGGTACTGATGCGATGGTTAGCCTTGAAGATGTAAAATCGGGCAAAGTAAAAATCTATGCCTGGGATAATTTTGAGCACGGTAAAGACCACGAGTTTGGAGCAACCGGACCAAGCCAAGCAACACGTTTAAGTTACTATATTGGTGCCTTACTGCCCAAAGAAGATGACCACCATCACGGCTGTTGTGGCCCTAAATATGGCGGTCAATCGGGTTACATTCCACCGACGCACACTTTCTCAACCGATACTGATGTTGAAATTGATGGTGTAAAAATGCGCGCATTTTTAACCGGTGGAGAAGCGGCTTCTGAGTTTGGACTTTATCTACCCGAGAGCAAAATAGCGGTTGTTGCGGATGAAATGTTCCCATCTATCCCTAATCTATACACATTGCGCGGTGCTAAATTCCGTGATGCCAATGGTTATGTTCGTGCGATGGATGCGGTTCTAAATCTAGATGTAGACCACTTGCTGGGTACACACTTAGTGCCGATTGAAGGTGAAAAAGAAATCACCAAAACCGTTACTTTATACCGTGATATGGTGCAGTGGATCCATGATCAGTCGCTGCGTTACATCAACAAAGGCTATACTCAGAACGAACTCAAAGAGCAATTTCAAGCTTTGCCGGATTGGTTTGAAAACAAACCTTACTCGCAGGAACTTTACGGAACCCTGGCACACATTGCACCACAAATGTATACCGGTTATGTCGGTTACTTCCAAGGTGACCCAATTGAATACAAGCCCACAGCGCCAGTTGAATTGGCCCAACGGCACATCGATTTAATGGGCGGCCGCGATAAAGTATTAGCAGAAGCGCAAAAATCGTTTAACGACAATGACCCGCAGTTTGCAGCAGAGCTACTAACCTACTTGATCCGAGTTGACCATCAAGATATGGACGCTCGCAAGCTTAAAGCAGAGTCTTTTCGTAAACTAGGGTATGCAGAAGTCAATACAACATGGCGCTCTTGGTTCTTAACCTCAGCTAAAGAGCTTGATGGTTCACTTGATATTGCAGACGTTGCAAAAGCGACAGAATGGTTGATAAAAATCGATCCACGCAATGTAGCGGTGCAAGATTTCTTTAAAAATTATCGCTACAGCGTGAACTCTGAAAAAGCAGAAAACCGTCATATTACCTTAACGTATAAGATTACTGATGAGCAAAACCAAGACGTGACTCTTGAATTACGAAATGGTGTTCTCATTGATTATAATGGCGCCAGCACCAATGCTGACTTGACCGTTGAGCTTAGTCGCAATGCGTTCAACGAAATTGCAGCTGATGAAGTGGACTTCGAAACATCATTCAAAGCTGGAAAGGTGAAGATCTCCAAGGGTGATATCGATACCTATAACGAGTTTTGGGGTTATTTCGACGAGAAAGTATCAGCAAATCGCGTTGTTATTCGCTAAACACTCTTAAACAACTACAATTGAAACTATCTCTGCCTAGACTTAAGCGTATTTGTTTAAGCCTAGGTTTTCATATATTAAATTTTTATGAGGAAGCAATATGTTAAAAAATAAATTATCTAAGCTACTAGGTGTTGCTCTACTTGGTGCTTCGCTATCGGCTTAAGCTGAGCAAGCACTGCCAAAACTCGAAATTTATGCTCCCTATGAAAAACCTGCTGATATGAATATCACAGAAGAGTCGCTACACCGTAAAGCAACAGAAGTTGCTATTTGGGCTCAGCCTTTAATGAATTTTGAAGCGATGTACGATGCATTAAATAAAGCGGTTGGCTTAGAATACAATGGTGATATCGCTTACCATTCGACAATGCAAGATTGGAAACGTGCATTACCAACACCGAATGATACAACACCGTATGTATTTTTCTTTTGGGATTTAGCAGACGGGCCAGTTGTTGTAGATATTCCTCCTACGGCAGATAACGGTTTGGCGTTATACGGTACATTAATGGATTCTTGGCATCGCCCCATTGAAGAATACGGTGTACGTGGTGCTGATGGCGGGCGAGGTGGTAAATACTTAATGGTACCTCCGGGGTATACCGGTTATATTCCTCATGAGGGTTATCAAGTGTTTTATCAAAAATCCAATAAAGGTTTTACGTTGATGCGCCCATTAGTGAGCGATCTTAGCGAAAAATCGATCCAACAAGCAACTGACTTAGTTAAACAGGTACATGTTTACCCATATAGTCAAACAGAAAAACCAACACCTTCTCGTCACCTTGATGTTGCAGGGAAAGATGTAAATGGTATTGTTCAGTTTGATGCTGATCTTTATAAGAAAATGCATACGATTTTAGCAGATGAATTCTTAGAAGATATAGACCTTGCAATGATGGGCATGCTTGAAGCGATGGGCATCACTAAGGGACAAGAATACAAAACAACCCCTCGTTGTGACGAAATATTAACACATGCTGCAAAATCAGCACATGAGTACATGGTGACTACTTATCATTACCCTGGCATGATTCCGCCATTTTACGAAGGTAAACAATGGGGTTCTTTGTTACCGCCAACATTTGGTTCACACCACTTTGATTTTGAGTATGCAAGTCACCTAGATTACGATCGTCGTGGCAGCTTATACTATGCCATTTTCAGCAGTATCAAGCACTACGGACCCGGTAGTTTCTACCTTGATGTTGCTCAGGACAAAAATGGAAATTGGTTCGATGGTAGAAAAACTAATAAGATGACAGTGCCAGCGGATGTACCCGCTAAGCGTTTCTGGGCATTAACAGCGTACAACTTAAAAACGGCTGCTTTCATTCGTGATATGCCTAAAGCGGGTGTAAGCTCTATCGAAAAAGGTATGAAAGTTAATGATGATGGTACTGTGGACCTATACATGGGACCAAAAGCACCAAAAGGTATGGAAAATAACTGGGTACCTACCAAAGCTGGTGAGCAGTTCTACATATTGTTTAGATTCTACGGTGCCGAAAACACTGTATTTACTAAAGAATGGCAATTAAACGATGTTGAGATAGTCGACTAATAGCTTCTAATTTAATGTTTAATTAATCTAAGATTGGTTTAAGCCATCACCATCAGCCTTGATTTTTCGGTATTTGGGATGTTTTGTGATGGCTTTTCAAGGAAGGGAAAATCAATCATTCGCTTCTTAAAAGCCGGTCCATATGTGAAATCATTCCATTAATAGCTGAATTTATTCGTAGAATTCATGCTGCTGTTTTAGTTGTGGGGAACCTCTTTTTCCAAGTTTGGTCATTGAGGATTTTAGAAACATAACCCTTGAGTCGTCCACTCTTGCTTCTCTTAAAGAGTATTGAACAAACACTTACTCACTAAGCCGAACCTCATCGTGCGATTGAACCGTCCTATATATGCATTTTGTTGCGGTAGGCCCATTTAGTAATACCAACCACAATAATTGATTGATCACTTTTGTTTGACTAAAACACAAATCTTGTCGCCATAACTCTTGTCATTAGACCATTAATAACTGCGACCCCTTCCTAAAGCTAAGTGTTTTAGCACAGTAAGTAAAAGACCAAAAATATAATGGGATTGGTAACGTGATTTTTCATGCTGAACCTCCTGTGTTAACTAAACGAGAAAATTCTACTTTTGCATGGGGTTAATTGTAGGGGGGATTACCTACAACTCAAGCACCAAGTTTAACTAGTTGGGGAATGCGAAGAACAAAAATTGACGTTAATGGATCTTCATTTTTACTTCAAAGTGATACCCCTATAATACTTGATCAGCGTGAACTTTGGCTGCCAACATTTGAAGCACAATTGAGGTATTTGTTTGACGTATTTAATCAAGATGCCAATCTCGATTGGACAATGACTCTCTATGGACGAGAAATGAGCCAAGGTAATGTTAGTGGAGCAGCTGGATTTGAATCGATCACAGTAAACGTACCATTATTAGACGGTACGGTAAGTAATAAAACTTACCCGTATATGCTGAAAATTCTGGCTCATGAAACAATTCATGGATTAGATACGCGTATCAACCACTTGTGGATCAGTGAAGGCTTGGCGGAGTATTACGCGCAGAAGTCGTTTAACCAGATGCAAGTAAAGCAACTTTCTAAGACTGAACCATTTGACGCAGTTGCTCAATGGCAACAGCTTTCAACTCACTTACCTTTTGCTAAAACCGGATTAATGGCGGCAAATGAAGCTTTTGTTAACAAAAATGAGCAGCATAATATGGTGCTTTTTTATACTAAACCCGTGGCGTTTTGGTTGTCGGTCGATTTAGCATTGCAACAAAAAGGTCATCAACTTGATGAATTTGTTCTGCTGTCAATAAGTGGTGAGCATTTTGCACTTACCAAGGAATTCACTAACACTGTTTCTACAATTATTGGCGAAAAGAATTGGCAAGCTATAGCAAATGAATACTTATAAACAATAGTGCCTAGAATCTCTAGACACTTAACTTTCTTTAGGCAAGGTTGATTTGACATACCATATATAGGCATAGCGACATGTTTTGCGATACCATAAGCTAATCCGTATTTCGCTAATTTAGCAAAATCCCTGAAACACTTTTGTCCAGAGACGTGCCATCCCGATCCAGAATGGCATCTATAACGTAGCATCTATGATGTAGATCCTGCCCCTAAGCGCGCTTGCGACATGTAAGAAACCTATCCCTGTTGGCTCATCTCTTACCACACTGCTTATTATGACTACCGTGGCTTTTAACTGATAAGTAAAGTGGTTAATAGTACATATTTTCGGCGCAGTGGCTTTGCAATCGTAGTCCTGCGCCGTTTTTGTGTATACACATTTTGGGCGCAGCTGGCGTAAATTAGTATCTCTGCGCCGTTTTTATGTAAATCTATAACTCAAAGATACCCAACAGTTAGACGATGTCAGCACTACGACAACCAGTTCGTGGTGAAGCGCTATGTGCAAACAGCACAGCTATCAAACACGAGATCCCCTCCTTTCTGGTAGGGGCTGCCTGCGAAGCGAGCAGTTTAGCCAAATATAGCTAAACAATATTGAATAAGAGCTTTGTCTACTAAAAGCAGTTCACTCAACCACCACAAGATAGTAGTTTGAATAAGATATTGATTATATTAGAAAATTATCTTAACACCTCAGAAACTCAGAAACTCAGAATTTACTTCGAGATACTCGCGTTGCCAATAACAGAACAAAGTCGGTAGCTTTTGTGAATCTGCGATTTCACATTTTGAGCATTAATGAATAATATAGTTTCATTCAGCCGCACCACACTGTTTGTGTGTGTACAAAAAAGCGTCGTAGACTCATTTCAGCCCTGAACTGTGCTGACTGGGTAGGTCACCGAAGCGCCAGATATGCCCATTTTCGTGTTCACAGCATCCCCAAAAATTACAGTCATCCCCTGAAAAAGGGGAACTCATTCAGCGCGTCCTGCAGCCGAGTTACGTGACTTAGTCGCCAATTTTCAGTCACCTACACGCGGTAGGAGATCCTCACTTTCGTGAAGATGACGGCTATAGGGGGCATGTTAGAAATGAAGGGATGTAGAGCATTTCTGTCCAGAGACGTTTCTCAAATTGTCATAAGTAGCAATCTACCAAACCTGCTAGTGATACATCGTCATTTGGTTTCTAGTTTGAGAGCCTCTGACATACCCGATAGCGCTCGCTATTGCGGTTGTAGCTTTTACTGTGACGAAGGTACTATGCTTTTATCTATATCAGTTTGAAAAGCTCCCAATAGCTTCTTTATCTCTCCGAGCGCTGCGGTAGGTGTTAACTCCTTCCTTGCTATCTGTTCTTCTAACAACTCAATCTGACACCTTGCCAAGTCAACACTCGACCTTAGAGATACTGCATTATAAACCTCTGTGTAGCCGTGAGTGTCTGCAAATGCGAGGTCAATATAAGTATCTAAAGAACTGAGGTTTGTATGACCTGTCCACTGCTGAAGCTGCATTTTAAACGTTTGTGAGTGAAGTAGTCGTCCTTATCATTCACTTCTTTAGTGGCAAGGATAAGCTCTTTAAGCTTATCTGTTATGAATGCATGCCTCCACAAATGTGGGTGCAACTCACCCTCGATACCAAGCTCTTTTTTCCATGAGTTTATGTACGTTGTCCATGAGTCAGCGGATAGTCGTGAACCTGTTTTTAAGCCAATAAACAGGTAGTCATGCTAGTCCTCGTCCCTTGTTGTTTCTCTGTCGATTGCAGGTAGTGGCTTATTTAACTCGGCTCCACTTATCCTCAAGCGAAAAGCGTTGTATTGCCACACAGCGAACTGCTCAAGCAACGCCCTGGCTTCACGCTTAAGTCGCTCATTTTCGTCAGTTAATCTGATGATGGTCTTAGTGGCCTTCTCCAATGATTGGGGTCTTGGGCCGTTCTTCGGTTGCCATTTCCCGGATCCTAGGCCCCGGCCTTTCATATCTGCAAATGCATCTTTTACTCTGGGAAAAGAACTCAGGGTTTGACGGGTAACGACCTCCCGGTTGAGGGCTATTTGCGCCTGCTCGCAAAGTAAACTCCAACTCAACTTGCCCTCCCAACCATCGAGTAGGCCAACGACGATATCAATCTCTTTATCGGTGTAGTGCTGGGCCATATTAATCTCCAAACAAGTTCATTAGGTCTGACAACATCTCTTCCTCATGCTTGTTGGCGGGACGATTAAGTCTGGCCTGAGTCGCGTTCTTCAGAGGACTGTATTCTTGGGGGTTATAAAGCCTAACCACGGCGCCATCATCGATAGTGGGGTTGTTCACGATACCCAACAACTCACGCAGTCTGGCTTCAGACACGACCAAGTGTTCGTAGTGGCGATCCGCTCCAAACGCACCGTCGGAAATGGCTTTCTCGGCCTGTGCCAATTGCTTTTTCGTTTCCTTATACACCTCTGCCATTCGCACCTTGCGCTTGTCTCCTTTAATGCAAACGTGATCAGTACAATTGATACAATCACGAAACTTCTGGCACGGCTGCATCGTCCAGTCCAGCACGCAAAAGCCTAGCTCGGTTATGTGCGCGGTGGGGATCACCAGGGAGTTGAACTCTTGTATCGTCATTGGCAACTTCATGGCTATCTCTTTGTCAGGGCCAAACAACGACAATCGTCCATCACCTACCGACTTGAGCATCCCGACAAACTCCCACTCATCCATGTGGTCATAGTCGTTATTTTGGTGAATGTTCGCCCGGCCAGACCAACGTGCAGTATCGTACTGACTCAGTCCTCCGCGCTGCGCCATGGTATTTAACAAGTGGCGCATCTGGTGACTGGTAAGCTTAATATTCTGCCCAGCAGCACCAATCGAACCATGCCTAGTAAAGATGCAGTGGTCATTCCCTGCATCGGAAACAATGTCATGGTTGAACTGTTGGCGTGAAACAGGCGCCCCCAGACGCATAGGTTGAGTTGCTGCATTGGCTTTAAACTGATAGAAGAAGAAACAGAACAAAGCTTGCGAGTAGTTAATCCCCCATACATCATTGTGTACGGGAAAGCCTCTAGGCATCTGTTTCTCGTTAATAAACTGGCGAAGCGAACGCAATGTGGCAGGCTTAGAGCAATCCACGCCTTTCTGAACCATAAGGTTCCTACAGTATGTTTCCGGATTGCGGCGGTAATTTGCATTGTCATCACTCCAAACCGCGCCGAGGGCTTTGGCCGCCTGCTCCCAAGTTAACTCGGCATCCTGTTCAACCTGCGGACAACCGTCAAACCTGTAAAAATCGGTGTCATTGCTCTCGTAGAATGCTGCCAACTCTCGGGCTTTTTTGCCCAGTGTCTTGAGCCGCGATACCGCTTTTTTGGCGACCTCAACCATCGTGGCAGGTATCCACTTAATTTCATCATTCCCGCCTTTCAAGGCACGGAAGCGCCAGCCATATTGCATAACACCATCGGCATCGGGTTCCTCGACTTCACAATCAACAGGCAAATTGAGGATTTCATTAATTCGCGAGGGGGCGCACATTAGCATTGCCATTATCGAGGAAGTCAGGATGTCCCGTGGGTAAGTCAAATCCTTGGAGAAGATCTCGCCCATAGCGTCCAGCGCATCTGTATTCGGCATTTTTTTGTCGGCAGTCTCCCGGGCTTTTTTGCCTGTACGAACCTTGGACGACCCTTTTTTCAAACTGGTTTTCCAGTCCAGCGGTGAAGGGGTGAGCTTATATTGGGTTAAAAACACAGCCAACCTTTGTAGCTCATATCCTGCATGTGCAGCCGTATCTTTGCTCAACAGCTCCACGCATTTTTGCTGGGCGTCATCAAACGTCGTATGAGTGACATCCTTAAGATCAGCAACGCCATTACTCTCTACTAATGCAGCCTCAAGTGCCCTAACACCCTGCATTTTCTTGTTTGTTGTAGGATTCTGTGCTTGGTCGTAACGCAGATAGGCCTTAGCAAAGTCGAGATAGGGAGAAGACAGAGGCGTGCGGGGCTGGCGTCTGCCTGCCGTTCGCTCTCCAAGCTTACCGAACTTAACACCAGCGGCCTCCCAGTAGTTAGAATCCCAGTCCAAGTCATCACCAAATACTGTTAGTTCGTTTTTGGCCAAATCAATGAAAGCTTTCAGTGCCTGGCTGGCATCCCATTCATCACGCGGTATAAAACTGACGACTTTAGTCATTATCGGCCTCCTCCATACTCTGCTTCTTCTCTTCACAAAGCTGGATGACCCGCGTTACCGCGAGAATGGTTCTATCGTTAGCGGAGGCGATGGTCTCATCACCGGTATCCAGAAGCACCTTTTCCCTGTCTTTCAACAAGCTATCTAGTACTTCTTGATGGGGGGCATACAACCAGGGGTTGAAGCGCTGGCAGGTATAGCAGGCAATGGGAGCATAAGCACCGCAGTAACCAAACTTTCCGCAATTGCCCACTGGTGTAGAACTGGTGCGAACCACACTACCTGGATCATCGCCTCGCGGGGCTTCGGACGCATCTTTGACAATATTGCCAGTGAATGCCTGAGCATAGGGAGCAAGCTGTGCGGCGATTTTCTTGTCGATCTTGGCAGCCGTCTCCGGACCGTTTTCGGTATAGATGTGCGCATGTGAAGCATCGCTGTGATCCAGGATTTCGGCAATGGCCAAAACACCATACCCCTCTCTGGCAGCGGATGTTCCCTTAGTCCTGCGCAACCTCAGTGGCGTGACCTTGAGGCGGGACTTGGTACGTTCAGAGTACGCTTGTACCTTGCTGTTCGCAGCATTCGAAAACCGCCTGCTAACCTCAGTACTAGGTAGGTGGTAATACTCCGTAGACAGTAAATCTGTAACAATCACGGCGGACTCTTTTGCTGTGTAATCCCACCGAGGGAAAAGAGGGACTAATTTTTCAGCGTCGAAGCCAATCCCGCCACCTGTCGCTTTCAGGAAATCCGCAGTCGTGCTGTGAATATGCTGCTCAATCAGACATCCCAACTCATGGGTGATGGCGAACCACCTGAACTTGCCACGCCACGCTATACCACGCTGCTTGCGACGAGGGATACTGAGAAAATACTGATGGCTTTTGCCATCGTTACTGGAGACCTTTTGAAAATCACACGCTTTAAGATCTGAAATCTGAGCCGGCCGGCGTCCTGTTGCTACAATTAGTCGGATCAATAGGTACTCAGTCAGAGAAATGGTGCTGGCAGCATAGGCATCAACAGCACCGTCATACAGACTCTGCAACTCGAATTGGGTTAACGGCCCAGAGATTGGACAGCGGTTTGCCACAGCCTCGCCCTGTCTGTTGCCTTTTATTCTCCATTCATCCATTAAATCCAGAACATCCTGGGGGATTCCAGGGTGACCCAATTCGTCCCAGTGCCTGAGCAGAGTTCTAAAACGGCCGACTTGATACCGCCGCTCTTCATTAAAGCTGGATCTATAATTTAGAATCTGGCTTGATGTTATTTTTGAAGAAACCTTACTAAAACGACAAAAGTTCCTAAACTGATAATTTGCAGCTTTTGTATGAGCATCAGACTTATTCTCAGCATACCAACGTAAGGTTTTGAGATAGCCTTCTTTCAGGGGTTGCGTTAATCGTTTGTATACCCACTCAACACTTATACTCGTATTTCTGGATAGCACCCATCTGTAGCCATCGGCATCAAACTCATAACCAGCATTTGAAACTGCACGACGGGGATTGCTGAGAATCGTCTTATCGGTCATCGTTCTTTATTCCTTTATTCCTTTATTCCTTTTTTCCAGTTTTTCCTGCATCAATAGGGATGCTTCGTGAGCTTGCTTCCTGGTATGCCGTCTGGTGTATTCCTTCGCTGTGTTAGAGGTTGGCTTCCAGCCATAGTGGTAAGAACGCATTTTCTGCTCTTTTTCGGCAGGGACTTCTTTCTCGTCCATCGTCTCGGAGAAGCGGTCGTTACTGTCATGCCGCAGAACGTGCATCGTGAAATCGCTATTCAGGATCGGAGATGCCGCCCTGATCTGTCTGACCATTTTCTCTACCGCGACCATCGACAGTGGCTCACCGTAGTACGGGCCATGCTTGTGAGTCACAAACAAGAAATCATGCAGTGTTGCGGGTCCAATCTTCGACCTCACCTGGGTGATGTAGTCATAGATCTTCTCCAGAAACACCGATTTGAGCGGTAACCGTCGGTCATGGGTTTTGGTTTTTGCCTTTCTTTGACGCGAGTCATTAGGATCGTCAGGGCGTCGCGCCACCAATATCGTTTTGGTCGCCCCATCAATATCGCTAATTTTGACGCTAAGGATTTCGCCATCACGCATGCCCAGGTAATAACCGAACCAGATGAGCAGCTCGTTACGCATCTCCAGCCCTGTTTGTGCTTCCTTATTAACCCGGCGTTTTTGCCTGAATGGGTTTCGGGGGTGGCCAACCTCGATGATTTCAAGTAGCTCAACACGCTGCTCCTCAGTTAACCCCTGACGTTTTCTCTCCTGGTTGCGTCCTTTGGCGGGCTTTTGCATTTTCTTGAGAGATTTCACCATGCGATCAATCTGCTTCAGATCGCTTGCTGACACCCGCTCCCCACTTTCTTCCTGCACATGTTTTGCAAACCACCCTATGTAGTTACCCACATAGGTCAATCGCTGAGCCAGTGTTTCGGTCGAAACAGATTTGACTTTGGCTATCCTGCCGCGCCGGACATCCTCGCTTCTTCTATTTATCGGGACAACGTTGTCGTCAGCCTCTTCGACCTCTTTGTTTCGAGGTCGCTTTGTGGCCAGAAAGTTAGATAGGGAGTGGCGCTCGGCCTCGTTCAGCCATTCTTTTTTCAGGAAACGTTGCTTGAGATCGACAGGATGCCGCTGCGCATCCGCCCACATCAGCAGTAACCGGATGGCTTGAAGGTTTTGGTTAATTGTGGAGGCAGACTTAGCGACATTGCGCACTTGGGTAGTGGCAAACAGGGTGGGATACCAGGTGGGTTTACCTGACGCCCGATTAATCAGGAATGGGTATTCTTCCCCATCCAGAAACACATTCGTTTTGACCTGAAGATCTAGCTCGCTCATACCGTGATTCCCACTTTATAAACTTTACATTTATAAGGGTAGTAAATAAGCTCTATGAGTCAAAAAAAACTTTACACTTCTCAGCATGAAAAACAAAAAAAGCCCATGTAAATTATGGGCTTGTGTTTGAGAATTTACAAAATAATGTTTGGTGTTCGCTAGAGACGGATTGGCATCACCACATACATGGCGCTTTCATCTTCACTGTTCTCAATCAAAGCACTCGCATTCGCGTTCGACATCGAAATACGAATCTGATTACAACGAAGACTATTTAGGACATCTAATACATAAGAGACATTGAAACCAATCTCAAGCGCATCGCCTTGAAACTCAACATCCAACACCTCTTCCGCTTCTTCTTGCTCAGGGTTATTGGCGGTAATTCGCATTTCACCGCCTTCAAGATTGACACGAACCCCTCTAAACTTTTCGTTCGACAAAATAGCCGCACGCGAGAAGGCTTGGCGCAACTCGCTACAATCAGCCTCGAGTGTCTTATCGGTATTTTGTGGTAAAACACGACGATAATCAGGGAATCGACCATCGACAAGTTTCGATGTGAACACAAAGTTGTTCACTTCAGCTCTAATATTTGAACTGCCAATTTGCAATGTCACGGGTTGTTCAGGAGCATCAAGTAGCTTAGATAATTCTTGAACGCCTTTACGAGGAACAATAATCTGTTGATTTTCAAAACTGCCCTCTAAACCCACGGTCGCTACGGCCATACGGTGACCGTCAGTCGCGACAGAACGCAATGTCGTATCGTCGAGTTCAAACAGCATACCGTTAAGATAATAGCGCACATCTTGGTTTGCCATTGAGAACTGTGTTTTCTCAATCAAAGATTTAAGCTCAGCCTGAGTAACGGTTACCGCCACTTCTTGCTGCCAGTCTTCGATATTAGGAAAATCGCTCGCAGGCAATGTCGTCAATGAAAAACGGCTGCGTCCTGAACGTAATTGAACGCGATCACCTTCTAATACAATCGTAATCATTGCATCATCAGGAAGACCACGACAGATATCAAGGAACTTTCGAGAAGGAACCGTGACGCTACCTGCTTCAAAATCACTTTCTAACGTTACTTTGCTTATCAGCTCGACTTCGAGGTCGGTGGCGGTAATAGAAAGCACGCCATCTGCGACTTTTAGCAGTAAGTTACCTAAAATAGGCAAAGTGGGTCTACCACCCAATGCACCGGAGACTTGCTGCAAGGGCTTGAGGAGGTGGTTACGCTCGATAGTAAATTTCATAGATAACTCTTCGTAAAGATGGCAATCCATGCCACTTATATTCGAAATACAATAGTTTGATGCTAATTATAGTGATTCTGACACTATTAGGAAGAAAGTGTACGAATTAAGTTAGAGTAATCTTCCTTAATATCGTGGCTTTCTTCTCGAAGCTGGGCAATTTTACGACAGGCATGAAGGACCGTCGTGTGGTCACGGCCACCAAACGCATCACCGATTTCTGGCAAGCTATGGTTCGTGAGCTCTTTAGCCAAGGCCATCGCAAGTTGACGCGGGCGTGCAACCGAACGAGAGCGACGCTTAGACAGTAAGTCCGCTACCTTAATTTTGTAATACTCAGCCACTGTTTTTTGAATGTTATCGATCGTGACCAACTTCTCTTGAAGTGCCAGTAGATCACGCAAAGCTTCACGAACAAAATCGATGGTGATTGGACGACCAGTAAAGTTGGCATTGGCGATAACTCGATTCAGCGCCCCTTCAAGCTCACGAACATTGGAGCGAAGACGCTTAGCAATAAAGAACGCCACTTCATCCGCAAGGTGAATTTGATGGTCTTCTGCCTTCTTCATTAAGATCGCAACACGAGTCTCAAGTTCCGGTGGCTCAATTGCTACCGTCAAACCCCAACCAAACCGAGACTTAAGTCGATCTTCTACCCCATTAATCTCTTTAGGATAACGATCTGATGTCAGGATGATCTGCTGGTTACCTTCGAGCAGTGCATTAAAGGTATGGAAGAACTCTTCTTGCGAGCGCTCTTTGTTGGCAAAAAATTGAATATCATCAATGAGCAAGGCATCAACGCTGCGGTAATAGCGCTTAAACTCTTCAATGGCGTTATTTTGTAACGCTTTCACCATATCTTGAACAAAACGTTCCGAATGCATATAAATCACTTTTGCATCCGGCTTGTTGTCTATGATTGCGTTACCAACGGCGTGCAGTAAGTGCGTTTTACCAAGGCCCGTGCCACCATAAAGGAACAGTGGATTATACGCAGCACCTGGATTATCCGCGACTTGACGAGCGGCAGCCAAACCAAGTTGGTTCGACTTACCCTCAACAAAATTATTGAACTTATGTTTGATGTTCACATTCGAGCGATGGTTGATATCAGCAACTTCAACCTCGTTGTCCCATACTTTGTGAACCGGTCTTCTTGCCTGCATTCGCGCTGGAGCAGAAGACTCAGCAGCCACATCGGCGGCGGTTTTGACTGGCTTGGGTGGTGGTGGCGCAGATACTCGGCGACTTCCAACCTCCAAACGCAATGTCGGCACGTCATTACCACAATATTCCTGCAGTAAGCGATTAATGCTATTGAGATATCGGTCTTTGACCCAATCGAGTACAAAACGATTTGGGGCAAATAGAGTTAAAGTGTTGTCATTAAGCTCAGCTTGCAGTGGTCTAACCCACATGCTGAATTCGGTAGCTGGTAGCTCTTCTTGTAGTTGTTGCATGCATTGCAACCAAAGCGAAGATGACACGTTGCGCTCACTCTATTTATTTGAATTGGAAAAGACTGCTAATTTTACCTGTTGATAACCAAGATCGCCAGTAATTGATCGAGCTTCCAGTGAATAAGATCGAAGTTATTCACACTTTTTCGGCTTCTTTTCCGCGGATCCACACAATTTGCCCTTATTTTACTCACACAGTCATGCACAAAGTGAGGATCTACCCACAATTTCTCACTATGATCTAAGTTGTGTATAGATCAGTGATCAATCTGTCATCAGCTTAATAATCAAAAACCAGACAATGGCGAAGGCTTCACCGTTCAACCACGAGTTTGTTATGGTTAATAACAACTAGTTATTTAACTTATCGACAGCTTTACCAGTAACATCTCACTCTATAAATATAAGGAGTAGTAAAATGAAAAACTGGATTAAAGGCGCATTGACCGCCTTAGCGCTTTCTGCAACAGTATCTCAAGCAGCTTATGCTGCAACCCAAGAAGTTAAAGTCGGTATGTCTGGTCGCTACTTCCCTTTTACTTTTGTTAAACAAGATAAACTGCAAGGTTTTGAAGTCGATTTATGGGACGAGATTGCGCGACGTAACGATTATAATGTCGAATACGTAACCGCCAGTTTTTCCGGCCTCTTTGGGTTATTAGATACCGGCCGCATCGATACCATTTCAAACCAAATAACCATTACCGATGAGCGAAAAGCCAAATTCCTATTTGCAGACCCGTATGTCGTTGATGGTGCTCAGATTACGGTTCGCAAAGGTAATGATAGCATTCAAGGTATTGACGATTTAGCAGGCAAAACGGTTGCCGTTAACCTAGGCTCAAACTTTGAACAGTTGCTTCGTAGCTACGATAAAGATGAAAAAATCAACATCAAAACCTACGACACTGGAATCGAACATGATGTTGCTCTCGGTCGCGCTGACGCATTTGTCATGGACCGCCTATCTGCACTCGAGTTAATTAAAAAAACAGGTCTCCCTCTACAATTAGCAGGCGAACCGTTTGAAACCATCGAAAACGCTTGGCCTTTCGTCAATAACGAAAAAGGATTAGTGCTTCAACAAGATGTGAACACAGCATTGGCGGCAATGCGCGCTGATGGCACATTAGCTTCAATCTCTGAAAAGTGGTTTGGTGCCGATATCACTAAAAAGTAAGTGATCACTATTAATGCGCCCACTACTCTTATCAGTAGTGGGCGTTTATTTTTTTAAGTTTTGGATACGTTATGGGATTTGATTTTCAATACATGCTAGACCTATTGCCGATACTATTTAAGTACCTCGGTACCACGATGGAAATGGCAATATGGGGCTTGTTTTTTTCACTGATTCTGTCAGTCATACTGGCCAATATCCGTGTATTTAAAATCCCGGTGCTCGATCAACTTAGTCAGTTATACATCAGCTTTTTTCGCGGCACACCACTCTTAGTACAACTATTCCTACTCTATTATGGGCTCCCTCAGGTGTTCCCATGGATGGTGGGTCTCAATGCGTTTAGCGCCGCCGTTATTGGTCTCACATTACATTTTGCCGCTTATATGGCCGAGAGTATTCGCGCTGCCATTATTGGTATTGATCGCAGTCAGATGGAAGCAAGCTTGTCGGTCGGTATGACGAAAAGCCAAGCGATGCGTCGTATCATCTTGCCACAAGCGACTCGAGTCGCGCTGCCGTCGTTGATGAACTACTTCATCGATATGATCAAATCCACATCGCTCGCTTTCACGTTAGGGGTAGCAGAGATCATGGCAAAAGCACAAATGGAGGCCTCATCAAGTTTTCGATTTTTCGAAGCCTTCTTAGCTGTCGCGCTCATCTATTGGGGCGTAGTGTTAGTACTCACTCGTGTTCAAGTATGGGCGGAGAAAAGACTTAATAAGGCATATCAACGATGATTAAACTCAACAATATACATAAAAGCTTTGGTGATACAGAGGTATTGAAAGGCATCGATATCGACATCAAACAAGGTGAGATTATTGTGGTCATCGGTTCCAGCGGCACAGGCAAGTCAACGCTATTACGCTGCGTTAACTTTCTTGAAGAAGCTGACCAAGGCATTATTACCATCGATGACGTGACGGTTAATTGTCAAAATCATACCAAAGCCGAAGTGCTCGCACTTAGACGCAAAACAGGCTTTGTTTTCCAAAACTACGCTTTGTTTGCACACATGACAGCTAGGCAGAATATTGCTGAAGGCCTAATTACAGTCAAAGGTTGGAAAAAAGACAAGGCACTGCAACGCGCCCAACAAATATTGGATGATATTGGTCTGGGTGATAAGGGTGAGCAATACCCCGCCTCCCTCTCTGGTGGCCAACAACAGCGAGTGGGTATTGGTCGAGCGATGGCATTGCAGCCAGAATTATTGCTGTTCGATGAGCCAACCTCGGCGCTGGATCCAGAATGGGTTAACGAAGTATTAAGTTTAATGAAAAAACTCGCCACTCAACATCAAACCATGTTAGTGGTCACTCACGAAATGCAATTTGCCCGCGAAGTCGCTGATAAAGTGATCTTTATGGCCGATGGTCACATCATAGAACAAGGCCCCCCAGAGCAAATTTTTAACGATCCACAGGATATACAGTTAAAAAAATTCTTAAATCAGGTCGGGATCGAATAAGGATCCTTGCGCTCTGGCTCACAAAACGTATAATCCGCCGACCGGAATTGAAATTGAACTGATTATTGACTCTTTGAGTCACAGTGATTACAATTCCGCCTCTTTGTTGAGAGGCGTCGGATTTCCTCTTTATTTATAGAGAAGGGTATTTCTCCCACGCCGGGTTCAACGAGAACCTAAAACTACTGATCAGTAAAGGTAATAACCATGTCTAAACGCACTTTTCAACCTTCAGTTCTAAAGCGCAAGCGTACCCACGGTTTCCGTGCACGCATGGCGACTAAGAACGGTCGTAAAACAATTAATGCACGTCGTGCAAAAGGCCGTGCGCGTCTATCAAAATAATTGACTATTTTGACTAAGAAGCACGCCTTTATTCGGGAGTTACGTTTGTTAACTCCCGAGCATTATCAAAACGTATTTAAGCAAGCTCATCGAGCCGGCTCCCCTCATTTCACCATCATTGCTCGTAAAAACTCTCTTTCACACCCTCGTCTCGGTCTTGCGGTTCCTAAAAAGCAGATAAAAACAGCTGTCGCTAGAAACCACTTTAAACGACTTGCTCGTGAAAGCTTTCGTAACAAACAACATGAGCTTCCAAATAAAGATTTTGTTGTAATTGCTAAGAAGAGTGCTCAAACTCTAAGCAATGATGAAATGTTCCAACTTCTCGATAAACTATGGCATCGCCTGTCTCGCCCTTCACGTGGTTAGCTATCGGACTTGTCTATCTTTATAGATGGACCATTAGTCCCCTAATCGGACCTCGCTGTCGGTTTACTCCAACGTGTTCCCGTTACGCCATAGAAGCTCTACAAGCTCACGGTTTTGTAAAAGGGTGTTGGTTATCTGGCAAACGTCTATTAAGATGTCATCCTTTGAATGAAGGGGGATACGACCCCATTCCACCAGCCCAAAAACAAGACAGAGATAAATAACGATGGATTCTCAACGTAATATTCTGTTAATCGGCTTGGCGTTAGTTTCTTTTTTGCTATTTAACCAATGGCAATCATACAAGAACCCAGCACCAGTTCCGACACAGCAGACTCAAGGTACTAACCTACCTGCACCGTCTTTCGCTGACGAGCATGATCCAGCACCTGGTCATACTGCAGCTGCAGAGAAAATCATCACAGTGAAAACTGATGTGCTAACACTTGGCATCAATACGATCGGTGGCGATGTAGTAACCGCAAATCTTAATGAATATGCGATTGAGCAAGATTCTGCCGATTCGTTTGAACTACTAAAAGATGACCAAGGTCATCAATTTATCGCACAAAGCGGTCTTGTTGGGCCTCAAGGTATCGATCTAAGTAGTACCGATCGTCCGGCGTATAATGTTTCAACAGAAAACTTTACGCTGCAAGATGGCCAAGACGAACTCCGTATCCCTATGACGTTTACTGCCAATGGTATTAACTATGTTAAGACCTTCGTCCTTAAGCGCGGTAGCTACGCTGTTGATGTTGAATACGACGTTGATAACCAATCTGGTCAAAACGCCACATTTGGTATGTACGCTCACCTGAGACAAAATGTTCAGGACAAAGGCGGCAGCATCACAATGCCAACTTATAATGGCGGTGCGTACTCAACTCAAGATACTCGCTACAAAAAATACAGCTTCGATGACATGCAAGATCGCAACTTGTCTCTAAACCTGACCGACGGTCAAGGTTGGGCAGCAATGATCCAGCATTACTTCGCAGCAGCGTGGATCCCACGTGAAGCACCGGGGACTAACCTCTATACTCGTGTGATTGGCAACCTAGGTGATATTGGCGTTCGTATGCCAAATCAAACCATCGGAAACGGCCAAACCGCAACGCTTAAAGCAACGCTTTGGGCAGGTCCAAAACTTCAAGACCAAATGGCAGCAACCGCGCCAAACCTTGACCTTGTAGTGGATTACGGTTGGTTATGGTTTATCGCAAAACCGCTTCACACATTACTTTCGTTTATTCAAGGTATTGTCGTGAACTGGGGTCTAGCGATCATCTGCTTAACCTTCATTGTTCGTGGTGCAATGTATCCACTAACGAAAGCACAATACACATCAATGGCAAAAATGCGCATGCTACAGCCTAAGCTGCAAGCAATGCGTGAGCGTATTGGCGACGATCGTCAACGTATGAGCCAAGAAATGATGGAGCTCTATAAGAAAGAGAAAGTTAACCCACTTGGTGGTTGTCTTCCGATTATCTTACAGATGCCGATCTTCATTTCATTGTATTGGGCACTAATGGAATCTGTTGAGCTACGTCACTCGCCATTTTTTGGCTGGATCACTGACCTTTCAGCTCAAGACCCGTACTACATCCTTCCTCTATTGATGGGTGCAAGTATGTTCATGATTCAAAAAATGAGCCCAACAACGGTTACTGACCCAATGCAGCAGAAGATCATGACCTTTATGCCGGTTATGTTTACCTTCTTCTTCCTTTGGTTCCCATCCGGTCTTGTTCTTTACTGGTTGGTATCAAACATTGTTACGCTTATCCAGCAAACACTGATTTATCGTGCTCTGGAAAAGAAAGGATTACACACTAAGTAATCTGAACGAAGCAATTCAAATAAAAGGCGACCTTAAGGGTCGCCTTTTTTCGTCTCCATGATTACAATTTGGCTAACGTATTGCGATTAAGGCAAAACCAATGACAACAGACACTATCGTGGCACAAGCCACTGCACCCGGCCGTGGTGGCGTCGGTATAATCCGCGTATCAGGCCCCAATGCCTCTCAAGTCGCTCTTGAGGTTACGGGCCGAGCATTAAAGCCACGTTACGCTGAATACCTGGCATTCAAGTCTGACGATGGCACCGAGCTCGATCAAGGTATCGCGCTTTATTTCCCCAATCCGCACTCGTTTACTGGCGAAGACGTACTTGAGCTACAAGGCCACGGTGGCCCAGTCGTCATGGATATGTTGATAAAGCGAATCTTGTTAATACCCGGCGTTCGACCAGCAAGACCCGGTGAGTTTTCTGAACGCGCCTTTATGAACGACAAGATGGATCTGACACAAGCAGAGGCCATTGCTGATCTCATTGATGCCAGCTCTGAAGAAGCCGCGAAATCAGCCTTGCAATCGCTTCAGGGCGAGTTTTCTAAACGTATTAATGTGCTGGTGGATTCACTCATCCACCTCCGTATTTATGTTGAGGCTGCGATTGATTTTCCAGAAGAAGAAATCGACTTTCTCGCCGATGGTAAAGTATCGAAAGCGCTACAAGCTATTATCGATAACCTAGAAGCGGTACGCAAAGAGGCAAACCAAGGTGCCATCATGCGAGAAGGCATGAAAGTGGTGATCGCAGGTCGTCCAAATGCCGGCAAATCAAGCCTGCTCAATGCCTTGTCAGGTAAGCAATCTGCGATTGTCACCGACATCGCCGGCACAACAAGAGATGTACTTAGAGAGCATATTCATATCGATGGAATGCCCCTGCATATCATTGATACTGCAGGCCTACGCGAAGCCTCAGATGAGGTAGAGAAGATTGGTATAGAACGAGCATGGGAAGAGATAACCCAAGCCGACAGAGTACTCTTTATGGTCGATGGCACGACGACGGATGCTACCGACCCAAAAGAAATTTGGCCTGACTTTATCGACCGACTCCCTGCGTCTATTGGTATTACCGTCATTCGCAATAAAGTCGATGAAACCAATGAAGCGCTCGGCATTTGCCACGTCAATGCCCCTACCCTTATTCGTCTTTCTGCACGAACGGGTGAAGGGGTTAACGCTTTACGAGACCACTTAAAGTCTATCATGGGCTTTTCTGGCGCAAACGAGGGTGGCTTTATGGCTCGCCGTCGCCATCTTGATGCATTGGAACGCGCCGCAGAACATTTGGATATTGGTCAACAGCAACTTGAAGGCTATATGGCTGGCGAAATTTTAGCGGAAGAGCTCAGAATCACCCAACAACACCTTAATGAGATTACTGGTGAGTTCAATTCAGATGACCTGCTCGGTCGTATTTTCTCATCATTTTGTATTGGTAAATAAGGACATCAAATGATCCACATCATCACAGGCAGTACACTTGGCGGCGCAGAGTATGTCGGCGATCACCTAAGCGACCTACTCCAAGAAAAAGGGCTACAAACCACGATCCATAATCAGCCACAAATAGCAGAAATAGAAGCCAATGATATTTGGCTCATCATCACTTCGACGCATGGAGCAGGAGATTACCCGGATAATATTCAGCCCTTTATTGCCGGATTACAAAATACGCCACCACGCATGTCATCAGTAAAATACGCGGTCATTGCTATTGGAGACTCCAGTTACGATACTTTCTGCGCCGCTGGTAAACATGCGTTTGAGCTACTCGAAGACATTGGCGCAACACCGATCACCGATTGCTTAGAAATCGATATCCTAAGCGATCAAGTTCCTGAAGACACTGCCGAAGCCTGGCTCAACCAAAACCTCAATAAATTCCAATAAAAAGAAGCGGCCTTGGCCGCTTTTTCTCTAATTGTGTATAACTTCCCTTCTTTATTTATCCATTTTCGCAGCAAATAACAAAAAACTTCTGTGGATAAAACATGATCTTTCCAGTGTAAAACCTATATTTATCCAAATAGTAACTTTATCGCCAGGATCGCCCTGTGCATAAGTAGCCATTTTGATCCCAGCTAATACAGAACCAGATCAACGAAAGATCACAAGAATCGATCTTAAAAAGATCCATGGTTTTGTTGATCATTTTCCACTTATCCACAGAAATGGTCGATCCTAATAATAGATCTAATAAAAGATCATATATATAGATCCTTATTTAATAGTACTTATTCCTTTGATCCGAAAATTGTGAAAAGCGATGTCCTCGCCACAAGAAAAGCGGTAGAATACGTCTCCTTTTGGAAAGTCTACTTTGTCGATTGAATACTGAGGTCGGTTCATGCTTTATCACGAAACATTTGATGTCATCATTGTCGGTGGCGGACATGCAGGAACGGAAGCCGCACTCGCATCTGCCCGCACAGGGCAAAAAACTCTTTTACTGACTCACAATATCGATACCTTGGGGCAGATGTCATGTAACCCCGCAATTGGCGGTATTGGTAAGGGACACTTAGTCAAAGAGGTCGATGCTATGGGTGGTTTGATGGCAAATGCTATTGATCATTCAGGTATTCAATTTCGAACCTTAAACGCTTCAAAGGGCCCAGCGGTTAGAGCTACAAGGGCTCAAGCGGATCGCGCTCTTTACAAAGCTTATGTTCGTAGCGCTCTCGAAAACACACCGAATTTGACGTTGTTTCAACAGTCGGTGGATGACTTAATTGTCGAAAATGATCAAATACGTGGCGTTGTGACTGAAATGGGTTTGAAGTTTCATTCTCAAGCGGTCGTATTAACCGTTGGTACATTCCTCGGCGGTAAGATCCACATTGGAATGGAAAGCTCATCTGGTGGCCGTATGGGGGATCAACCTTCCATCGCGCTCGCGGATCGATTGCGTGATTTGCCATTCAGAGTCGATCGCCTTAAAACCGGCACTCCTCCTCGAATTGATGCTCGTAGCGTTGACTTATCTACGCTAGAAACTCAACACGGTGATAACCCAACACCTGTATTTTCATTTGTTGGTAAGCGTGAACAGCATCCGACTCAAATACCATGTTTTATTACGCATACCAATGAAAAAACACATGATGTTATTCGAGCTAACCTTGACCGCAGCCCTATGTATGCTGGTGTGATTGAAGGTATTGGACCGCGTTACTGTCCTTCGATTGAAGATAAAGTCATGCGTTTTGCTGATAAAAATAGCCATCAAATCTTCATCGAGCCTGAAGGACTGACGACGCATGAATTATACCCAAATGGCATTTCTACAAGTTTGCCGTTTGATGTACAAATCCAGATTGTGCGTTCAATGAAAGGTTTTGAAAATGCTCATATTGTGCGCCCTGGCTATGCCATTGAGTATGATTTCTTTGATCCTAGAGATTTAAAGCAAACCTACGAAACCAAATTTATCCAAGGTTTGTTCTTTGCAGGACAAATTAATGGCACAACCGGTTATGAAGAAGCGGCCGCACAAGGTTTAATGGCCGGCCTCAATGCCAGTTTATTTAGCCAAGGCAAAGAAGGTTGGAGCCCTCGTCGTGACCAAGCCTATATGGGCGTATTGATTGATGATTTATCAACAATGGGCACGAAAGAACCCTACCGTATGTTTACGTCTCGTGCGGAATATCGTTTGTTGTTGCGTGAAGACAATGCCGATATGCGCCTCACGGAGCAAGCAAGAAATCTAGGCCTTGTCGACGACAATCGTTGGCAGCGTTTTAATGAAAAAATGGAAAACCTCACCACAGAACGTCAGCGCTTGAAAGAAACTTGGGTTAACCCAAAATCTGAAGGTATTGATGCGTTAAATAACTTGTTGAAGTCGCCAATATCTCGAGAAGCAAGCGGTGAAGATCTGTTGAGAAGACCTGAGATCACCTATTCGTTGCTGACATCGCTTGACGCGTTCTCACCAGCCATTGAAGATCAACAAGCCGCAGAGCAAGTTGAGATCCAAGTGAAGTACGAGGGGTATATTCAAAGGCAGCAAGATGAGATCACCAAAGCTATGCGCCATGAAAATACCGTGATTCCAGATAACATTGATTACAGCGATGTGAGTGGTTTATCTAACGAAGTGGTGGCGAAATTGACAGAAGCTAAACCTGAAACGGTTGGCATTGCTTCACGCATTTCAGGTATTACTCCGGCGGCAATCTCAATTATTCTTGTTTACCTCAAGAAGCAAGGCTTACTTAAAAAAGGCGAAGCGGCGTGAGCGCATTACTAACTAAATTAGAACAATTAATATCAGAAACATCTTTGCAAGTTTCTGATATTCAAAAAAAACAACTTGTCGCTTATGTTGAACTACTGCATAAATGGAATAAGGCATATAACCTAACCTCGGTTCGTCAACCTGAAGATATGTTAGTGAAACATATCTTAGATAGTATCGTGGTTGGTGAGCATATTGTAGGTGAGCGCTTTATTGATGTCGGTACGGGACCTGGACTGCCAGGTGTCCCTCTTGCCATCATGCACCCTAACAAAACGTTTGTTTTACTTGATAGTTTGGGGAAACGGATTCGTTTCATCAAACAGGTCGTTCATGAGTTAGGTATCAAAAACGTCACCGCTGTACAGTCTCGCGTAGAAGAGTTTGACCCTGAAGGTGGGTTCGACGGCGTGTTAAGTCGAGCGTTTGCTTCAATGACCGATATGGTTAATTGGTGTGAACATTTGCCCAAAGAGACGTCAGGACGCTTCTATGCGCTTAAAGGTCAGGTACATGAACAAGAAGTTTCTGACCTACCTGAGTGGTGTTCTGTGACCGATATCAAACCTTTGCAAGTTCCTGAGTTAGAAGGTGACCGTCATCTTGTAATCTTGTCCAAACAGGGATGATGGAGAAGTTGTCGTGGGAAAAATTGTCGCTATCGCTAACCAAAAAGGTGGCGTAGGAAAAACAACTACATGTATTAATCTGGCGGCATCAATGGCTGCCACTAAGCGCAAAGTGTTGGTGATCGACTTAGATCCTCAAGGCAATGCTACAATGGCGAGTGGCGTAGACAAGTACCAAATCGAAACAACTGCTTACGATTTGTTAGTTGATGAGCTTCCTTTTGAACAAGTAGTCTGTAAGCACACATCCGGCCAGTACGACTTGATTGCGGCTAATGGTGACGTTACCGCGGCTGAAATCAAATTGATGGAAGTATTTGCTAGAGAAGTGCGTCTAAAACATGCACTTGCACCAATCCGCGATAACTATGATTTCATCTTTATCGATTGTCCTCCCTCTCTCAACCTACTTACAATTAACGCGATGGCAGCGGCAGATTCAGTTCTGGTACCGATGCAATGTGAGTATTTTGCGTTAGAGGGCCTAACCGCACTAATGGATACCATTAGTAAGTTAGCAGCCGTGGTGAATGAAAACCTCAAAATTGAAGGTTTACTGAGAACCATGTATGACCCACGCAATCGATTATCGAATGAGGTGTCCGATCAATTAAAAAAACACTTCGGTGATAAAGTGTACCGGACTGTCATCCCTAGGAATGTTCGACTCGCAGAAGCCCCTAGTCATGGTAAGCCAGCAATGTATTACGATAAGTATTCGGCTGGAGCTAAGGCTTACCTCGCCCTGGCGGGCGAGATGCTGAGACGTGAAGAAACACTGGTATAACACTCTTAAGGGAATTTGATTGAATGTCTAAACGTGGTTTAGGAAAAGGACTCGATGCACTGCTGTCAACGAGCTCTATGGCAAGAGAAAAACAGCAAGTCGCCAGTCAAAGCCAATCACTTTCTTCTGATGGTGATCTAACGGATTTACCCATTAATAGTCTGAAGCCAGGTGTTTATCAGCCTCGCAAAGACATGGCGCCTGAAGCACTCGAAGAGCTTGCAGCATCGATTCAATCTCAAGGTATTATTCAGCCTATCGTGGTGCGTCAGGTCGATCACGAACAGTATGAGATTATTGCCGGTGAACGGCGCTGGCGGGCAGCCAGACAAGCGGGACTAAAGCGCGTGCCTTGCATTATTAAAAATGTGCAAGACAAAGCCGCGATAGCCATGGCGTTGATTGAGAATATTCAACGTGAAGACTTAAATGCCATTGAAGAAGCTCAAGCACTAGAGCGCCTTCAAGATGAGTTTGAACTGACGCATCAACAAGTCGCAGAGGTTATCGGTAAATCTCGTACTGCCGTAACGAATTTATTGCGACTTAATCAACTCGAACAGCCGGTTAAAGCGCTAGTAGAGAATAAACACATTGATATGGGACACGCGAGGGCGCTATTGGCTCTTGAAGGTGAAGTGCAATGTGAAGCTGCGGATACGGTCGCAAAGAAGAATCTGACAGTGCGTCAGACAGAAGCTTTAGTTAAAAAATGCTTAAAACCGAACGTTTCAGATGATAAACAGTCAGAAGATAGCGCAGCACAAGAAATATCGCTGCGTTTGAGTGAAAAGCTTGGAGCAAAGGTACTTTTGACTAGAAATGCAAGTGGAAAAGCGAAAGTAACGATAAGTCTTGATGAGCCTCACAAATTAGAGCAACTTATTGCCAAGCTTGAAAGCTAAATGAGATAATTGATATACATCAAATATCTTACTGTTATTTTTTATGAAAGATATTTGATATCGATCAATTGTATGACAATTGATTTTATGCGAAAGTTATTTGTATTACAATTGGTTTTTTGTGCGAAAGTTATGCTTTTGTGAATAAAGTGCGTTTTTTTGATGCACTTTGATTGCAAATACTTTGTTGGAACGTATAATTTTTGCGAATCTCGCGGCGCAATATCTATTGCGTGTTGCGAATATAATAAAGGTAAAGAATACATGGTAGCAGTGCTAGCTAAACCAGGACGAGAGCTCGCAAAGCGATTGTTGCTGATTCAAGTGTGCGCGGTTACGTTTGTAGCTGTTGGAATGACAGTTGCCGTAAATGCTGAGTGGGGAATTTCAGCGCTGATTGGAGGTGGCATTTTTGTTATCGCCAATGCAACATTTGCGTTTTGTGCATTTCTGTTTAGTGGGGCTCGTGCTGCTCAAAAGGTAGCCGCGTCGTTCTATGCAGGAGCTGCATTGAAAATCCTCATTACGGCGGCTCTATTTTCAATCGCTTACATGTATATTCAGGTGGAAGTACTTCCCTTGAATTTCACATTTTTACTGGCTCTCTTAATTAACCTTATGGCACCAGTAATTGTCGTTAACAACAAAAAATAGGATGAGTTATGGCTGCGCCAGGTGAAGCGCTAACATCGGCCGGATACATATCTCACCACTTAACTAACCTTTCGTTAGGAAGTTTAGGCTTAGTGGAGGAGACGAGTTTCTGGAACGTACATATCGATAGCCTGTTTTTTTCTGTGTTGACTGGACTTATATTCTTAGGAGTATTTCGCTCAGTTGCTAAGAAAGCAACAGCTGGTGTGCCGGGCAAGCTGCAGTGTTTTGTTGAAATGGTCGTTGAATTCGTTGACGAAAACGTCAAAGAAACGTTTCATGGACGCAATGCGCTTATAGCACCTTTAGCACTAACTATCTTCTGTTGGGTATTTTTAATGAACGTCATGGATTTAGTTCCAATTGACTTCTTACCATACACAGCAGAGCAGATGGGCATCCCTTATATGAAAGTGGTTCCTTCTGCAGATGTCAATATCACCATGGCTATGGCGTTAGGTGTTTTTGCTCTGATGATTTATTACAGCATCAAAGTAAAAGGACCAGTAACGTTCATCAAGGAATTGACGCTACACCCATTTAACAATCCAATCATGATTCCATTTAACATGCTTATCGAGGTTGTGTCTTTGCTTTCGAAGCCACTATCACTAGGTATGCGTTTGTTTGGTAACATGTTTGCGGGTGAGGTTGTCTTCATTCTTTGTGCTGCAATGCTACCGTGGTATTTACAATGGATGGGCTCATTACCATGGGCAATATTCCATATTCTAGTTATTCTGATCCAAGCTTTCGTGTTCATGATGTTAACAATTGTTTATCTATCAATGGCTCACGAAGACAGTGATCACTAATTATTTAATTAACGCTTTTTATTTGGCCAACTTTAAGCCAACAACTATAAATTGGAGATAGTAATGGAAACTTTACTGAGCTTTTCTGCAATCGCCGTAGGTATCATGATCGGTATGGCAGCATTTGGTACGGCGATCGGCTTCGGTCTTTTGGGTGGTAAATTCCTTGAGGGCGCAGCTCGTCAACCTGAAATGGCTCCGATGCTTCAAGTTAAGATGTTTATCATCGCTGGTCTACTTGATGCGGTTCCTATGATCGGTGTGGTTATCGCACTGCTATTCACATTCGCGAACCCATTCGTTGGTCAGCTAGGTTAATCAGCTTTTCTCAGACAGGTTTTGGACTTGTCACCTGATTAATTTTAGCTCGTCAATGAAACTTTAGAGGGGTAGCTGTTGTGAATATGAACGCAACTCTGCTAGGTCAAGCAATCTCATTCGCCATGTTTGTTTGGTTCTGCATGAAATATGTATGGCCACCAATTATGAATGCGATTGAAGAGCGTCAGAAAAAAATTGCTGACGGTCTTATGGCAGCTGAAAGAGCTGCAAAGGACTTGGATCTAGCTCAAGCCAACGCTTCTGACCAAATGAAAGAAGCGAAGCGCACTGCAACTGAGATCATTGAGCAGGCAAATAAGCGTAAAGCACAAATTGTTGATGAAGCTCGTGAAGAAGCTCTGACTGAACGTCAGAACATCTTGACGCAAGCCGATGCAGAAATTGAAGCTGAACGTAACCGTGCCCGCGATGAGCTGCGCAAACAAGTTGCAACTCTGGCTGTAGCTGGTGCTGAGAAAATCCTTGAGCGCAGTATCGATAAAGATGCGCAAAAAGATATTCTTGATAACATTACTGCAAAACTTTAGAGCGAGGGGCGAACATGTCTGAACTGACAACAATTGCACGCCCCTATGCTAAAGCAGCCTTTGACTTTGCGGTGGAAAAGAATGCACTAGACCAATGGGTCGATATGCTAACTTTCGCCGCTGAAATCGCGAGTAATGAAAATATTGCAGACCTGCTGTCAGGTTCTGTGACTGCGAATAAAATTGCAGATATTTTTATCACTGTTGGCGGTGAACAGTTTGATGAATTTGGCCAAAACTTAGTAAAAGTGATGGCTGAAAATGGTCGATTAGCAGTATTGCCTGCTGTGTTAGTTGAGTTTGTTGTGCTGAAAAAACAGCACGAAAAACTCATCGATGTAGATGTTGTGTCTGCAAGCGAGCTAACCAACGAGCAAACCGCAGAGATCAGCAGCAAACTTGAAACACGCTTTGAGCGTAAAGTTAAGCTGAATTGCAGTGTAGATGAGACCCTACTTGGTGGGGTTATTATTCGAGCCGGAGATCTTGTAATTGATAACTCAGCACGCGGTCGTTTGAACCGCCTGAGTGATGCAATGCAGTCTTGATGGGGATGGAGCATGCAACTTAATTCCACAGAAATTAGCGACCTAATCAAGCAACGTATCGAATCGTTCGACGTTGTAAGTGAAGCTCGTAATGAAGGTACTATCGTTTCGGTAAGCGATGGTATCATTCGCATCCACGGCCTAGCGGACGTGATGCAAGGCGAAATGATTGAACTACCGGGTGGCTGTTACGCACTTGCACTTAACCTCGAGCGTGACTCGGTTGGTGCGGTAGTAATGGGACCATATGCCAACCTTAGAGAAGGCATGAAAGTAACCGGAACTGGTCGTATTCTTGAAGTACCAGTTGGTCCTGAAATGCTTGGTCGTGTTGTTAACACACTAGGTGAGCCGATTGACGGTAAAGGTCCAATTGAAGCGAAGCTTACGTCACCAGTAGAAGTGATTGCACCTGGCGTAATCGACCGTAAATCGGTCGATCAACCAGTACAAACCGGCTATAAGTCTGTTGACTCAATGATCCCAATCGGTCGTGGTCAACGTGAACTTATTATCGGTGACCGTCAGATTGGTAAAACAGCACTGGCGATCGACTCAATCATTAACCAGAAAGATTCTGGTATCTTCTCTATCTATGTAGCGATTGGCCAAAAGGCATCAACAATTGCAAACGTAGTACGCAAACTGGAAGAGCATGGCGCGCTAGCAAACACAGTTGTGGTTGTTGCGTCGGCATCTGAATCTGCAGCACTTCAATACCTGGCTCCATACTCAGGTTGTGCAATGGGTGAGTACTTCCGTGACCGTGGTGAAGATGCACTGATTGTTTATGATGACTTATCTAAGCAAGCCGTCGCTTACCGTCAGATCTCTCTACTATTGAAACGTCCACCTGGCCGTGAGGCTTTCCCTGGTGATGTATTCTACCTTCACTCTCGTCTTCTAGAGCGTGCAGCTCGTGTAAGCGAAGAGTACGTAGAGCGTTTCACAAACGGTGAAGTAAAAGGTAAGACTGGTTCTTTGACCGCTCTTCCTATTATCGAAACCCAAGCTGGTGATGTATCTGCATTCGTACCGACAAACGTAATCTCGATTACTGATGGTCAGATCTTCCTACAAACTGAAGCATTCAACTCGGGCGTACGCCCTGCCGTTGACCCTGGTATTTCAGTTTCTCGTGTAGGTGGTGCAGCTCAGACTAAGATTATCAAGAAGCTATCGGGTGGTATTCGTACTGCACTAGCGGCTTATCGTGAGCTAGCGGCGTTTGCTCAGTTCTCATCTGATCTAGATGAAGCAACTAAGCGTCAGCTAAACCACGGTCAAAAAGTTACTGAGCTAATGAAGCAGAAGCAATACGCTCCTATGTCAGTATTTGACCAAGCGCTAGTGATCTTTGCGGCGGAACGTGGTTACTTGGAAGATGTAGAAATCAATAAGATTCTAGACTTCGAAGCTGCGTTACTATCGTACGCTCAAATCCAGTATGCTGATCTTATTACAGAGATCAACACAACGGGTGCTTACAATAAAGAAATCGAAGCGCAGCTGAAAACGCTGACGGACGATTTCAAAGCAACCCAGACTTGGTAATTAGTGGGTGACCTTTTGGTCACCGCTTATGGAGAGTAACGATGGCCGGCGCAAAAGAGATACGTAATAAAATCGGTAGTGTGAAGAGCACTCAGAAAATTACGAAAGCGATGGAAATGGTAGCAGCTTCAAAAATGCGTCGTTCGCAAGAACTGCGCGAAGCTTCTCGTCCATACGCTGAAACTATGCGTAAAGTGATCGGTCATTTGGCAAACGCAAATCTAGAGTACCAACATCCGTACCTAGAAGAGCGTGAAGCCAAGCGTGTTGGTTACGTCATTATTTCTACCGACCGTGGTTTGTGTGGCGGTTTGAACATTAACTTGTTCAAAAAAACCGTCCTTGAACTTAAGGATTGGAAAGAGAAAGGTGCTGAGATTGAGCTGGCAGTAATAGGCTCAAAAGCAACAGCATTTTTCAATAACAGCGGCGCAAAAGTAGCGGCACAGGTCTCTGGTCTGGGCGATAGCCCAAGCTTAGAAGAACTAATCGGTACGGTTGGCGTTATGCTGAAGAAATATGACGACGGCGAATTAGATCGCCTGTATGTAGTGTATAACCATTTTGTTAACACTATGGTACAGGAACCAACGATCGATCAATTGCTACCTTTGCCTAAATCAGACAGCGAAGAAATGCAGCGTGAACATTCTTGGGGCTACATTTATGAGCCAGAGCCTAAACCATTACTAGATGCACTATTGCTTCGTTATATCGAATCTCAAGTGTATCAAGGTGTGGTAGAGAACCTTGCCTGTGAGCAAGCGGCTCGAATGATTGCAATGAAAGCTGCAACAGACAATGCGAGCAACCTGATAGATGACTTAGAGCTTGTGTACAACAAGGCGCGTCAAGCGGCTATTACACAAGAGCTGTCAGAAATCGTTTCAGGTGCATCTGCGGTTTAGCTTAGGTAAAACGAAATAGATAGAGGATTAACGATGGCTACAGGTAAGATCGTACAGATCATCGGTGCGGTAGTCGACGTAGAGTTCCCACAGAGCGATGTTCCTAATATATATGACGCTCTGAACGTAAATGAATCAAAAGAACGTCTTGTTCTTGAAGTTCAGCAACAGCTAGGCGGTGGCGTAGTTCGTTGTATCGTAATGGGTAGCTCTGATGGTTTACGTCGTGGTTTGACAGTTGAGAATTCTGGCGCTCCAATCTCAGTTCCAGTCGGTACTAAGACCCTAGGTCGTATCATGAACGTCCTTGGTGACGCGATTGATGAGTGTGGCGAGATCGGTGCAGAAGAAAGTTATGCAATTCACCGTAGTGCACCAAGCTATGAAGAGCAATCTAGCGAAACTTCGCTTCTCGAAACGGGTGTAAAAGTCATCGACTTGATCTGCCCATTCGCGAAGGGTGGTAAAGTTGGTTTGTTTGGTGGTGCTGGTGTAGGTAAGACCGTCAACATGATGGAACTTATCAACAACATCGCACTACAACACTCAGGCTTATCAGTATTTGCTGGTGTAGGTGAGCGTACTCGTGAAGGTAACGATTTCTACTTTGAGATGCAGGAAGCAGGCGTTGTAAACGTTGAAAACCCTGAAGAATCTAAAGTAGCAATGGTTTACGGCCAAATGAACGAGCCACCAGGAAACCGTTTACGTGTTGCCCTGACTGGTTTGACAATGGCTGAGCGATTCCGTGATGAAGGTCGTGATGTACTACTGTTTATCGATAACATTTATCGTTATACCCTTGCGGGAACAGAAGTATCGGCACTTCTAGGTCGTATGCCATCAGCGGTAGGTTATCAGCCAACTCTTGCAGAAGAGATGGGTGTACTACAAGAGCGTATTGCATCAACGAAATCAGGCTCGATCACTTCGATTCAAGCGGTATACGTACCAGCGGATGACTTGACGGATCCATCACCAGCAACAACGTTTGCTCACTTGGATGCGACAGTTACGCTTAACCGTAGTATTGCTGCAATGGGTTTGTACCCTGCAATCGACCCACTTGATTCTTCATCTCGTCAACTTGACCCACTTGTTGTTGGTCAAGAGCACTATGATGTGGCTCGTGGTGTTCAGCAAACGCTTCAGCGTTATAAAGAGCTGAAAGATATCATTGCGATTCTTGGTATGGACGAGCTTTCTGAAGAAGATAAGCAACTTGTATCTCGTGCTCGTAAGATTGAACGTTTCCTAACTCAGCCTTATCACGTAGCTGAAGTATTTACTGGCGACCCTGGCATCTATGTACCTCTTACAGAGACGTTGCGTGGATTCAAGGGCTTACTAGCTGGTGACTACGATGACATTCCAGAGCAAGCGTTTATGTACTGCGGTACTATCGACGATGCTATCGAGAATGCTAAGAAGCTATAAGGCTAAATAGGAGGCGATATGGCAGCAATAACCTTTCACCTAGATGTAGTCAGCGCTGAGAAAAAGCTTTTCTCAGGTCGTGTTGAGACATTTCAGGTGTCCGGTAGCGAAGGTGAGCTTGGTATTTTCCATGGTCATACGCCGCTGCTGACCGCTATTCAGCCTGGTATGGTGCGTATCGTTAAACAGCACGGCCACGAAGAGTTCATTTATGTCTCGGGTGGTATTGTTGAAGTTCAGCCTGGTACAGCGACTGTACTGGCTGATACTGCAATTCGTGCTGAAGAGCTAGACGCAGCAAAGGCAGAAGAAGCCAAACGCAAAGCTGAAGAGAGTATTTCTAATCAGCATGGCGACATGGACTTCGCACAAGCGGCCAGTGAATTGGCTAAGGCCATTGCTCAGCTTCGAGTGATCGAACTGACAAAAAGACGTCGCTAATTTCGATTAGCCACGATGAGAAAGGCGACCGATTGGTCGCCTTTTTGCTTTATATGCAACGACCTTGTATGCGGCTGCTATATAAGCACTTTCTTATATACATTGTTGTTTTGCGTATTCAACTACGTTATATGACTAGTTTTAATACTTAAAGCAAAAATGTATCGCAACAAAATTAACATTCAGCTCAATCATCGTTAGAATGGATTCAGCTTAAATTAACGTCAGATGGTCAATAATAATGAAATTTAGTGCAGTTGTGCTTGCGGCGGGTAAAGGTACCCGTATGTATTCAAACAAACCAAAAGTATTACATACCCTTGCGGGAAAACCGATGGTGAAACATGTCATCGATACCTGTCAGAATTTGGGGTCACAAAATGTCCATTTGGTTTACGGGCATGGCGGCGAACTTATGCAAAGTACGCTTCGTGAAGAGTCGGTAAACTGGGTACTACAAGCCGATCAACTTGGTACCGGTCATGCGGTTGATCAGGCTTCTCCGCACTTTGAAGACGATGAAAAAGTCCTTGTCTTGTATGGTGATGTGCCGTTGATCTCAGAGCAAACGGTTGAAAACCTGCTTGATGCACAGCCTACAGGCGGTATTGCCTTGCTCACGGTCGTACTTGATAATCCGATGGGCTACGGACGTATTGTGCGTAAAAATGGCCCTGTCGTCGCCATTGTTGAGCAAAAAGATGCAACGGAAGAACAGAAGTTAATTAAAGAGATCAACACCGGTGTCATGGTCGCAACGGGTGGGGATCTGAAGCGCTGGTTATCGGGCTTAAGCAATGAAAACGCTCAGGGTGAGTATTACTTAACTGACGTCATTGCCGCTGCACACGAAGAAGGGCGTGCTGTTGAAGCGGTACACCCTGCTAACCCGATTGAAGTCGAAGGCGTGAATGACAGAGCACAATTGGCTAGACTAGAGCGTGCATTCCAATCCATGCAAGCGCAAACCTTACTAGAACAAGGCGTGATGCTGCGTGACCCGAGTCGCTTTGACCTGCGCGGTCAGCTTCAATGTGGTATGGATGTGGAGATTGACGTTAATGTGATTATCGAGGGCTCGGTTTCCTTAGGTGATAATGTTGTGATCGGCGCGGGTTGTGTCTTAAAAGACTGTGAAATTGATGATAATACAGTCGTCCGTCCATACAGTGTGATTGAAGGTGCGACGGTGGGTGAAGCATGTACTGTCGGTCCGTTCAGTCGCCTTCGTCCGGGTGCTGATTTACGTAATGACGCTCATGTGGGTAACTTTGTTGAGGTGAAGAATACCTGTCTAGGCGAGGGCTCTAAAGCCAACCATTTGACGTATCTTGGTGATGCTGAAATTGGCCAACGCGTAAACGTTGGTGCTGGCGTGATTACCTGCAACTATGATGGGGCAAATAAGTTCAAGACCATCATTGGTGATGACGTATTTGTGGGCTCTGACGCTCAGTTGATTGCACCTGTTACGATCGCCGAGGGTGCGACGGTCGGTGCTGGAGCAACGGTAACGAAAGACGTAGAAAAAGGTGAGTTAGTCATCACTCGCGCAAAAGAGCGTAGAATTGCTAATTGGCTGCGTCCAGTTAAGAAGAAATAGCGTTCCTTAATCGTAAAAAATGGCCTCATTATGAGGCCATTTTTTTTACTTATCCCTTACGAGCAAGGCTTGATGAGCGTTAATGACTAGGGATCGCAATGCGTTTTTCTAACCAGCGCACGGATTGAGATACCAGTAAGATCAACACTAGGTATTCGAGTACAAGGAAGGTATAAATTTCCAAAGGTAAGTACTCATTTACCACCAGCTCATTGGCACGGCGGGTGAGGTCACTGAGTCCGATAACACTGACGAGTGACGACATCTTCAATATATAGACAAACTGATTACCTAGCGGCGGCAGTATTTGCCGAAGAGCTTGTGGCAATATCACCAAGCGCATTTTTTGCCAATAATTAAGACCAAGAGACTCTGAAGCTTCATGTTGACCTCGACTAATCGCTTGAATCCCGCCGCGAAAAACCTCTGCCATAAAGGCACTCTCTGCAATCGTAAGGGCGATGACGCCAGCCCAGAAATGATTGAGAGAGATATCCATCAGTGTCGGCAAACCATAATAAACCCACAGTAGTAACACCAGTACTGGAATGGAACGTACCACTTCTACATACACTCGATTAATGGATTTTAACCAAGTGTTATTGGACAAGGCGGGAAAGGCCACCAGTAGACCAATCGTCATCGCGAAGAGCATACTGAGTAAGGAAACATAAATCGTATCCTTAAAACCAGCCAGTAAGAATTTTATGTTTATCTGACCCTGTTCGGTGGTCGGGTTCAATACATACCAACCCCATTCGTAATCGGAACAGCCTGACAGCAACGGTAAGCACAGCACCATAACAAGTATTCGATAGCTCACAATCGTCCTTAAAATATCCTGAAAAATCCATCTGTTACTGCTATGTTATCAAGGATGAAGCATTTGTGTTTAATAAATTTAGGGATGATTTAATGAAGAAGTGGATACTGGGTGTTGTTATTGCCGTTTTATCTATCGGTCAGGTTTCAGCGCAAACCAGCCGGTTACAAGCTATTTTGGACACGGGTGTATTGCGCGTGGGTACCACGGGTGATTGGAACCCCATGACAATGAAGGATCCAGCAACTAACTCATACAAAGGGTTTGATATTGATGTGACTACTGAACTTGCCAAGGATCTCGGCGTGAAGGTGGAGTACGTTGCGACAGATTGGAAAACATTGGTGAACGGGATCACCGCGAATAAATATGATATTACCGGTAGTGCGTCACTAAACATGTCTCGAGCTAAAGTCGCGGGTTATAGCCAGCCGTATTTTTATTTGGCATTCGTGCCGGTTGTTCAGAAAAAAGATGTTGAGAAATATTCAGACTGGGCTGATTTTAATAAACCTGATGTCAAAGTCGCAGCAACGCTCGGTACGGTACAAGAAAAAATGGTAAAGGATTTCTTCCCTAACGCTGAGCACATTGTTATTGAAGCGCCTGCCCGTGATTTCCAAGAACTTCTCTCTCGCCGAGCGGATGTGTCCGTAACCTCTAATGTCGAAGCGGCGACACTTGTGACTAAATTTAAGCAGCTGGCTATTGTTCCGGTAAAAGAGCCACGTAAACCCACGCCTATTTCGATGTTATTGCCGCAAACCGATCAGGTGTGGATAAACTATGTTAACCATTGGGTTGAGTTGAAAAAGACACAAGGATTTTTTGACGAAACTGCAGAAAAGTGGGGCTTGAAAAGTCTTTAGGAAACAAGAGTAAAAAGGGCGATATTATCGCCCTTTTTTTATTTACTCGTCATTCACGACACGTGAGTTATCAGGAATTGTTAGCTCATTAGTTAGAGCTGGCGTTGCTATGAGGTACCCTAGCCACATTAGCGCTAGGCAACCTAAGATGACATAGCCAACGGCCGTTTGTGCCACGATAGCAAAAGTCGCAACAAGAGCACTCGCTAGGCTGCTAATACCGATCTGAATACTGTTTTGCAGACCAGCGGCTGTTGCCGAGCAATGGGGGGCGCTTGACAGTGCTCGGTTAACAACGATTGGATACAGGGCACCATTGGCAACAGCAAGTAAACAAAATGGCGCTAGGATTGGCCAAACAGTGGTGAGTTGCCACTGACAAGCGACAAAAACAAGTAAGATTGCAACGGTTTCTAGGCCAAGTAACTGCTTTAATACTGTTTCATCACCAAGCTTCGCCACCAGCTTCTTGCCCATATAACCACCCACCATAAAGGCGATTGTTTGTGGGATAAAGCTTAAGCCAATCTCTTTACCTGAGTAGCCTAATTGACTCATTATCTCAGGCATCCCTGTTAGGTATGCAAAGAATGCCGCAGATGCAACCGCATACATTAAGACGTTACCCACGTAGTCTCTTGATCCTATTAAGCTTTTAAGATCCGCTGATACAGAGGTTGATTTTTTCTTTGTTGAGGTGTGATCTTTTATTGATAGTGTCACAGCAGCAAGCAGTGCGCCTGTAATCGCCAGTACCACAAAAATACTGTGCCAACCCCAAAGCTCGGTTAACAGTACGCCCAGCTGCGGTGCTAGCGCAGGAGACAACGCGACGAGTGGCATGATGGTCGCGAATATTTGTTGGCTGGTTTTTTTATCAAATTTATCGATAACCATCGATTGCCAAATCACGGCTGGCGCACATACGCCTACGGCTTGCAGCATTCTTAGTGACAATAGTTGCCACACCTCTTGACTCCAAGCAAGGCCGATAGAGGCGATGGAGAAAATCGCTAAACCAGCAAACAAGGTTTTTCTGTGACCAAAGCGATCGCTGGCCAATCCCCAAACGAATTGCCCTAATCCCATACCGACTAAGAATACGGTCAAAGACAAGGCGATTTGTTCTGGGCCTGTTGAAAAATCCTGCTCAATTAATTTAAAGGCAGGTAGATACATATCAGTGGCAATAAAGCCCAACATAGACAGGATCGACAGGTAGATAAGTTGCAGCTTAGAGATTTTCATGACTATTCCTTTGAAATATTTTCACAGGAATGAGCTGTATACAGCCCATACTGTTTATGTGCTGTATTCTATTTTTGGAATAATTAAAAATAAAACGCTATATTTTGTGGTTATGAATCAAAATTTTTGAAAGGTAAGTTGTGTACTCTCGCCCCTCACTCGAAATGTTAGATATGATCGCTCGGCTTGGAAGCTTTAGTGCGGCGGCTGTCGCCCTTCATAAAGTCCCTTCAGCGATCAGCTACAGTGTACGCCAGATAGAGCAAGAGATTGGCACTCCGCTGTTTAGACGGCTTCCTCGTCGCGTTGAATTGACGCCTGCAGGAGAGGTGTTTATCGCCGAAGCAAGGCGGTTGTTACGGCAAATGGATGAGTTGACCCATCATACCCGTCGTGCAGCTTCTGGCTGGCAAAAGCGGTTAAAGCTGACCTTGGACAACATCGTGAAAGTTGACAAGCTCTCTGAGCTAATCGAAGACTTTTACGCAGAATTTGAGTCAGCTGAACTGCAGATCAATATGGAGGTTTACAATGGCTCATGGGAGGCGATATCAGAGCAAAGAGCCGATATTGTTATTGGGGCGACTTCTGCTATTCCTGTTAGTGGGGAGTATGGCGTGCGACCGATGGGAGACCTGACATGGGCATTGGTGATGGCACCAAATCATCCGTGTGCGATGGCAACCCACCTAGATGAAGAGTTTGCCAGTCAGTTTCCTGCGATTTGCCTTGATGATACCTCGCGAGTTTTACCCAAGCGCCATACGCGGCATAGCGATCGCCAGCGCCGATTATTATTGCCTAACTGGTATTCGGCGATAGAGTGCCTTAAAAATGGAGTGGGTATCGGTTACATGCCTCGCCACATCGCGGTACCGCTGATCAACGAAGGCTTGCTGGTGGAACGCGTAATAACGGGTGATTCGATAGATAGTCAATGTTGTTTGGTTTGGCGTAAAGATGAGAGTAATAAACTGATCCAATGGATGTTGGATTATCTCGGCTCATCATCGCAATTGCACTCAGATTGGCTTAAGTATTGATAGATTCAATATTCTAGTTGCCCTTGATTAAAAATACCGCTACTTTGTCAGTTATTAACATGGTGTTCTGTAAGTTGGTGGTGTGAGATGTCAACGTTGGTCGATAGGAAATGGCAGCTTTTACCGATTGTCGCGCTCTCTGTTGTGATGGTAGGGGGCTTATATGGGTTCAGTATAACCTTAGAGCGTTTAGTTTATGAGTCAGTAAGCCGAAGTACGGAATCATTACTGACGGATGTGATCTATGAGATCCATGAAGACAATCCCAGTTTTACCAATAGTGGTCAAATTGATGACTATATTGGTGATCTGACCCAAGCGGATACGGATACTCGCATACAAGTGATCAATCATGATGGTGTGGTGGTTGGGGATACGGCTTTGTCTGACCGAGCGCTTGTTGATCTTGATAGTCACGCCAACCGTCCTGAATTTCTTCAGGCATGGAAGTCAGGGGCTGGAGAGGATGTTCGATTCAGCTCTGTACTGTCGGTCGACCTTCTTTATTCGTCTCGAAAAGTGAACATCGACCAGCAAGACTATGTTGTGGTGTTATCCGTGCCGATGCATCACCTAAAAAGTATGACATTTCAACTGATGAGTATCTTAGTTGGATTGGCGCTACTCAGTATTGCTATTCTTATTGGCACGTCGCTACTAAGCCACCGCCAAATTATACTCAGTGTGACAGCCGAGAAAAATAAACAAGATGAACGGATTCGTCAGCGCACGCTTGAGATAGAGTTGATGCATCGATTAGCCAATATGCTGGCGGCTTGTAATAACCTAGTTGAAGCTCAGCGGGTGGTAGAAGATATCGTGCCGCGTATTCTAGGTAAGGTTAATGGCAGTATCTCGTTGATGCGCTCATCAAGAAACCAGCTTGTGAATCAACTCGATTGGGGGGAGTCGTGGCCCGGCAGCAAAAGTTTTTCTCCAGATGAATGCTGGTCACTACGTAAAGGGCGCAGTCATTTATCGATTGAAGAGTTTCACCATCTTTCCTGCGAACACATGTCATCGATTGATAATAATCAGACGCTGTGCATCCCATTAACGGCACATGGTAATACGATTGGCATCATGCATTTGTACTTTGGTCAGGGCGACATTGGCGTTGATGAGCTGACGACACAGCTCGCGTATAGTGTGGCAGAGCACCTTGGCTTGGCCTTGGCAAACCTGAGCTTGCAAGAAAAATTGCGCTCGCAAGCCCTGAGCGATCCACTGACCGGCTTGTATAACCGACGCTTCTTCGAACAAAAGCTAACGGAACACACCAACAATTCAGCTACTAGCAGTGAGTCTTTGTCTCTATTGATGTTAGATCTCGACCACTTTAAGCGTTTTAACGACAACTTCGGTCATGATGCCGGTGATTATGTACTTAAAGAGATCAGTTCTCTACTGAAAAGAACCGTAGCTGATGATGAAATAGCCTGTCGACTCGGTGGTGAAGAGTTAGCGGTGATACTGCCGCATTGCGATATGAATGATGCAACGCAATATGCCGATAACATTGTTACCCTTATTAGAACGATGCACCTAGAGCATAAAGGATTATCACTTGGGCAATTGAGTGTCTCTATTGGTGTCGCGACCTACCCTGAGCCCGCTTCTGATATCGAGGCATTGATTAAAATGGCCGACAAAGCGTTGTACTTAGCTAAAGACCAAGGTAGAGATAGGGTGGTGAATTATCAGCAGTACAATGAGTTTAAGTCTCCAGAGCTCGGATTGGTTGAGAATCAGTAGCCCGATAAAACCATAAAAAAACGCCTCGATAGACGAGGCGTTTTTGTGTATTCCCAATGCTAATAACGGGTCTTATTTCCTTTAAGAAAGGAAAAATTGATACGATGAGTTATCGGTTTCATCTTTGCATTGATAGCCCAACTCCCTGAGGTGCTGTGAGAACTCCGCAAGATCGCTATCTTGCAACTCAAAACCACACAGTACTCGACCATAGTCCGCACCGTGGTTGCGATAGTTAAACAGGCTGATGTTCCAATGGGTGCCCAGTGTGCTCAGAAACTTCAGCAACGCACCAGGATATTCTGGGAACTCAAAGCTATACAATCGCTCTTTAAGTGGCTTAGAAGGCTTACCACCAATCATATAACGCACATGCAGCTTCGCCATCTCATCATCAGACAAGTCGACGACTGGATATCCTCCAGTGTCTAAATCTTTAATGATGCCTGCCAGTTCTTCCTGACCCCCAGCAAGACGCACACCGACAAAGATATTTGCCAGTTTGTCGTCATTGTAGCGGTAGTTAAACTCTGTCACCGCCCGGCCACCGATGATGTTACAAAACTCAAAGAAGGCACCTTGTCGCTCTGGTATGGTGACGGCAAGTAACCCTTCACGTTTCTCACCAAGCTCACAACGTTCTGATACATAACGCAAACCATGGAAGTTGGTGTTAGCTCCGGATAAAACCGTGCCGAGCTTTTTATCTTTGAGTGCATGTTGTTCAGCAAATTTTTTCAGGCCTGCTAATGCAAGGGCACCCGAAGGCTCAGCGATGGCACGGGTATCTTCGAAAATATCCTTCACCGCAGAGCAGATCTCATCACTGGATACCGTGATATGGCCATCAATGTACTGTTGGCATAAGCGGAAGGTTTCCTGACCAATAATTTTAACCGCGACACCGTCAGCAAACATGCTCACTCGATCCAAGGCGACAGGCTCACCAGCATCAAGCGCGGCTTTAAGGCAGGCTGAATCTTCCGGCTCGACAGCAATAATCTTTATCTCTGGCATGAGTTGCTTGACGAGTACGGCAACGCCAGCGGCTAAACCGCCGCCTCCAACAGGAACAAAGATATAATCAAGGTGGCCATTTTGTTGTAGCATTTCCATGCCAATCGTTCCTTGCCCTGCAATCACCAGTGGGTGATCAAAAGGAGGAACAAAGGTATAACCATACTCTGCCGACAGGCGTTCAGCTTCTGCTTTTGCTTCATCAAAGTTGTTACCATGAAGGACCACTTTTCCGCCAAAGCTTCTTACCGCATCGACTTTAATATCGGGTGTGGTCTTGGGCATCACAATCGTGGTGCTGATGCCCAATTTTGTACCAGATAACGCCATGCCTTGTGCGTGATTGCCCGCAGAAGCCGCGATCACCCCAGCATTTTTTTGAGCCTCAGTCAGGTTGGCAACCATATTGTAAGCGCCACGCAGCTTGAATGAGTGTACCGGCTGGCGATCCTCTCGCTTGATCTGCACGTGGTTGCTAATACGCGCTGAGAGTCGAGGCATGTCTTGAAGCGGAGTAACGGTCGCGACTTCATAGACAGGAGCCCGCAGTACTTGTCGCAGGTATTCTGCGCCAGTGCTAGGGTAATGGTTGGCTTCACTCATGTCTTATCCCTCGAGCTTAGACTTGTCTCTTACCGCGCCTTTATCTGCACTGGTAGCCATACTTGCGTAGGCTTTTAGTGCGAGAGAAACGACACGTTCACGATTCGCTGGCTTCCAGCCGAGCTTATCTTGAGCGGCACGACGAGCACTCAGCTCTTCGTCAGAAATATCCAGAGTGATCGAACGTTCTGGAATATTAATATTAATGATATCGCCATCGTTGACGAGACCAATAGTGCCACCGCTTGCGGCTTCTGGTGACGCATGACCAATAGAAAGGCCCGATGTGCCTCCTGAGAAGCGTCCATCCGTTAGCAAAGCACACTCTTTGCCTAGTCCCATTGATTTTAGGTAGGTCGTTGGATACAACATTTCTTGCATACCAGGGCCACCCTTCGGTCCCTCATAGCGAATGATAACGACATCACCGGCTTTGACTTTACCGCCTAAAATACCGTCTACCGCATCTTCTTGGCTTTCAAATACGACGGCAGGACCGCGGAATATTAAGCTTCCTTCATCCACGCCGGCTGTTTTGACGATACAGCCATCCAAAGCGATATTGCCGCTCAACACTGCCAGCCCACCTTCTTGGCTGAAAGCATTTTCTTTGGTGCGGATACAGCCGTCTTTACGATCATCGTCAAGACGATCCCAGCGACAATCTTGAGAAAAGGCTTTGGTGGTGCGAATGCCGGCAGGACCTGCGCGGAAGAATTTAAGCACCGCTTCATCTTCGGTTTGCATGATGTCGTATTGTGCCAGTTGTTCTTTCATTGAAAGACCAAGTACGGTACGAGTATCGCTGTTCAATAACCCTGCACGATCGAGTTCGCCAAGAATGGCCATCACGCCACCCGCACGGTGCACATCTTCCATGTGGTACTTCGGTGTGGACGGTGCCACCTTACAAAGATGAGGCACACGACGAGACATCTCATCGATATCATCCATATCGAACGCAATCTCACCTTCTTGAGCAGAAGCAAGCAGGTGCAATACCGTATTACTTGAACCGCCCATGGCAATATCCAAAGCCATCGCGTTTTCAAATGCAGCACGATTCGCAATATTACGTGGCAATGCTGAGGCATCATCTTGCTCATAGTAGCGTTTCGTCAATTCGACGACGCGTTTACCGGCATTGATAAACAACTGCTCACGATCGGCGTGAGTCGCGAGCATGGAGCCGTTACCCGGTTGAGAAAGGCCTAATGCTTCCGTTAGACAGTTCATCGAGTTGGCTGTAAACATGCCAGAGCATGATCCACATGTTGGACACGCAGAACGCTCTACTTGCTCACTTTGCTCATCAGAAATAGTTGGATCGGCACCTTGGATCATGGCATCAACCAGGTCCAGCTTAATGATCTGATCAGAAAGCTTGGTTTTACCGGCTTCCATTGGGCCACCGGAAACAAAGATCACAGGGATGTTAAGGCGCATTGCCGCCATCATCATTCCTGGGGTGATCTTGTCGCAGTTAGAGATACAAACCATCGCATCTGCACAGTGCGCATTCACCATGTATTCCACAGAATCTGCAATAAGCTCACGTGATGGCAGTGAATACAACATACCACCATGGCCCATCGCGATACCGTCATCGACAGCTATCGTGTTGAATTCTTTGGCGATTCCGCCTGCTTTCTCAATTTCGCCGGCGACCAGTTGGCCCATGTCTTTTAAGTGAACGTGGCCAGGAACAAATTGAGTAAATGAGTTCACGACGGCAATGATTGGTTTGCCAAAATCTTCGTCTTTTACACCAGTGGCACGCCAAAGTGCGCGGGCACCAGCCATGTTGCGTCCATGTGTTGTGGTCGCGGATCTATAGATAGGCATTGTACTCGTTCCTTATTTTTCAGCTGCGTTGCTGGTGTCGGCATCTTGAGGGTAAACGTAGTCAAGCCAACCCCATTTATCTTCAGTTGTGCCATTGAATAGGCCAAAGTAAGCGTCTTGCATGACTTTTGTTATTGGACCGCGTTTGCCTTCGCCAACCTCAATCTTATCGACAGAGCGGACGGGCACAATTTCAGCCGCCGTTCCGGTCATGAAAATCTCATCAGCAAGATACAGCGCTTCACGAGCGATGTTGGTTTCGCGAACGTCATAGCCCATGTCTTTGGCCATGGTCATAATACTGTCGCGTGTAATACCCGGTAGGATCGCACTGGTGGCTGGTGGTGTCATGATGATGCCATCTTTGATGACGAAGATGTTCTCGCCAGCACCTTCAGATAGGTAACCATCGACACTGAGAGCGATGCCTTCATCATAACCATGGCGACGAGCTTCACCACCAACAAGTAAAGAAGACAGGTAGTTACCACCAGCTTTTGCTGCGGTTGGGATAGTATTTGGCGCGGCGCGATTCCAGCTTGAGATCATAGCATCTACGCCATTGGCTAGGGCTTCTTCACCTAAGTAAGAACCCCAAGGGAAAGCTGCGATAATCAATTCCATCACTGAGTCTTCAGGAGGGCAGACACCTAAACCGACATTACCAACAAACCCGAGTGGGCGAATATAGGCTGATTCTAGTTTATTCTGACGCACGGTCTCGCGCGTTGCTTCCATGATTTCTTCTTCCGTATAAGGAATTGGGAAGCGGTAAATTTTTGCTGAATTCTTAAGGCGCTTTGCATGCTCTGGGTGACGGAAAATAACCGGACCTTTCGGTGTGTTGTAACAACGCACTCCTTCAAAAACTGACGTACCATAGTGCATCGCATGAGTCAGGACGTGAACGTTTGCCTCAGCCCATGGAACCATTTCACCATTAAACCAAATAAAATCTGCTGTACTTGTAGCCATTTAGCGTTCTTCCTTATGCACTTTGTTCTTGTAGGTTGTGATTGGTCAGCTGGTTAGTTTTGAGCTCAGTGACGTCAACAGTACGAATATCCCAGAGTTTTTCAATCTGATTAATCAGCGTAGAAATAGGACGATCACTATCAACGATAATCTCTACACTGGCAATCTTGCTTTCATGATTTTGTGTTGCAGCGACTTGCTTGATGATAAACCCGCGGTGGCGAATGACGCGCAGTACTCGTTCAAGTAGGACGCTTTTATCATCGGCTTTAATGTCTAGTAGGTATCGGTTCATTAGGTGTTCTCCAACATCTCGCTGTTTGAGGCACCTGGTGGTACCAATGGCCATACATTCTCTTCTTCATCGATGAGGACATGAAGAAGGTATGCGGTCTTGCTTGCTAGCATTTCTTTCAATGCCGGCTCGACTTCTTCTTTTCGAGTAATGGTTTTACCTGGAATATCGAACGCTTTAGCCAGCATCACGAAATCAGGGTTGTCATCTAGGATGGTTTCACTGTGTCGACCATCAAAAAAGAGTGACTGCCATTGTCTTACCATACCCAAGCGGTGGTTATTCAAGAGCACCATTTTTACAGGGATTTGGCGACGCTTAAGCGTGCCTAGCTCTTGGACATTCATCATGAATGAGCCATCACCTGAGATTAGGATAGATTGATCGTCAGGTCGACCTACTGCTGCGCCCATAGCTGCTGGCAGTCCAAAGCCCATGGTGCCCAGCCCGGCAGAAGTAATGAAGTTCTCCGGCATTCTTGGCTGAATGTGCTGTGCAGCCCACATCTGGTGTTGGCCTACGTCGGTCGAGACAATCGAAGACTCTGGCATCATGTCGGATAATTGCTTCAGAAGTAGTGGAGCAAAAATCAGGTCGCCTGGGTGGTCATAGCGCCATTTAAATCCGCTGCGTAGGCTTTCACTATGGTGAACCCATGGTGCCAGGTCTTTCGACAGCTCAAGCTGAAGTAAAATAACATTGATATCGCCACGCAATGCGGCATGGGCTGTTCTCAGTTTATTAAACTCAGCAGCATCGATATCGATGTGAATGACCTTAGCATGTGGTGCAAATGTATCCAGCTTACCTGTCACTCGATCATCAAACCGCGCGCCGACGACGATAAGCAAGTCGCTTTCTTGTACGACTAGGTTTGCCGCTTTGGTGCCGTGCATACCGAGCATGCCTAGATAATGTGGATCGTGTCGCTCAACCGTACCCAACCCTTTAAGTGTGCTCACACATGGCATCGGGTTTAGGCGCAAAAACTCACGAACCGACTCTGTGGCATCCGCTAACTGTACCCCACCGCCTACGTACAATACTGGACGAGAACTTTGGTTGAGGATTTGTTGTGCCAGTTGCATTTGTTCCGGACTTGCGACGGGAATAGCTGGAGGTGTGAAAGCGGGCAGCACATCAACAGGCGTTTGAGCAAGTTGAACATCTTTCGCTATATCAACAATAACCGGGCCAGGTCGTCCTGTTTTTGCCACCTCAAATGCTTCAGCAAGTGTAGGAGCAAGGTCATGGATGTCGGTCACTAGATAGCTATGCTTGGTACAAGAAAGTGACATACCAATCACATCCATTTCTTGGAAAGCATCGGTACCAATATGAGAGCTGGCTACTTGGCCAGTTATGGCGACGAGAGGGACGGAGTCAAGGAAAGCATCGGCAAGGCCGGTAACGAGGTTAGTGGCGCCTGGGCCTGAAGTGGCCATACATACAGCGACATCCTTAGTCGCTCTAGCCATTCCGATGGCTGCCATGGCTGCGCCTTGCTCGTGTCGGCAAAGAATGTGTTCTACACCGCCATCATAAAGCGCATCGTAGATGGGCATTATTGCCCCACCGGGATAACCAAACACAGTCTTAATACCTTGTTGCGCTAGCGCTGCAACAACTAATTCAGCTCCTGTCATTGCTTCCTCCTTGTAGACCGCATAATGAGTAGCGGTTTTTTATCGTTCGACTGCACATAGTGTGCCCCCATATTCTTCCGTTTTTATCATCTTTACGAGACTGGACTCGCTTTCGTGATCGTCATCAAATTTTTGTTTTACAACTTGTAAAAAAACCCCCGGACTTTTCAGTGCGGGGGTTTTTAGAATCTTGCGGCTATTTTCCGCCCATATTCCCCCGTGTGTTCCTAATCAGGACCACAATAATCAGGGTAATCAGAGTGTGAGCGTAAGCACTAAAAGTCATTTCTAATATCTAATCGTTTGCTTTATGTTGAACGAAAATGTCTGCGTCCTTAGTGGTATCACATATTTCTGTTACCTGACAAGCAAAACCTCATTCTTTTTTCACATTTAATCAGCATCAAATCAGGCTATATAACATGTTCTATTTATAAAACTCTGCTTTTTGATGGGTTTAACTGACTAATTTAGGTGAAAAAAGGAAATTCATGGGATTATCGATTATTTACAGCCGTGCCAGTGTTGGGGTGGAAGCACCGCTAGTAACGGTAGAGGTGCATATCAGTAATGGTATGCCAGGTTTTACCTTGGTTGGGTTGCCTGAGACAACAGTAAAAGAGTCTAAAGACAGGGTTCGTAGCGCCATTATTAATTCTCGTTTTGAATTCCCTGCAAAACGGATCACCGTTAATTTAGCGCCGGCTGATCTGCCCAAAGAAGGGGGGCGTTTTGATCTGCCGATTGCATTGGGTATTTTGGCTGCTTCGGATCAATTGCCCAAGACCTTGTTGCAACAGCATGAGTTTATTGGTGAGTTGGCATTGTCGGGCTCGTTGCGGTCCGTTAAAGGCGTGTTACCTGCAGCATTGGCCTCGGATAAATCAGCTCGCCAACTTATCGTACCGGAAGGGAATGCCAATCAAGCTGCTTTGGTTGGTAAAGACAAGCATAAATCGGCGTCCGGGTTACTAGAGGTGTGCGCTCATTTAATGGGACAACAAGCCTTGACGCTGGCCACTTCGCCGCCACTCAAGACGCAGTCGGAGGATATACGCGATCTACAAGACATTATTGGGCAGCAGCAAGGTAAACGGGCGCTGGAGATTGCGGCGGCAGGAAATCACAACCTATTGTTTCTTGGACCGCCAGGGACAGGTAAAACGATGCTTGCTTCTCGACTGCGTGATTTATTGCCGATGATGAGTGATGAAGAAGCGATCGAGACGGCCTCTGTTGGCTCTCTTACTCAGCAAGAAATCAATGAGGATAATTGGAAGCAAAGGCCTTTCCGATCGCCACACCACTCTAGTTCAATGGCCGCGCTGGTGGGCGGGGGAACCATACCAAGACCAGGAGAAATATCTTTAGCACACAATGGGTTGTTGTTTCTTGATGAAATGCCAGAGTTTGAGCGTAAGGTGCTGGATTCCTTGCGAGAGCCTTTGGAATCGGGTGAAATTGTTATTTCCCGAGCGCAGGGGAAGACTCGCTTTCCCGCTCGCTTTCAGTTAGTGGGGGCATTAAACCCCAGTCCAACTGGCTACTACGATGAGAATCAAGCTAGGGTGGCACCGCAAGCAATACTTCGTTATTTAGGGCGATTATCCGGCCCCTTATTGGATCGTTTTGATATGTCGATTGAGATCCCCTTATTGCCCAAGGGTGTGTTGGCGGAGGGGGGCGATCGGGGAGAATCAACCACACAAGTAAAAGCACGAGTGATGGAAGCCAGAACTAAGATGGTGACTCGCTCTGGCAAAGCCAATGCCTTATTACAAAGCCGAGAGATTGAACGCTACTGTCATCTTGCCAAGTCAGACGCTGAGTTTTTGGAAAATGCATTACACCGTTTAGGATTGTCTATTCGCGCCTATCATCGAATCATTAAAGTCGCTCGAACCATCGCTGACCTATCGAATGAACCGGATATTCAACGGGCTCATTTAGCCGAAGCGTTGGGGTATCGAGCGATGGACCGACTATTAAAACAACTGACGGCACAAGCGGTATAAAATAGACATCGTCTTTTTTGTTTATTAATTTAAAAATTAACACGTTAAAAAGAGAAGTTCATACCTATTGAGGTGATCCAATCTGATGAATCATAAAAGGCGATCGAGGAGTCTGTCGCATTGTAGCCAGACAATGAAATGAGCGAAAGGGTATCGATATTCCACAATGATAAATACTCGTATGCGAAAAACCCGCTGTACTTTTCATCGATTCGCCTTGATTGCTCGAAGATAGTGTTTTGACCTTTATATTCGTGATTCATGTAGCTTAATGTGGCAGCAAAACTATGCTGATCATAAATAAACAGTGTGGTGAGCTCGGTCCCAACCCCTTGATTCCTTAAGGATGAACCTTGACTGTCATCATTGAGGTAAATCAACGATGGAAACAGTGTCCACTGCTCCGTGGCTGATAGGGTATAAGAGCCCTTTGCATAGTAAAGGTCGCTGTTCCGATTGAAGTCTTTTGCGTACACATTTGTAAGGTTATAGGCGGATCGTTCTTCATCGATAACTCGATTGCCATAGGCCATATCTAGAGTGAAAGGGGTGCCGGCAATATTTTCATACTGAAAGCGAAATGCATCACCAGTGGCCTCTGCCGCTTTTAATTGGCTCGACTCCACATAAGGGTTACTCCAGATGGGTTCTCCGATAACGGTTGGGAGATAAGAAAACGTCATGACACTAGTGTCTGGCAATTGTTGCCGATATCCGCCTTCGAGGATGAACGTGCCCACCGCGATGTCATTCCGTGAGCTACCAATAAACCATTCTTTGTCTAATTGAGTGCCGTAGGTATACCGTAATGTCCCTAAAGGAAGCCAGAATTCATCATGAGCCTCGGTCGTTGACGTTATTGCCGGGTCATTACTGGCAACAAGGTTCGACTTCTCTCCTATGATCGCGTTGCTCAAAGAAAGTTCACCGCTAAAGCCTGAGGTATCTCGCAGTGCAGCATAAGTTGGAATAGTTAGGGTTGAGGATATGAAGGCGATAATCATCCAGTGTGAGCGAGGCATATATGGGATCTGGTCGGTTCAAAGGGGGCTAAGATTACGCCGTTCGTTGGTATTTACCATTGATTTTAGTCACATTTATAAAATAAAAAATGGCTTAGATTGTTAATTCTAAACCATTGATTTATCTTGTTTATAGTGGAGTGGTGAATGATTGGTCAGGTGATTAGAACTCCCAGTTCACACCCACTGCCGTGATCCAGTTTTGTTCTTCATAAAAGGCAATATTAGAGGTGCTATTGGTGAAGCCACTGAATGCAACCAACGAGACATTGTCCGAATAGAAGATGCCCGGATACTCATAAGCAAGGAAGGCTTTCCACTCATCATCGCTACGGGTCACGTCGTAAATCGGGTTGGCGGCATCGAAGTCACGTTTGAGGTAGCCGACGGTTAGTGCCAACTTGTGGTTCCCAAGAGACATAAAAGACGAAATCTCAGCCCCATAGGTGTTGTGCTTCATTGCACTACCCTCTGCATCTTGCTGCGTGTAAATAAGAGCAGGATAGAGCAAGACTTCGCGACTGATAGGTAGCATCATTTTAAACTTACCATAGAGGATATCAGCATTGCGGTTGAGCATCTGAGCTTGTTCATCCGTTAGGCCTACACTCGCATCTTGCCCCGACTTTTCTTCGTCAAGTTCACGCTTACCATAGGCTAAATCGAGGCTGAATAAAGACCCTGCAATATTGTCGATCTGCATACGGTATGCAGTGCCCTTCTCATTGGTGGTACTTCGGGTGCCATCCATATATGGGTCTTTCCATACCTCGCCTTCCAGTATGGTTGGTAAAATAGCAAAACTGATTTTAGTACGGTCTTTGAAAAGATATTTATAACCCGCTTCGAGTGCAACGGTACCGACCGCGATATCGGCTCGAGAGGTACCTAAGAAAACCTGATGGTTTGACGCTGAGCCAAATGTATATTGCACGTTACCTAACGGGAGAACGAGGGCACCACTGTCTTCTTGTTGGCCGCCGGTATATACACGGTAATCGTCATCGGTATTCGTGAGGTTGGATGTTTTACTGCTGTAAGCCGCGTTGATGGCAATCTCACCACTGAAGCCATTGCTCTCGCCTAACTTGGCAACAGCGGTTGTTGATACGAGACTGACTGCAACCGCTAAGACACTCCATGTCGGTTTCATATTGGTTCCTTCTTCGATTCTGAATATCGTTAATAACAAATGTAATTATATGTTTACCTTATGTTATTGGTTTAGCATAAGCTTGTTTTATGTGGGTAACAAGACAATTTAAAAAGCATTGAAGTGTATGGCGCATAAATGGATAGGTTGTCGTTAATAGGCATGTTTATGGGTAGGCTAAGCCCGTATCAGAAAGGAAAATGTAGAACGATAAGATAAAAAAGACAAAGCCGAGCATATTGGCTCGGCTTTGTCTTTACATTGAATAGCTGGAGATCGTGGTTACTTCTTCAATAAGAAATTTACCAGCTCAAAATATTCGTCTAGTGATTGTATACCACCTGCTTCAACCAGGTATTTGTTATTGACGATAACGGCAGGAACGCCAGAAAGTCCACTGTCTTTGAATTGCTTATCAAAGCGGCGCACCATTGAATCGACAGCAAAGCCCTTGAATGCCGAATCAAACTTCTTCGCGTCTATGCCTTCATCAATAAAGATTTGACGTAACTCTTCGTCGTTACGAGGAGGCTTGTTCATGTTGTGGATGCGGTTAAACATGACAGGAACCATCTTATCCTCAACTTTCAAGGCAATCATCGTCGCATAAGCTTTGCTCATCGACATGCCCATGTTACCACCCATAAATGACACGTGGTTCTTTTGGAATTTAGCGTCGGCTGGGATTTTAGTTTTTAATTGCTCAATGATTGGCTCAAAACTATTACAGTGAGGGCAATAAAAAGAGAAAAATTCAGTAACGGTTGGTTTGGTTGATTGCTTTGTTTCTAGCACTTTATAGTGAGTGCCTTCTTCAAACTGAGCGGCACTAACGCCAAGAGTGACGAGCAGCGTGGCGAATAGTGCGATAAATCTTTTCATTGTTGTCTCCATGTAGAATTCATTCCGTAACGATATTCATTAGTGTGTCACCACTGTGGCTGTAATGAAAGCGGCGTTTCATTTAATGCTGCCATTTGCTCTTTAAAGCCCAGTACTTGTCCTTCCCAGTATTTAGGGTCGTTAAACCATGGGAAAGCCAGAGGGAAAGCAGGATCATGCCAGCGTTTAGCCAACCAAGCCATGTAATACACCATACGTAGACCGCGTAAAGGCTCAATTAGTTTCAATTGACTCGAAGGGAAATCATTAAACTCTTGATAGCCTTCTAAAATCACATCTAGTTGCATCATTTTTTCTTGTCTATCACCGCTTAGCAGCATCCATAAATCTTGAACTGCAGGTCCATTTCGAGCGTCATCTAAATCGACAAACATGGGGCCGTCACGCCAAAGAATATTACCGGGGTGACAATCACCATGTAAGCGAATCATCTGACTGGGTTCCCAGTGTGTTTCTATTTGAGCGATCAGCATGTCGAGGTCACTAAAGAAGGCGTTCTCAAGATGTGATGGGATGAACGTTGAAGATTGCAGCAGCTTTCTGGGTTGATATAAATACTCTTCTAGCCCAATGGTCGGTCGATGCTCAAACGGTTTTGCTGCGCCAACATTATGTATGCGACCCAGAAAACGTCCGACCCATTCTAATTGTTCGAGGTTATCCACCTCGAACTGTCGACCACCTTCACTGGCAAATAGCGTGAACCAATAGCCGTTATACTCATGAATGGATTGATTATTGATGACCAGTGGCGCAGAAATGGGTACATCATGTTCCACAAGTTCATGTGCAAACTCATGTTCTTCTTGGATTTGTGCCAATGTCCAACGTTGTGGGCGATAGAATTTTACGACGAATCGTTTTTTATCTTCGTCGGTAAATTGGTAGACCCGGTTTTCATAACTGTTAAGGGGAAGGAGCCCGGATTCTGCGCGAACGCCGATACTTTCTAGTGCATACCACATAAAGTCTGGTGTTAACGCATCGAAGTTAAACATTTGCTCTGTCATGCTGAAACTAAAAAGGCTCATTACTGAGCCTTTTCCTATTATAAATCGCGAAGGGAGAGGTTAAAGCTTCACAAATCGGCTCTCTACTTCAACGGAAAAGTCATTGCTGTCACTTAGTATAAACTGAATCGTGACGACGGGTGAGTCGAGTTGGTCAGGATCGACACCTAAACTCATTGGTAGGCTTAACACTTCTCCAGGATCAACGATGACGGTTTGTTTTCCGTACCACGTTGCTGAATCTAAACCAGCTACCGTTAGCGTGTATTTTTGCTCTTGCTGCGTCTTGTTGATGACCTTAAGGGTATAAGTGTTTTCTACTAACCCGTCACTGTTGATGCGTGACAGCGCACTTCGGTCTTTTATAACACTCAGTCCTACAGGCTCAACCGCAGAAATTTGTGCGAAGAACAGCCCAATCATCACGAGTAAAATAGCCCCATAGCCGAGTAGTTTTGGTCGCATTACTTTTGTGTGTTGACCTGATAATCGGTGCTCTGTGGTGTAGTTGATCAAGCCTTTCTCATAGCCCATTCGGTCCATGGTTTTATCACAGGCATCGATACAAGCGCCACAGTTAATACATTCGTATTGCAGGCCATCACGGATATCGATGCCGGTTGGGCAGACCTGAACACATAAGTCACAATCAATACAGTCTCCAAGTCCGAGCGCTTTAGGGTCGGCTTTGCGAGAACGAGGCCCGCGTTGTTCACCACGCTTCGAGTCATAGCCGACAATAAAGGTGTCTTTATCAAACATGGCGGATTGAAAGCGAGCATAAGGGCACATGTGAATACATACGATGGAGCGCATCCACCCTGCATTAGCGTAGGTGCACCCTGCAAAAAATAGAACCCAAAAAACCGGCCAGAAACTCGCATCGAAGCTAAAGAAACCGATCACTAAGTCACCAATCGGGACAAAATAACCCGTAAACGTGAGGCCGGTGGCGAGCGCAATCGCGAGCCATGCAATGTGCTTAAGCGTTTTCCTTGCGAATAAATTCGCCGTGAGCTTGTTGGAGTCTTGTTTTCGCCTTTTATTTGCGCTGCCTTCTAGCTTTTCTTCAAACCAGATATACATAAAGGTCCAGACGGTCTGTGGGCATAGATAGCCACACCAAACTCGACCTAAAAAGGTGGTAATAAAAAACAATCCGAAGGCGGCGACCATAAATAACAAGGCAAGTAAGGTCAGGTCTTGTGGATAAAGGGTTGTGCCAAAAAAGTTGAATTGCTGATTGCCAATATCAAGTAAGATTGCCTGCCTTTCACCGTATGGTATCCAAGGAATAACCGCAAAAAGTAGCAATAAAAACCAACCGCCATAGCGCCTGAGCTTTTGGAATGTTCCTTTACTTTCACGCACATAAATACTATTGCTGGGATTAAACCGGTCTCCGGTCCCTTTGTGTGTTTTAGGATTGAACGTTTTTGGTGTGACGTCCTTAATATCAATCTTATCCTGACTCATGTGAAGCGGTCCTTTTTGGGCTGACGGCATGTTTATACATGCTCTACTTTTCCGACACTGCGAGGTATTCCTAATCAATCGTCGACGCGTGTATTGTCATTCATGGCTGATCGGGCATAACTATCTATGTAAATAGAAAACCTATGTAAATAGAAAACGCGCCGATTATAACCTCGATAACAAACTCTTTTCTTTAAGGCTATCAACCTTTAACAAGAAAAATGATATTTCACGTGTTATGGCACCGTACGTAATAGGATAACGCAGCGTTGTGTTTCTCAAATGAGGAAGTGTTATTTTAAGGCGTGAAGCACAAAGCAAAGAAACTGCTTCGATGATATTGACGTGATGTAAATGAAGATAGCACGGTTGAGGCGTGCTATCTCTGGCTTTTTAGTCGGCGTATTTGCCGCTACTTGATGATACCGCGCGCTTTCAATAACGCAGTCTTGAAGTCATCTTCTTGGTCTTTTGCAAGGCCTGGGATCATGTCCTCTTTTTGGCTGTTACGCATCTTCAGATGGTAGATCAACACATCATCAGTGAGATCATTAAGATTACCGTTGTAGCCAGCTTCTGCAGCAAGCTTAACAATAAACTCTAGCAGGTTTAGGTCTGGTTCTTTCTGCCATTCTGGGTGAATAAGTTCGATCAGTTCGTTAACGCGATGACACTTCATAGCTTTCTCCACAATTTTTATAGTGATTTTTGCATCAAAATATCAAAGTTTACGTTGATAACCAATATGAGAAAGCAATAGACATAAAAAAAGCGCAGGGTGTCTGCGCTTTTTTATTATGCTGCTTTAATTACTTTTGCTGGTGTCGGTGCCATAAAAGCACTTTTTTCAACAAGCGTCATTGAAGGAGCGGCTTGTTTTGCGACAGGCGCAGAGGCAAAGCCACTACGACGACGCGACGCACCACGATTTGAGTGCGAAAACCTGACAGGAGTAGGGCGCATTGCTATACCTAACAGTCAGACAATTCCATTGCCAATCTAATGGCCTGATTATCTATGAGACATTGCATCACAATGTGCTCTTTTTTGGCATTTGCCAGTCCAAATAAATAATCAGGAATAACGATATGCATGCATATCACGTATAGAATATCACCAACTACGGATAGGTTCGACAATCTTATCTAAATAATTGTTGCTTTTTTGAACACGTGAAGTGATGGGGGGTTATTTTGTCAGGAGTATTTGTTTTATCGGGCTATATGGGATAAAACTGGTAACCAGTGAATGGAGGTGCGTATGTCTTTTTTTAAGAAAACCTTAGCAAGTTTTGGTATTGGTGCTGCGCGAGTGGACTCGGTACTGCATCAAGAATTTTTATACCCAGGTCAGACTGCAAAAGTTACTGTGCATGTTTACGGCGGAAAAACAGCTCAAACGGTTGATAACATTAATATGCGACTGTGTTGCCGTTATATTGATGAGGTTGCTCGTGGCAACCACGACAATCAAAATCAGCCAGGTAGCCCGAAAAAGCGCGTAGCAAAAACCTATGCCTTGGAAACATGGAAATTGCCTTATGCTTTTACCATTGAGCCCGGTGAGACACGTGACTTTGAGGTTGAGCTCATGGTGCCTTGGAATACGCCGGTCACGCTTGGCGACTCCAAAGTCTGGCTAGAAACTGGGCTTGATATTGCTTTAGCGGCAGACCCAACAGACAAAGATTTACTGACGGTGAGACCTGATCCGCTGCTTGATGGCATTTTTTCGGCTTTAGAGCATGAAGGCTTGCGCATTAGACAGGTTGAATGTGAGGCAGCCAAAGGCTTTGCTATGCCATTTGTTCAAGAGTTTGAGTTTGTCCCAACCACTGGTCCTTATCATGGGCGTTGGCGTGAGCTTGAGATTGTGGCATACCGAGATGAAGACGTGCTTAAGCTATGGTTTGAAATTGACAGAAATAGAGACGGTATTGGCGGCATGCTGTCTAGCTTAATAGGGGGGGGGCAACTAAAGCGAGAGCTCTCACTGCCAAGCTCGATGAGTGCAGAAGAGGCCGGTAAGAAGGTTCTCGATTACTTGGACCAAACCTCCTAGTTACAATCACGATTGCTTTTTCAGCTTACATTTGTAAGCTGAATGTGGCATGCTGCTGCCATTGCCATATTGTGAGTACAAATTATGTCTTCAGTGTCACTGTATAGTTTGCAAGAAGAGCGTGCCAACAGCCTGACCCATGCACTGGGTGTGATATTGTCAGTGATTGGTTTGGTCTTATTGATATTGAAAGCGAATCAAGCAAACTCCGATGTGCTCACATTAATCAGTATGAGTGTTTATGGTGGCAGTATGGTCACCTTGTTCTTGGCCTCTACGCTGTACCATTCGATTGATAGTCCTAACCAAAAACATCGCTTAAAGACGTTTGATCATTGCGCTATTTACTTATTGATTGCCGGCAGTTACACGCCTTTTATGTTGGTATGTCTGCGAACCCCGCTTGCGGTATCTCTTATGGTGGTGATCTGGATGATTGCCGTGGTCGGGATTGTCATGAAGCTCTTTTTTGCTCATAAGATTGAACGGCTGTCTTTGTTTGTCTATTTAGGGATGGGGTGGTTGTCGGTTATTCCGCTGTATCAACTCACCCAAAGCCTCGATTTTTCGGGACTGATGTTGTTAGCTTTGGGTGGTGTCGTGTATACCTTAGGGGCTGTGTTTTATGCCTGCGATCGAATTCCATTCAACCACGCGATTTGGCACGTTTTTGTGCTTGCTGGCGCTGCCTGTCATTTCTTTGCTATTTATCTGTACGTAGAACCTATTTAATACTCACCGCGTGATGCTGAGACTACCGCTGAGCTAGAGCGGTCAAATTTAATGGTGAAGTCTCAAGCTAGAGTGCTACTGAGTCGGCCTTTAGGAGTGCACAGTCAATGTTTAGACACGTGCAGTTAAATAGCGACATATAGGGTATTGAGCATTGAGCACTAACGACGCCAAAAGGCAGGGAAAAAGAGCACCAACAACGTTAATATCTCTAAGCGTCCCATCAACATACCCAAGCTCAGTAGCCATTTCGCGGCATCTGGAAGTGGCGCAAAGTTACCCGTCGGACCAATGATATCGCCCATACCCGGACCTACATTTGCAACCGCAGTAATGGCGCCAGAGATGCTTGTCACCGGGTCGAGTCCCATCGCACTCAGTCCTGCAGCAAGAACCATAATAGTTGCAAAAAACATCAACACAAAAGCCACTACAGAACGGACAATATCGTCATTGACCTGTCTATGGTTATAGCGCTGTACAAACACACCAGAAGGGTGGATCAGCTTCATCATCTGCTTGTTGAGCAAGGTAATGGCAATTTGGAAGCGAAAGATTTTGATGCCACCTGACGTAGAACCAGAACATGCACCGGCCATCATCATGAAAGCAAACACCACGCTTGGTAACGCTCCCCATGCGGTAAAGTCTTCTAATCCAAACCCGGTTGTTGTTACGACAGAGACGATGTTAAACATGGCGACACGGAATGCGTCACTGATGGCGTAACCATCTTTTAGGGTTAGCCATAAGGCAACCAAGGTACTTGATGTTAGGAATAAATACGTAAAGCCGCGAACCTGGGCGTCATTAATGAGGACGCGCACGCTGCGCTTAGATAGGGCAGCAACAAACAGCAAGAAAGGTAACCCGCCAAGGAACATAAATACGGTGCCTACCCAATGTGCGCCGTTGGTAAAGTGGTTCATGGAGCCATCAGAGGTTGAATAGCCACCCGTTGATAAGGTCGTGAAGGCATGATTGATGGCATCAAAAAATGACATGCCTGTGGCTAAATAGCCAATAAGGCACAGTATTGTCAGCACCAAGTACACTAAGACAATGTTCTTTGCGACGGTCTTGGCTCTAGGGCTACTTTTATCCGACCAATCTGATGATTCAGTTTGGAAGAGGCGCATTCCTCCGACATTGAGCACAGGTAATATGGCCACGGCCATGACGATGAAACCAATGCCGCCGAGCCATTGTAAAATCGAGCGCCAAAGTAGGATGCTCGGCGCCATATTATCTAACCCACTTAACACGGTTGACCCGGTTGTGGTTATTCCTGACATGGTTTCAAAATAGGCGTCGGTAAAGCTGATGTGATTGATGAACACAAAGGGCAGCGCCGCAAATGCACTGGCGATGATCCACACTAAGCTGGTGATGAGGAACATATCACGCACGCTGAGGTGGAAGGTTTTAGTTCGGCCAATCGATAAACAGATAAAGGCTGCTAAGTGCGTGATGATGACCGCTAAACCAAAATCTAAGAACCCTGCGGTACCAGTGAAGAAGGCAACTAAGGTAGGCACGTACATAAACAGGGCTAGCTTTGAAAGTACTAACCCAATAACAAACAAGACCGGACGAGCATTAACCATAAGAGTGCCTTATAAGAAGAATGCACTAGGTTGGAATAGCGCTTCTACGTCAGGGACGTATTTCTTATCGACCAAGAACATCACCACATGGTCATCTTGTTCAATGACGGTGCGGTCATGAGCAATTAAGACCTCTTCACCACGAACAATCGCACCTATCGTTGTACCTGGGGGTAACTTGATTTCACCGACCGCTTTGCCGACGACTTTCGAGGTTGTCTCATCACCACGAGCGACCGCTTCGATCGCTTCCGCGGCCCCACGTCTGAGCGAGGATACGTTAACAATATCGGCACGTCTTACGTGAGTGAGTAGTGCTGAGATGGTGGCTTGTTGTGGCGAAATCGCGACGTCAATGGTGCCGCCCTGTACTAAGTCGACATAAGCACCACGCTGGATGAGTACCATGACTTTTTTTGCGCCCATTTTTTTCGCCAGCATGGCGGACATGATGTTGGTTTCATCTTCATTAGTCAGTGCGATAAAGACATCAACCTGGTCGATGTTTTCCTCTGCTAATAACTCTTGATCAGCCGCATCGCCACAAAACACAATTGTGTTTTCAAGTTGCTCTGAGAGTTTTTCGGCTCTTTGGTAGCTGCGTTCGATGAGTTTGACGCTGTAATTCTGTTCTAAGCGCTTTGATAGGCTTGAACCAATATTACCGCCCCCCACAATCATAATACGTCGATACGGTTTTTCGAGGCGCTGCAGTTCACTCATTACGGAACGAATATGGTTACTCGCCGCGACAAAAAACACCTCATCATCCGCTTCGATAATGGTGGTACCTTGCGGGCGGATTGGGCGACCTTGCCTAAATATCGCCGCTACGCGCGTATCGATATGTGGCATGTGTTCTCGTAAGGTCGACAGGGCGTTTCCTACAAGTGGCCCACCGTAATAGGCTTTGACGGCGACGAGGCTGACTTTTTCATCGGCGAAGCTGACAACTTGAAGCGCGCCAGGATATTGAATCAAACGCTCAATGTAGCTGGTAACCAGTTCTTCTGGTGCAATAAGGTGATCAACCGGTACTGCTCCAGAATTAAACAAGGTTTCTTTTTCCATTAGGTATTCACGCGAACGAATTCGAGCGACACGGTTTGGAGTGTTAAAGAGCGAGAACGCCACCTGACAGGCGGCCATGTTGGTTTCGTCCATGTTGGTGACCGCAACCAGCATATCGGCATCCTGAGCGCCTGCTTCTCGCAATACGTCAGGGTGGCTCGCATAGCCATTTATGACACGTAAATCATACTTATCTTGTAGTTCACGCAGACGGTCACTGTTTTTATCAACAATGGTAATATCATTGTTTTCACCCACCAGATTTTCTGCGAGTGTGCCACCGACCTGCCCTGCACCAAGAATGATGATTTTCATAACGTTTCGCTCTTCTTATTATGTCGACTCAACGACTTGGTAGAATAACTATCAATACGTTAGCATTCTACGATTTTTTTAATACCGCGTAATAGAAGCCGTCCATATCTTCTTCACCAGGTAAAATTTGACGACCAGGATTACTGATATCTGAGCCAATTAATTCGGCGTTGGTCGTGCGAGCCAAGAAGGCTTTTACTTGCTCGACGTTTTCTTGTGGTGTGATCGAGCAGGTGGCGTAGACCATGGTGCCACCTGTCTTTAATTGTTGCCACATTGCATCAAATATCTCACGCTGTAATTCAGCCAGTGCCGCAATATCATCAGCACGACGCAGCCATTTAATATCTGGGTGACGACGGATGACACCCGTTGCCGAGCAAGGAGCATCAAGCAAAATACGGTCAAACTGTTCACCCTGCCACCACTCTTGCGGTGTTCTTGCATCGCCACACACCACCGTCGCTTGTAGCTGTAAGCGTTCTAGGTTGTCGTGGACACGTTTGAGGCGATTCTCATCACAATCAATCGCCACCACATTACTGCCCGTAGTGCGCTCAAGGATATGAGCCGTTTTGCCGCCAGGCGCTGCGCAGCAATCCAAAATTAGTTCGCCATCTTGAGGCTTTAGGTAATTCAATGACAGTTGAGCCGCGGCATCTTGTACCGATACCCAACCTTTATCAAAGCCAGGTAAACTGGTGACGTCACAAGGCGCGGCCAATCTTAATGCATCTTGCGCTTCGGAGTGAGGGGTGCAATCAATGCCTTCATTTTTGAGCAGCTCAAGATACTCATCTCTTGAATGGTGTTGATGATTTACGCGTAACCACATTGGTGCCTTGGTATTGTTGGCTTCTAAAATGTCAGCCCATTGATCTGGGTAGCTTGCTTGCAGTAGCTTTAATAACCAACTTGGATGCCCATATTTACCAGCATTATGGCTCATGGATATCTCATCCAGTTTCTCTTGATTGCGTTGGTAATTACGCAGTACAGCATTAATGAGGCCGCGCAGTTTAGGGCCTTTCAGTGTTTTTGTCGCCTCTACCGTTTCGCCAACCGCCGCGTGAGCGGGAATGCGCATATTGCCAATTTGATAAATACCAACCAAGATCAGGTGGTGGAAAACTCGCTGTTTACCTTTCAGCGGCTTGTCCATCAACTCTGAGGCAATAGACTCTAAACGAGGTAGGATTCGCAGGGCACCAAAACAAATTTCTTGCAGTAAGGCCTGATCACGAGGTTTAACTTGCTGCTGACCAGCAGGAAGTGCATTAGAGAGGGATTGACCTTTATCAACCACTTGAAACAGGATATTGGCCGCAACAGCACGAACGTTCATGATAGTTCCCAAAATTGATTGCTACGTAATGGTATGGCTACGTAGGTTAATAGTGTCTTAAATAAAGTAGGGCCCGCACTTATGAAAGTACTGGCCCTATTGATCGAGGGGAAGTGTTAGCTAAGGATGGTGCCCACTTCGAACCAGTTCGCTTTTGAGTTCAGAACATCACTGACAGGCATGGCTTTTTTTCCCGGCACCTGAATCTGATCAAGTACGACAATGCCTTGTCCGGTTGCGATGTAAATTCCTGTTTTATCGGATTTAAGAATAGTACCCGGTGCTTTATCTGTCTCGCCGCTTTCAGCAATAGCACGCCAAACCTTGACGTTATTTTCTTGTACTGAGAAGTAACTCATTGGCCAAGGGTTAAAAGCACGAATGCAGCGCTCAATAAAGATGGCGTCTTGAGTCCAATCGATTTTTGCTTCTTCTTTGCTCAGCTTACTCGCGTAATTGGCTTCGTCATCGTTTTGTTTGACAGGCGTGGCTGACCCATCTGCGATGGTGTTCAAGCACTCTAACAAGGCGCCCGGACCTAAGTCCGCAAGCTTTTCGTACATAGAGGCGCTGGTATCATCGGGCTCAATTGGCGTCGTTGCAATGGAGAGCATATCGCCAGTATCGAGTCCGATATCCATTTGCATAATGGTCACGCCTGTTTCTTTGTCGCCAGCCCAAATCGAGCGCTGGATGGGCGCTGCACCACGCCAGCGAGGCAGGATGGAGCCATGCACATTAATGCAACCTAGCTTTGGAGTATCAAGAACCACCTGCGGTAGCAGCAAACCGTAAGCGACCACAACCATGATGTCAGCATTTAAATCGGCGAGTGCTTGTTTTGCCTCTTCAGATTTAAAATTTTCAGGCTGATAAACCGGAATGTTATGCTCACTTGCGATATTTTTTACTGGGCTAGCGGTCAGTTTTTTACCACGACCAGCAGGTCGGTCTGGTTGGGTATAGACAGCAATTACCTCGTGCTCCGAAGACAATAACGCCGCCAAGTGACGGGCGGCGAAGTCTGGAGTACCGGCAAACACAATACGTAATGATTGGCTCACAGAAACCTCACTTTAGTGGTTATTGTTTCGCGTTGAAGCGCTGAATTTTTTCTAGCTTATCTTTGATGCGCTTACGCTTGAGAGGGGAAAGATAATCAACAAAAAGTTTTCCCTCTAGGTGGTCAAGCTCATGTTGAACACAAATCGCCAGTAGGTCATCAGCCTCAAAAGAGAACGTCTCGCCTTCGCGATTTAGCGCAGTGACACTGACTTCTGCTGCGCGAGCGACGAGCGCGCGTGCACCAGGTACAGACAAACAGCCTTCTTCAATACCATCTTCACCACGTTTTTCCGTGATCTCTGGATTGATGAGCACCATAGGTTGGTCGCGGCTATCGGAAATATCGATGACGACGATACGTTGATGAAAATCAACTTGTGTCGCGGCTAGGCCAATCCCTTCTTCGTCGTACATGGTTTCAATCATGTCATCGACAAACTTTTGAATCTCCGGAGTAACCTCAGATACTGGCTTTGCTACCGTTCTTAGGCGCTCATCCGGGAAAGTTAATACTTGTAATACAGACATATACACTCAAAATATTGAACTGTGCCGAATAGGCACGGACTTCGTTGGTTCAATTCTAGACATCTTCGGACCTAAATGACAGCATCCCATGAAACAAAGCAAGGGAATGCTGGAGATGAGGCAACGAATATTTAGGTTGGTGCGGGGTCTGGCTCTATTCAGTTTGACTTTGTTTTTTGCTTTCCCAGGTCAGTCTAATGAGTTGAGGCTTAAATCAAATGTGCCATCAACGTATGTCGTGGTAAAAGGAGACACCCTTTGGGGTATTTCGACGCTGTACCTTCGTTCGCCGTGGCGATGGCCAGAGTTATGGGGCTACAACCAGCATGTGACTAATCCGCATTTAATCTATCCTGGCGACAAATTTAATCTTACTTGGGTTGATGGTCGGCCAAGACTCAGTATAAAAAGTGTTAAAACGTTGTCGCCGGTTGTTCGTATTGATAACAAGCGTCCGATTGCTGGTGCAGACCGCTTAACGGTGATGCGTTATTTAGAAAAAGAAGGCTTGGTAAACAGTAAGGTCCTTGAGTCATTTCCTGTGGTTGTTGGCTCTAATCGAGGGCTAGATTACGTGACGGATCGTGATGAGTTGTACATCCAATACCAAGGCCGCGAGCGAACATGGGGTATTTACCGAGTAGGTAAAGCGTATTCCAATCATCTAGGTGCTGATATGAAGGAGGTGCGCTTACTTGCGGAGGCACACACAATCGGACACAACAATGGGGTGACGACGCTTCAAATATCGAGCTTAAAACGAGAATTGAAAAAGGGGGATGTTGTCATCCCACTTAGCGCGCACCAAGACCTATCGCTGGCATCCAATTTTTCACCACGACCAGGCCCCTCTATCGACACTGTTAAGCTATTGGGGGCCATGAACTCACTTAACTATGCGGTCCAAGGTCAGACTGTTGTTTTAAATATCGGTACAATGGCAGGGGTTGAACAAGGCAGTATTTTTCTTATTAAGCGCAACAGTGAGGACTTTCGTTTCTCGGCGGGAGAGAAAAGTATCGAAAAAAAAGACAATAGAGCGTCTCTGTCATTTCCCAAGGTTGAGATTGGTCAACTGATGGTGATTCGCCCCTATGAGCATTTTAGTATTGCTGTCATCACGACATCAACTGAACCCGTTTCAATGCAGGCGATTATCGAAGCACCCAATATGTCACATTCGGTAGACTGGTTCCCCAACACTGACGATGCCATTGATGGGTGATAGCGAATTAAGATCATGGCTAACGCTGGCTTTATGTCCGGGTGTTGGGTCGATTACCTTTCATAAATTGTGTGCAATTGCTTCCCCTAGCGCATTGGTTCAATTCGATGCGCAGCGACTCCGATCTATTGGTTTAAAAGAAAACCAGATTCGGTTCATTCACTATGATGCCTGCAAGAGTGTGGAGGCATGTCTTGAGTGGCGTTGCGAATCGAGTCATCATATTATTCTATCCACAGACGCTCATTATCCTGCGCTGCTTCGCGAAACGAAAGGATACCCCCCAATGTTATTTGTTAGTGGGCACTTACCTGTATTAAGTCACCCACAGATAGCGATGGTAGGCAGCCGCAATGCAACGCGAGAAGGACTGGAAACCGCCGCACAATACGGGCAAGCATTCTCTGAACAAGGTTTTGTCGTAACGAGTGGCTTAGCGCTGGGTATTGATGGTCATGCTCATCAAGGCGCGTTGAGTGCTGGTGGTAGTACCATTGCCGTATTGGGTTCGGGTTTAGGTAATATCTACCCTCATCGCCATAAAGGACTTGCCAGTCGTATTCGAGAGAAAGGTGCTCTCGTTAGTGAGCACCCTCCGTTCATTAAGCCTAGGCCAGAGTTCTTCCCACGACGAAACCGGATTATCAGCGGTCTTTCTGCTGGGGTGTTAGTGGTTGAGGCAACGGAAAAAAGTGGGTCCTTGATTACGGCCCGATACGCTGCTGAGCAAGGTCGTGATGTTTTTGCTATTCCAGGTTCGATTCGTCATCCCTTTCACAGTGGTTGTCACTCTTTGATAAGAAGTGGTGCATTTCTCGTACAAACACCTAAAGACGTGGTGGATGAAATAGAATCTTTAGTGAACTGGTCTAAAGATCATCAACCGACACTTTTTGACCAAGTTATTGATAAAGAAGAATTGCCATATCCTAATCTGTTGGCTAACGTAGGAATAGACGCAACACCTGTTGATATTTTGGCTCAAAAGACCCATATTCCTGTGCATGAGGTCATGCAACAGCTCCTTGAGCTTGAACTGCTTGGCCATATTGTTGCCGTTACCGGTGGTTATATTCTCAAAGGGAGAGGCAAGCTATGATGATGGACATACTGATGTACCTGTTTGAAACCTATATCCATAGCGATGCGGAACTGCAGGTAGACCAAGACGAGCTAGAAGATGAATTGCTTCGTGCAGGCTTCCAGCAAAAAGATATCTACAAGGCGCTGCAATGGTTAGAAGATCTAGCGGAGCTTCAAGACACAGATAAGCACTCTGCTATTGCTATGAGTGCAGCAACGTCGACGCGGGTTTATACCGCCAAAGAAATGTCTCGTATCGATGTCAAAAGTCGCGGATTTCTCATGTTCTTAGAGCAAGTTGGTGTTCTGACAACTGAGACTCGTGAGATGGTGATTGATCGCGTCATGGGCTTAGAAACGAACGAGTTCGAGTTGGACGACCTAAAATGGATTATTTTGATGGTACTATTTAATGTACCGGGTAATGAAAATGAGTACACGCTTATGGAAGAGCTGATCTATACCACTGAACAGGGCGTTGTTCACTAAAGAACACGTTGATATCGTCAATAAAAGAGAGTGTATGAGCGGTAAAATTGATCACCAGTTGTTTTCGGCTCATGAGCATGCGCTTAATAGCGAGTCGTGTCCTCAGTGCCAGCAAGGAACATTGCAGCTAAAAAATGGTAAGCACGGTCCTTTTTTTGGCTGTAGCGATTACCCAGGTTGTGATTACATCAAGCCTTTGCATCAAAATGACGGTCATGTCATTAAAACACTTGGTGTTGCGTGCCCTGATTGTGGGAGTGAACTGCTGCTTCGACAAGGACGGTACGGGATGTTTATTGGCTGTAGTGGCTACCCAGAGTGTCACTTTATTCAATCACCGAACAAGCAAGAAGATAATAAACCGCAAAAAGATGCAGAAGTGGCGTGCCCCGAGTGCGCTAAAGGGCAACTGATCGAGCGAAAATCTCGCTTCGGCAAGGTCTTTTATGCGTGCGATGCCTACCCTAAATGCAAGTTTGCCATCAATCACCCTCCTATCACCGGTGATTGTGAATTCTGTGGCTACCCCTTGCTGACCGAAAAGAAGCGAGCATCCGGCACGGTATTTGAGTGCGCCTCACGTGCATGTCACAAGGTTCAGAGCGAAAAAACGGCCCTATAATGAGCCGTTTATCTTGGTTGTACCATTTTATTAAACACTTAACTTTCTAGGCTAAAGTGCTTGTGCTGCTGGCATTAAAGCAGGAAACGCATTGTGGTCTAAGATGTCGGCAAGCTTAAGAAGTTGAGCCTTCAGTTCAGCGTTGTTCGACGCGGACACATTGATATGGCCCATTTTTCTGCCAGTACGTTTTTCTTTGCCATACCAATGCACATGGCAGCCAGCGAGTTGATATACCGCTTCCGGAACGCAATCTTGGCCTAGTATATTAACCATCGATGTTGCTCTGGTGAGCTGAGTGGATCCGAGTGGCATATCACACACTGCCCGTAAATGGTTCTCAAATTGGCAAGTATCGGCACCTTGTTGTGTCCAGTGTCCTGAGTTGTGCACACGAGGTGCAATCTCATTGACCAGCAATTCACCATCAACATCAAAGAACTCAAGTGCTAGTACACCAACGTAATCCAAAGAATTAGCAACGGCAGTAAACATTTCAGCGGCTTGTTGTTGTACTGCTCTTTCATCAATGGCAGTAGACAGTGTTAACACACCATCGGTATGTACGTTTTCGGCCAGGGGATAAATAGCAATGTCGCCTTGCTTGTTACGAGCACCTACCAGAGAAACCTCACGCTGGAAGGGAACAAATTCTTCTGCGACAATCGCTTGGTTGTCGGACTGCTCGATACACTCTTGCATTTCCGCCCAGATCGCATCCACATTCTCAAGTGATTTTAAACGCCACTGGCCTTTGCCGTCGTAGCCACCAAGTGCACTTTTTAGCACCATAGGTAGGCCGACAGTCGTTATCGCAGCGTCAAAATCAGCTCGTGATCGAATGACGGCGTAGGTAGCATTTTTTACTTTGGCGCTATCGAGCAATACTTTTTCAATACGTCGGTCGCCGCCAGCTTTAATCGCTTGTGTGGAAGGGCGGAATTTGCCACTTTTTTCGCATACATCGAGAACATTGAGAGGAATATGTTCGAACTCCGCGGTAATGACATCAGCAAGATCGATAGCTTGCTGTAAACCATTGCCCAGAACCTCTAAGGTGAGAGGGTGAACGATATTCTCACTGTTCACATCAAACGCTGATATTTTGATATTGAGCGGTGCGCCAGCCAAAGACATCATGCGCGCCAGCTGACCAGCACCTAAGACCAATACGTGCTTCATTATTAACCCTCTGATGGATCTGGGTTTGCGAGCACAGTGTCCGTTTGTGTCTGTCGGAATGCTTCGACTTTTTCCATGACGCTATTATCGTGAATACCGATAATCTGAGCGGCAAGAATCCCCGCATTTGCTGCGCCAGCTTCACCGATCGCAAGGGTGCCTACTGCGATCCCTTTTGGCATTTGAACGATTGAAAGTAGAGAATCCATTCCTTTAAGTGCACGACTTTGAACGGGAACACCTAACACAGGAACGCTAGTGAAAGCCGCAGCCATACCAGGAAGATGCGCCGCACCGCCAGCACCGGCGATAATCACAGAAATACCACGTTCTTTTGCTGACGTCGCGTAGTCCGCAAGTAGTTGTGGTGTGCGGTGAGCTGAAACGACTTTTGTTTCATATTCAACACCAAATTGGTCTAGCATGTCAGCGGCCAGTTGCATTGTTGGCCAGTCTGATTTTGAACCCATGATAATACCGACTTTCATTCGACGCTCCTTCAAAGCATGTTCAAATGGATTAAATTGCGCGCATTATACGAGTATTTTTTTCCAAGGAAAACGTTTGCGTGAGTGAAAGTTGGGTTTTTTTCTGGATTCTAAAGAGTGTTTTGCGCATAGTGCCGTTGAATTGTAAAAAAAATGTATAGATTTAAAGGGAAGGAAGACGCAGTGAATAATGTTCTCTCTATGGTCGATATGCTGAAATCGGGTGAGGTTATTGCTTACCCAACAGAAGGTGTGTTTGGTGTGGGTTGTGATCCTGACAATATTCAGGCGATTGAGAAATTGTTGGCAGTAAAAGAGCGCCCGGTAGAAAAGGGCTTGATTCTAATTGCCAGTAATTATGAACAGCTGCGTCCTTATATTGATGAAAATCAACTCACTAAAGCTCAACTTGCTCATGTTACGGCGACTTGGCCTGGGCCTTACACGTGGATCATGCCGGCAAGTGAAAGGGTATCTCCATGGCTCAGCGGTCAGTTTGATACGATTGCTGTTAGGGTAACGGACCATGTTTTAGTCCAAGCGTTATGCTTGGCATTCGATAAACCGATTACTTCTACCAGTGCTAATTTGTCGGGTATGCCATCTTGCATGACGGTTCAGCAGGTTCATGAGCAACTTGGAGGCCGACTTGCGGGTATTCTTGATGGAGAGGTTGGTGGGCGCTCAAAGCCAAGTGAGATTCGTGATGCCCGCACCCAGCAGCTTATTAGACAGGGTTAAAGAGGACCACTATTGATGTCAAAAGTAGATAAATATCAAGTTAAAGCCTTCTTAATGCAGCTACAAGACACAATCAGCGAACGATTAGCCGCAGAAGATGGAGTGGCTCAGTTTATTGAAGATGAGTGGCAACGAGAGTTGGGTGGTGGTGGACGCAGCCGTGTCCTGAAAGATGGCGCTGTATTTGAGCAAGGTGGTGTGAACTTCTCACATGTGTTTGGCGATAAAATGCCAGCGTCTGCGACTGCGCATCGTCCAGAGTTGGCCGGTCGGAAGTTTGAAGCTATGGGGGTTTCTTTAGTATTGCACCCCAAAAATCCACATGTCCCGACCTCGCATGCTAACGTCCGCTTTTTCATCGCAGAAAAAGAGGGTGAAGAGCCGATATGGTGGTTTGGCGGTGGTTTTGACTTAACGCCATTTTACCCGGTTGAAGAGGACTGCCAGCATTGGCATAACGTGGCGAAAACATTGTGTGCCCCTTTTGGTGAGGCGGTCTATGCGGAACATAAAAAATGGTGTGATGAATACTTTTTCTTGCCTCATAGAAACGAAACTCGCGGTGTAGGCGGGCTCTTTTTTGACGACCTTAATCAATGGGGCTTTGAACGGTCTTTTCAGTATATGCAAGCCGTTGGAAATGGCTTCTTAGAGGCATACTTACCTATTGTCGCGAAGCGAAAAGACGTGGCGTTCGGTTCGCGTGAGCGAGAGTTTCAGCTGTATCGTCGTGGGCGTTACGTCGAGTTTAATCTTGTTTACGATAGAGGCACTCTATTTGGACTACAAAGCGGCGGGCGTACTGAGTCTATTTTAATGTCTATGCCACCACTCGCTCGCTGGGAATATGCTTATGAGCCGGAAGCGAATACACCGGAAGCAGCACTCTATTCTGACTACTTAAAGCCGCGTGATTGGTAGCTTGGCGAATGCATGCTGAAGTGATAGTGTCTTTCTCATCACTTTAGTATGCAACAGGCAGGGACATGAGCAAACTAGATCAGTACGTTGTTTTCGGGAATCCAATCTCCCAAAGTAAATCACCTTTTATCCATACATTGTTTGCTAGGCAGACTGGACAAAGCATGGAATATGGCCGTCAAGAGCCTAAAAAAGGAGAGTTTTTGTCTGCGGTCGAAGTGTTTTTCAATTCTGGTGGTCGAGGGTGCAACATCACGGCACCTTTTAAAGAGGAAGCATATCAGTTCGCAGGCCGCCTGACAGAACGAGCGCAACTAGCTGGTGCTGTTAATACCCTTAAGAAACTCGATGATGGCGAGATCATCGGTGATAACACGGATGGTGAAGGTTTGGTCCAGGACTTACTTCAACATCAGGTCACCTTAGAAGGTGCATCAATACTTGTCATTGGTGCCGGAGGTGCTGCTCGTGGGGTATTAAAACCGCTTCTTGATCAAAACCCTTCTTCTATTACAGTAACAAATCGAACTTTTGAAAAAGCTCAAGAATTAGCAAGTATTTTTACTGGCGTCAATGCTGCTCCAATCGATGAGATACTCACAAGTTACGATGTGGTCATTAACTCAACCTCAGCAAGCCTATATCAACAGCGACCAGACATCAGCGACGCTATCTTTAAACCTCAAACGATCAGTTATGATATGGCTTATGGTCAAGGCCTGACTACATTTAACCAGTGGGCAAAGGATTCAGGCGTACTTTTGACTTATGACGGGCTCGGTATGTTAGTTGGCCAAGCGGCTGAAAGCTTTATGCTGTGGCGTGGACTGAGGCCGGGGGCGAAGCAAATTTTGCGTGAATTGAGGAAAAACCTTGAGGGAGAATAAATGAATCAATCGATCTTATTTTCAGATGATATTACCTGGAATCAAGAACTGTTGCTGCTAACATTTCATGCGCATCAATCAGGGATGATGATACGTTGCTCCATTAGCCATGATCGGTTGAGTCAACTTTCTTCAATAGCGGTCAATAATAAAACAGACGCCTTTAACGCTTACCGTATTGCCCAGTTCGATATAGAAGATCTAGCAGAAGCCCTCATCGAAGATGAGGACTTTGATTTAGAGGGTAGCATCACGATACGTTAACGAATGATCTCAACCGTATTTATGTAATCATTTTTGTTTTGCACGTAATTGTCGGATGACTTTTGTAGAAAAGCTTGTTCTTTTTCTGTGAGCAAGCGGATTTTCTTAACTGGGCTACCCATATAGAGATAACCACTTTCTAGTGTTTTATTTGGAGGAACTAAACTTCCCGCCCCAATCATCACATCCGATTCAATAATGCTGCCGTCTAAGATAATGCTTCCCATGCCGACTAATACTCGGTCGTGTATCGAGCAACCATGTAGCATAACCTGATGGCCAATAGTGACATCATTACCAATGAGCAGTGGATAGCCATCAGGGTTATCGGTATTTTTATGTGTTACGTGTAAAACGCTATTGTCTTGAATGTTGGTTCTGTCACCGATAACGATCTTGTTCACATCACCGCGTGCTGAAACAAACGGCCAAATGCTCACGTCTTTACCTAAATGCACGTTACCAATAATGGTACTTGTGGCATCTATATAGACAGAAGAGTCGAATTGAGGACAAATGCCTTTAAAACTGCGAACTGAAGTCATAATTAGCTCTTACTTTATAAATATTCATATCATTTTGTCGAGTTTAAGCGGTTTTATAGCCATTAAGAATAAAAAACAACCAAGCAAACAAAAAAACAAAAAAAAACTCGTCTTTAGGGGTTGCCAATGTGATTCGGATCTCTATAATGCGACCCCACTGAGACGGGAAAGGTTGTTAGAAACCAAGAACGAATCAGCAAGGTTATTCAGCTCAATGAGCTAAGCAAAATTAGTTTTAAAAAGTGTTTGACACT
>NZ_JBHFOL010000018.1:0-77916 GCF_053544015.1 Vibrio sp. E150_011
CATCCAAATGGTTGTTGAGCTAATCGCTCCAATCGCAATGGACGAAGGTCTACGTTTTGCTATCCGTGAAGGTGGCCGTACTGTAGGCGCTGGTGTTGTTGCTAAGATCTTTGCTTAATTTATAGCAAAATCTTGCGAATACCGCACTGAAAAAGAGGAGCTTAGGCTCCTCTTTTTATTTGAAGTAATACGAGTACTACTGGCCCCTAAGACAGATATCGCTGCTCTGATTTCCCCTGCAAAATCCTTTCCTTATTTATGTGCTGATTATTTTTTCTCCTCCTATTGCAAGTCCGCTGATGTTCTGTATAATAGCGCGCTCTGGCCTAGCCAGTTGTGAACCAATGAGCACTGAGGAGTGAACGCCTACTCACGTAGATGTTTAGTAACGTAGACTCAGCTTATGTTCGCAGTTAATACAATTACTTTTTATTTACTAGCGTATTTATACGTTAAATAGGTTTAGGGTAATCGAAAATTAGCTGACAATGCATTCAATTAGAATGCTACGGTTTCACATAAATCAATCGACATTCTCTCGCTTTAGCGAGCATGAGTGGCGATATTGTTTGTGTAATAATTAATTTTGGAGCTCTGTCTCATGCAGAACCAACGTATTCGTATCCGCCTAAAGGCTTTTGATTACAAGCTAATCGATCAGTCTACTGCGGAAATCGTTGAAACAGCTAAGCGTACCGGCGCACAGGTTCGTGGTCCTATTCCACTTCCTACTCGTAAAGAGCGTTTCACTGTTCTTACCTCTCCACACGTCAACAAAGATGCACGTGATCAGTACGAAATTCGTACTCACAAGCGTTTGATCGACATCGTTGAGCCAACAGATAAAACTGTTGATGCTCTAATGCGTCTTGATCTTGCTGCTGGCGTTGATGTTCAAATCAGCCTAGGTTAAGGGAGATAAGAATAATGATTGGTCTAGTCGGACGTAAAGTGGGTATGACCCGCGTATTTACCGAAGAAGGCGTTTCTATCCCTGTAACAGTAGTTGAGGTTGAAGCGAACCGTGTAACTCAAGTTAAATCACTTGAGACTGACGGTTATGCTGCAATTCAAATTACTGCAGGCGAGAAGAAAGCTAGCCGTGTTTCTAAGCCACAAGCTGGCCACTTTGCGAAAGCAGGTGTTGAAGCAGGTCGCGGTCTTTGGGAATTCCGTTTGGAAAACGGCGAAGAGTTTGAACTTGGCGCTGAGCTAAACGTAGAACTATTCAACGACGTTAAAAAAGTAGACGTTACTGGTACATCTAAAGGTAAAGGCTTCCAAGGCGCTATCAAGCGTTGGAACTTCTCTACTCAAGATATGACTCACGGTAACTCCTTGTCTCACCGTGCACCGGGTTCAATTGGTCAATGCCAAACTCCAGGTCGCGTATTTAAAGGCAAGAAAATGGCAGGTCACATGGGTGCTGAGCGTGTAACGACTCAAAACCTAGAGATCGTACGTGTTGACGCTGAGCGCGGTTTGCTCCTTATTAAAGGTGCGGTACCAGGCTCAACAGGCGGCAACGTGATCGTTAAACCAGCTATTAAAGCATAACGTCTAGGAGTAAGTAATGGAATTGATGGTTAAAGGTGCTGATGCACTAACTGTTTCCGAGACTACTTTCGGACGTGACTTCAACGAAGCTCTTGTACACCAAGTAGTTGTTGCTTATGCAGCAGGTGCTCGTCAAGGTACTCGTGCTCAAAAGACTCGTTCAGAAGTATCTGGCGGTGGCGCTAAGCCATGGCGTCAAAAAGGTACTGGCCGTGCACGTGCTGGTACAATTCGTAGCCCAATCTGGCGTACAGGTGGTGTTACTTTTGCTGCGAAACCACAAGATCACAGTCAAAAAGTAAACAAAAAAATGTACCGCGGTGCTATGAAAAGCATTCTTTCTGAGCTTGTTCGTCAAGAGCGTCTAGTTGTTGTAGACAACTTCTCAGTTGAAGCACCAAAAACAAAAGAGCTAATCGCTAAGCTTAATGATCTTGAGCTAACGGACGTTCTTATTGTGACTAGCGAAGTAGATGAGAATCTATTCTTAGCTGCTCGTAACCTTTACAAAGTTGATGCTCGTGACGTTGCTGCGATTGATCCAGTAAGTCTAATCGGCTTTGACAAGGTTCTAATGACTGCTGACGCAGTTAAGCAAGTTGAGGAGATGCTAGCATGATCACTGAAGAACGCATCCTAAAAGTTCTACGTGCTCCGCACATTTCTGAGAAAGCAACTATGGCTGCAGAGAAAGCGAATACTATCGTTTTCAAAGTAGCGAAAGATGCAACGAAGAAAGAGATCAAAGCAGCTGTAGAAAAGCTATTTGAAGTTGAAGTTAAGTCTGTAAATACTCTTATTCTTAAGGGTAAGACTAAACGCCAAGGTCTACGCCAAGGTCGCCGCAGCGACGTTAAGAAAGCGTATGTTACTTTGGCTGAAGGTCAAGACCTTGACTTCGTTGGCGGCGCGGAATAACAGGAGTAGTTAAGAATGGCTATTGTTAAATGTAAGCCGACTTCCCCTGGTCGTCGTCACGTTGTTAAAGTTGTTAACACTGACCTGCACAAGGGTAAGCCATACGCACCACTTCTAGAGAAAAACTCTAAGAATGGTGGTCGTAACAACAACGGTCGTATTACAGTACGTCACATCGGTGGTGGTCATAAACACCATTACCGTTTGATTGACTTCAAACGTACTAAAGACGGTATCCCAGCGAAAGTTGAGCGTCTAGAATACGATCCAAACCGTAGCGCAAACATTGCTCTAGTTCTGTACGCAGACGGTGAGCGCCGCTACATTATTGCACCAAAGGGCATCCAAGCGGGTGACTCTATCCAATCAGGTGTTGATGCGCCAATCAAAGCAGGTAACACTCTGCCGATGCGTAACATCCCTGTAGGTTCTACAGTTCACTGTGTTGAATTGAAGCCTGGTAAAGGTGCACAAATTGCTCGTTCTGCAGGTGCATACGCACAACTTATCGCTCGCGATGGTGCTTATGTAACTCTACGCCTACGTTCAGGTGAAATGCGCAAAGTATTATCAGAAGGCCGTGCTACGCTCGGTGAAGTTGGTAATGCTGAGCACATGCTACGTGAACTAGGTAAAGCTGGTGCTAGTCGCTGGCGCGGTGTTCGTCCAACCGTCCGCGGTGTGGTAATGAACCCGGTAGATCACCCGCACGGTGGTGGTGAAGGTCGTACATCTGGTGGCCGTCACCCAGTATCTCCTTGGGGTCAGCCTACTAAAGGCTTTAAGACTCGTAAGAACAAGCGCACTGACAAGTACATTGTACGTCGTCGTAATAAATAATCTATAAAGAGGAATCGCCATGCCACGTTCTCTCAAGAAAGGTCCTTTTATTGACCTACACTTGCTGAAGAAGGTAGAGAAAGCGGTGGAAAGCGGAGACAAAAAGCCTGTTAAGACTTGGTCCCGTCGCTCAATGATCATACCTACTATGATCGGTTTGACCATCGCTGTCCATAATGGTCGTCAGCACGTACCAGTTTTCGTTACCGAAGAAATGATCGGTCACAAACTGGGCGAATTTGCACCAACTCGCACTTATCGCGGCCATGCTGCAGATAAGAAAGCTAAGAAGAAATAGGAGTAGATGATGGAAGCTATCGCTAAACATAACTTTGCTCGTATTTCTCCTCAGAAAGCTCGCTTAGTTGCAGACCAAATCCGCGGTAAAAACGTGGATCAAGCGCTAGAACTACTTACTTTCAGCAACAAAAAAGCTGCTGAATTAATTAAGAAAGTTCTAGAATCAGCAATCGCGAATGCGGAACATAACGAAGGTGCAGATATCGACGATCTTAATGTCGCTAAAATCTTCGTAGATGAAGGCCCTATCATGAAGCGTATTATGCCTCGTGCTAAAGGCCGTGCCGACCGTATCTTGAAGCGTTCAAGCCACATCACTGTTGTTGTAGCAGATCGCTAAAAGCTAGGAGATAAGCAATGGGTCAGAAAGTACATCCAAATGGTATTCGTCTTGGCATCGTTAAGCCTTGGAATGCTACATGGTTTGCTAATACCAACGAATTCGCTGATAACCTAGATGGCGACTTCAAGGTACGTCAGTTCCTTACTAAGGAACTAGCAAAAGCGTCTCTATCACGCATCGTTATCGAGCGTCCAGCGAAGAGCATCCGTGTGACTATTCACACAGCTCGTCCTGGTGTTGTTATCGGTAAGAAAGGCGAAGACGTTGAGAAGCTACGCACTGCTGTAGCTAAAATCGCAGGTGTACCAGCGCAAATTAACATCGCTGAAGTACGTAAGCCTGAGCTAGACGGCAAATTAGTTGCTGATAGCATCGCGTCTCAACTAGAGCGTCGTGTGATGTTCCGTCGCGCTATGAAGCGTGCGGTTCAGAATGCTATGCGTCTAGGCGCTAAAGGTATCAAAGTGCAAGTAAGCGGTCGTTTAGGCGGCGCTGAAATTGCACGTGCTGAGTGGTATCGTGAAGGCCGTGTGCCTCTACACACTCTACGTGCTGACATTGATTACGCAACTTCTTCGGCTCACACCCAATACGGTGTGATCGGCGTTAAAGTCTGGATCTTCAAAGGTGAGATTCTAGGCGGTATGCCGGCAGCTAACGCTGTTGAGCCAAAAGGCGACAAGCCTAAGAAGCAGCGCAAAGGCCGTAAGTAAGGAGTCGACAGATGCTACAACCTAAACGTACTAAGTTCCGCAAGGTTCAAACAGGCCGTAACCGTGGTTTAGCTAAAGGTACTGATGTAAGCTTCGGTACTTTTGGTCTTAAAGCGGTTGGCCGTGGTCGTCTTACTGCTCGTCAGATCGAAGCGGCACGTCGTGCTATGACGCGTCACGTTAAGCGTCAAGGCCAAATCTGGATCCGTGTGTTCCCAGATAAGCCAATCACAGAAAAACCACTTGAAGTTCGTCAGGGTAAGGGTAAAGGTAACGTTGAGTACTGGGTAGCCCAAATCCAACCTGGAAAGGTTATGTACGAAATGGACGGTGTACCTGAAGAGTTGGCACGTGAAGCGTTCCGCCTAGCGGCTCGCAAACTGCCGTTCAAAACTACATTTGTAACTAAGCAGGTGATGTGATGAAAGCACAAGATCTACGCGAAAAAAGCGTTGAAGAGCTTAACGCTGAGCTTTTGAATTTGCTACGTGAACAGTTTAACTTGCGCATGCAAGGTGCAACTGGTCAACTTCAGCAAACTCATACTCTTAAAGCTGTACGCCGTGATATCGCACGTGTGAAAACTGTTTTGACTGAGAAGGCAGGCGCATAATGAGCGACAAAATTCGTACCCAACTAGGTCGTGTACTTAGCAACAAGGCTGACAAGTCTATCGTTGTGACAATCGAACGCATGGTGAAACACCCAATTTACGGTAAATTCGTAAAGCGTACGACTAAAATACACGCACATGACGAAAACAACGAGTGTGGCATTGGCGACACTGTTGAGATTCGTGAATGTCGTCCAATGTCTAAGATGAAATCTTGGACTTTGGTAAACATCGTAGAAAAAGCGAAATCTTAATCAGATTTTTAGCTTAAAAATCAAGCGGCTCCGATTTATTTTGGGGGCCGCTTATTTTTTGTCTACCCAATCTCGATAAAGGGTGATATAGTTCGCGTCCCTTTAAAGAGGCAGCCCGACCCGAGAGGGTCTAGTTTTTATTATTTAGCGGAGCACTAACATGATCCAAATGCAAAGTACACTCGACGCTGCGGATAACTCCGGCGCTCGTAGAGTAATGTGTATTAAGGTCCTGGGTGGCTCTCACCGCCGTTATGCACACATCGGTGATGTCATCAAGGTTACTGTGAAGGAAGCAATTCCTCGTGGTAAAGTTAAAAAAGGTGATGTCCTGAATGCGGTGGTAGTTCGCACCCGTAAAGGCGTACGTCGTCCAGATGGCTCTGTCATTCGCTTCGACCGCAACGCTTGTGTATTGTTGAACGACACTACTGAGCAACCAGTCGGCACACGTATCTTTGGTCCAGTGACGCGTGAACTTCGCAATGCGAAATTCATGAAAATCGTTTCACTAGCACCAGAAGTTCTGTAAGGAGCGGCACATGGCAGCTAAAATCCGTCGTAACGACGAAGTAATCGTTCTTGCTGGGAAAGACAAAGGCAAGAAAGGTAAAGTAACTAAGGTTCTAGCGACCGGTAAAGTTATCGTTGAAGGCATTAACCTTGTTAAGAAGCACCAAAAGCCGGTTCCGGCTCTAGGTCAACAAGGTGGCATCGTTGAACAAGAAGCAGCTATTGATGCTTCCAACATTGCAGTCTTTAACGCGGCTACTGGTAAAGCAGACCGCATCGGTTTCCGTATCGAAGATGGTAAGAAAGTTCGTTTCTTTAAATCTAACGGCGAAACTGTTTCTAACTAATTAGAAGTAATTTGGAGTTCTACTATGGCGAAACTGCATGATTACTACAAGTCGTCTGTAGTTGCTGAACTGACCAAAGAGTTCAGCTACTCAAGCGTCATGCAAGTCCCTAGGATTGATAAAATCACCCTAAATATGGGCGTTGGTGAAGCAATCAACGATAAGAAACTGCTAGAAAACGCAGCTGCTGATATGGCAACGATCTCTGGTCAAAAGCCACTTATCACTAAAGCGCGTAAATCTGTTGCTGGTTTCAAAATTCGTGAAGGCTACCCAATTGGTTGTAAAGTAACCTTGCGTGGCGAACGTATGTGGGAATTTTTAGAGCGTTTAATCTCTATCGCACTTCCACGTGTACGTGATTTCCGTGGTGTTAGCGCTAAGTCTTTTGACGGACGCGGTAACTACAGCATGGGCGTTCGCGAGCAAATCATCTTCCCGGAAATCGACTACGATAAAGTAGACCGTGTTCGTGGCTTAGACATCACTATTACGACGTCTGCTGCAAACGATGAGGAAGGCCGAGCTCTGCTGGCTGCCTTTAACTTCCCATTCCGCAAGTAAGGTGAAGGGTTACTGTTATGGCTAAACAATCAATGAAAGCACGTGAAGCAAAACGTGCAAAGCTTGTAACTAAGTTCGCAGAAAAGCGTTCAGCGTTAAAAGCAATCATTAGCGATGTTAACGCATCAGAAGAAGATCGTTGGAATGCGGTTCTAAAACTGCAATCTCTTCCACGTGATTCAAGTGCATCACGTCAGCGCAACCGTTGCAACCAAACTGGTCGTCCACACGGTTTCCTACGTAAGTTCGGTCTAAGCCGTATTAAGGTTCGTGAAGCTTGCATGAAAGGCGAGATTCCTGGACTTCGTAAGGCTAGCTGGTAATTGCCGCTTAATCATTTGGAGTAAATCATATGAGCATGCAAGATCCGATTTCGGATATGCTGACCCGTATTCGTAACGGTCAGGCAGCAAATAAAGTTGCTGTTAAAATGCCTTCTTCAAAGCTTAAAGTTGCAATTGCTGCTTTGCTGAAAGCTGAAGGTTATATTACAGATTTCGCTGTTGATGGCGAAACTAAACCTGAGCTAGAAGTTACACTTAAGTACTTCCAAGCTAAACCTGTAATCGAGCAAATCAAACGTGTATCTCGTCCTGGTCTTCGTGTTTACAAGAAGAACAACGAGCTACCATCTGTAATGGGTGGTTTGGGTATTGCAGTCGTATCTACTTCCAAGGGTCTGATGTCAGACCGTGCTGCTCGTAAAGCATGCCTTGGCGGTGAAATCATCTGTTACGTCGCTTAAGGAGTAGACTATGTCTCGTGTTGCTAAAGCACCTGTCGCTATTCCAGCTGGCGTAGAGGTGAAACTAAACGGCCAAGAAGTTACTGTTAAAGGTAGCAAAGGTGAACTAACTCGCGTTCTTAACAATGCAGTAGTTGTTGCACAGGAAGAGAACAACCTAACTTTCGGACCGAAAGAAGGTGTTACTAACGCTTGGGCACAAGCAGGTACTGCTCGTGCACTAGTTAACAACATGGTTGTTGGTGTTACCGAAGGCTTTACTAAGAAACTGACTCTTAAGGGTGTTGGTTACCGTGCTGCTATTAAAGGCAATGCGGTTGGCCTAACTCTAGGTTTCTCTCACCCAGTTGAGCACGAGTTGCCAGCGGGTATTAAAGCCGAATGTCCTAGCCAAACTGAGATCATCATTACTGGTTGCGATAAGCAATTAGTAGGTCAAGTTGCAGCTGACATTCGTTCTTACCGTGAGCCTGAGCCTTATAAAGGCAAAGGTGTTCGTTACGCAGATGAAAATGTGCGTACCAAAGAAGCTAAGAAAAAATAAGGTAACACTATGGATAAGAAAGCATCTCGCATCCGTCGTGCTACACGTGCGCGTCGTAAGATTGCAGAACTGGGTGCAACTCGCCTAGTTGTACACCGTACTCCGCGTCATGTGTACGCTCAGGTTATCGCATCAAACGGCTCTGAGGTCATCGCTTCTGCTTCTACTGTAGAAAAAGCGATCCGTGAGCAAGTTAAGAACACTGGTAACATCGAAGCAGCTCAAGCAATAGGTAAAGCTATTGCAGAACGCGCTCTTGAAAAAGGCGTTTCTACAGTTGCATTTGATCGTTCTGGTTTCCAATACCACGGTCGAGTAGCGGCGCTAGCAGAATCTGCTCGCGAAGCTGGTCTGAAATTCTAAGGTAGGGTTGGAAGATGGCAAGAGAACAACAACAAGCTAGTGATTTGCAAGAAAAACTAATCGCTGTTAACCGTGTTTCTAAAACGGTTAAAGGTGGTCGAATCATGAGCTTCACTGCACTAACAGTAGTTGGTGACGGTAATGGTCGTGTAGGTTTCGGTTACGGCAAAGCCCGTGAAGTACCTGCAGCGATCCAAAAAGCAATGGAAAAAGCGCGTCGCAACATGGTTACGATTTCGCTTAACGAAGGCACTCTTCACCACGCGGTGAAAGGTCGTCATTCGGGCTCTAAGATCTACATGCAGCCAGCTGCAGAAGGTACTGGTATCATCGCCGGCGGTGCGATGCGTGCAGTACTTGAAGTTGTAGGTGTTCACAACGTATTAGCTAAAGCTTACGGTTCAACTAACCCAATCAACGTTGTTCGCGCAACGATTGCTGGTCTAGTAGACGTTAAGTCTCCAGAAATGGTAGCAGCTAAACGTGGTCTCACTGTTGAATCGATTTCGGAGTAAGAACCATGGCTAATACTATTAAAGTGACTCAAACTAAGAGTTCAATCGGTCGTCTACCTAAGCACAAAGCGTGTCTTAAAGGTTTAGGCCTTCGTAAAATCAACCATACAGTAGAGCTTGAAGATACTCCGTGTGTACGCGGTATGATCAACAAGGTTTACTACATGGTTAAAGTTGAGGAGTAATCAGAATGCGTTTGAATACTCTATCACCGGCTGCGGGTTCTAAGCCTTCTAAGAAGCGCGTAGGTCGTGGTATCGGTTCTGGCCTTGGTAAAACAGCAGGCCGTGGTCATAAAGGCCAAAAGTCACGTTCTGGCGGCAGTGTTCGTCCAGGCTTTGAAGGCGGTCAAATGCCTTTGAAACAGCGTCTACCTAAATTCGGTTTCACTTCTCGTAAGAGCCTAGTGTCTGCTGAAGTTCGTCTAGCTGAGCTAGCGAAAGTAACTGGTGACGTTGTTGATCTAAACAGTCTTAAAGCGGCTAACGTTATCACTAAGAACATCGAATTTGTAAAAGTTGTTCTTTCAGGTGAACTAACGAAAGCTGTGACTGTTAAAGGTCTACGCGTGACAAAAGGCGCTAAAGCTGCAATCGAAGCTGCAGGCGGTAAAATCGAGGAATAATCTCGAGGGACGAGGTACAGATGGCTAAGAAACCAGGACAAGATTTTAACAGTGCTAAAAGTGGCTTAAACGAGCTCAAATCGCGCCTTTTATTCGTACTTGGTGCGCTATTAGTGTTCCGTGCCGGCTCTTTTGTGCCGATTCCTGGTATTGACGCGGCTGTACTTGCCGATTTGTTCGAACAGCAAAAAGGTACCATCGTAGAAATGTTTAACATGTTCTCCGGTGGTGCTCTAGAGCGTGCATCTATTTTAGCACTGGGCATCATGCCGTATATTTCGGCATCTATTGTTGTCCAGTTGCTAACTGTAGTTCATCCAGCGTTAGCCGAACTCAAGAAAGAGGGTGAGGCAGGGCGTCGTAAGATTAGCCAATATACGCGTTATGGTACGCTTGTACTTGCAACATTCCAGGCAATAGGTATTGCAACTGGCCTTCCAAACATGGTCAATAATCTGGTTGTTATCAACCAAACCATGTTTACGCTGATTGCTACCGTAAGTTTAGTAACCGGTACCATGTTTTTGATGTGGTTAGGTGAACAAATTACAGAGCGTGGAATCGGGAATGGTATTTCCATTCTTATTTTTGCAGGTATTGTTGCTGGATTGCCTTCGGCAATTGGTCAAACAATCGAGCAAGCGCGTCAAGGTGAACTGCACGTACTTCTTTTGTTGTTTATTGCTGTGTTATCTTTCGCAGTTATTTATTTTGTGGTGTTCATGGAGCGTGGTCAACGTCGTATCGTCGTTAACTATGCAAAACGACAACAAGGCCGCAAAGTATTTGCTGCTCAAAGTACGCACTTGCCGTTGAAAATCAACATGGCAGGTGTTATTCCAGCAATTTTCGCATCGAGCATTATCCTGTTCCCAGGAACATTGGCTCAGTGGTTTGGTCAAAACGGAGAGAGCAGCGCATTCGGTTGGTTAACTGATGTGTCTTTAGCTCTTAGCCCAGGTCAACCATTGTATGTAATGCTTTATGCAGCAGCGATAATTTTCTTCTGTTTCTTCTATACGGCGTTGGTTTTCAACCCAAGAGAAACAGCAGATAATTTGAAGAAGTCTGGTGCATTCGTACCCGGTATCCGCCCAGGAGAGCAGACAGCGAAGTATATTGATAAAGTAATGACTAGATTAACCCTAGCTGGTGCTCTATATATTACCTTTATCTGTCTGATTCCCGAGTTTATGATGGTCGCTTGGAACGTACGTTTCTATTTTGGCGGCACATCACTACTAATCGTAGTGGTTGTTATCATGGACTTTATGGCACAGGTACAGACTCATCTGATGTCTCAACAGTATGATTCTGTGTTGAAAAAAGCAAATCTGAAAGGCTCAGGCCGTTAATTCAGATTTAATTTACGGAGTTTAGCAATGAAAGTTCGTGCTTCCGTTAAAAAAATCTGCCGTAACTGTAAAGTTATCAAGCGCAACGGTGTTGTGCGCGTAATTTGCAGTGAGCCAAAGCACAAACAGCGCCAAGGCTAATAAAGCAGAAATTTTTACTTGAAATATGAGGTATGGTCGAGTATATTCCTCGACCTACCTTTTGCGTGCAAAAGAAGTAGTATCCCGCAACGTATCCTAAACGGGCTTTGTTGCGGATAATTCTTTTACGAAACACTTTATGGAGTGAATAATGGCCCGTATAGCAGGCATTAACATTCCTGATCAAAAGCACGCTGTAATCGCACTAACTGCGATCTACGGCATTGGTAAGACTCGCTCTCAAGCTATTCTAGCTGAAGTGGGTATTGCTGAAGATGTTAAGATCAGTGAACTAAATGAAGAACAGATCGATCAACTGCGTGATGGTGTTGCAAAATACACTGTAGAAGGTGATCTACGTCGTGAAGTCTCAATGAACATCAAGCGTCTTATGGACCTTGGTTGTTACAGAGGTCTTCGTCATCGTCGCAGTCTACCACTACGTGGACAGCGTACTAAAACCAACGCTCGCACCCGCAAGGGTCCGCGTAAGCCGATCAAGAAATAGTCGGGAAGGTAGAGTACAATGGCTAAACAACCAACACGCGCTCGTAAGCGCGTACGCAAGCAAGTTGCTGATGGCGTAGCGCACATTCATGCTTCTTTCAATAACACAATCGTAACCATTACTGATCGCCAAGGCAATGCTCTTGCTTGGGCTACAGCAGGTGGTTCAGGTTTCCGTGGCTCTCGTAAGTCTACTCCGTTTGCTGCACAAGTTGCTGCTGAACGTTGTGCTGAAATGGCGAAAGAATACGGTCTAAAGAACTTGGAAGTTATGGTTAAGGGTCCAGGTCCAGGTCGCGAATCTACAGTTCGTGCACTGAATGCTGCTGGTTTCCGCATCACAAACATTGTTGATGCTACACCAATCCCTCATAACGGTTGTCGTCCACCTAAGAAACGTCGCGTATAAACGTATAACGTTTCTGGGATAATTGGAGAAGAATCATGGCAAGATATTTGGGTCCTAAGCTGAAGCTTAGCCGTCGCGAAGGCACAGACTTATTCCTTAAGTCTGGTGTACGTGCGATCGATACCAAGTGTAAAATTGATAACGCACCAGGTGTACACGGCGCTCGTCGCGGTCGTCTATCTGAATATGGCGTTCAGCTTCGTGAGAAGCAAAAAGTTCGTCGTATTTATGGCGTTCTAGAAAAACAATTCCGTAACTATTACAAAGAAGCTGCTCGCCTTAAGGGCAACACAGGTGCAAACCTGCTTCAGCTTCTTGAAGGTCGTCTTGACAACGTAGTTTACCGCATGGGCTTTGGCGCAACTCGCGCAGAAGCACGTCAACTAGTTAGCCACAAAGCTATCGTAGTTAACGGTAAAGTTGTAAACGTTCCTTCTTTCAAAGTTTCGGCTAATGACGTTGTTACTATCCGCGAGAAAGCTAAACAGCAATCTCGTATTAAAGCGGCTCTAGAAGTTGCTGGACAACGTGAAAAACCAACTTGGATTGAAGTAGATGCTGGTAAGATGGAAGGAACATTCAAGCGTATGCCTGAGCGTTCAGATCTATCTGCTGACATTAACGAACACTTGATCGTCGAACTTTACTCTAAGTAAGGTTTAATATAAAGAGAGGACACAATGCAGGGTTCTGTAACAGAATTTCTTAAGCCACGTCTTGTTGATATTGAACAAATCAGCACGACACACGCAAAAGTAACTCTTGAGCCATTAGAGCGTGGCTTTGGCCACACTCTAGGTAATGCACTTCGTCGTATTCTACTATCTTCTATGCCAGGTTGTGCTGTAACAGAAGTTGAAATAGAAGGCGTTTTGCACGAGTACAGCACTAAAGAAGGCGTTCAAGAAGATATCCTTGAGATATTACTTAACTTGAAAGGTCTAGCTGTTCGCGTAGCCGAAGGCAAAGATGAAGTATTCATTACACTGAATAAATCAGGCTCAGGCCCTGTTGTTGCAGGTGACATCACCCATGATGGTGATGTAGAGATCGCTAACCCAGAACACGTTATTTGTCACCTAACGGATGACAACGCTGAGATCGCTATGCGTATCAAAGTAGAACGTGGTCGTGGTTACGTTCCAGCTTCAGCTCGTATCCATACTGAAGAAGATGAGCGCCCAATCGGTCGTCTACTTGTAGATGCTACATACAGCCCAGTCGATAAAATCGCCTATGCTGTTGAAGCGGCTCGTGTAGAACAACGTACTGACTTGGACAAACTTGTCATCGACATGGAAACGAACGGTACTCTGGAACCTGAGGAAGCTATCCGTCGTGCAGCTACTATTTTAGCTGAACAACTGGATGCATTCGTAGATCTTCGTGATGTACGAGTACCTGAGGAGAAAGAAGAGAAGCCGGAGTTCGATCCTATTCTACTGCGTCCTGTAGACGATCTTGAACTAACAGTTCGCTCTGCTAACTGTCTGAAAGCAGAAGCGATTCACTACATCGGTGATCTTGTACAGCGTACTGAGGTTGAGCTACTTAAAACGCCAAACCTTGGTAAAAAATCTCTTACTGAGATTAAAGACGTACTTGCATCACGTGGTCTTTCTCTGGGCATGCGCCTAGAAAACTGGCCACCAGCGTCTATCGCTGAAGATTAATCGATACTAGTTAGAAGGATTAGGTCATGCGCCATCGTAAGAGTGGTCGTCAACTCAACCGCAACAGCAGTCATCGCAAAGCGATGTTCAGCAATATGGCTAGCTCTCTTGTACGTCATGAAGTAATCAAGACTACATTGCCTAAAGCAAAAGAGCTACGTCGCGTAGTTGAGCCTTTGATTACACTAGCTAAGACTGACAGCGTTGCTAACCGTCGTCTAGCATTTGCACGTACTCGTGATAACGAAGTAGTTGCGAAACTATTCAACGAACTAGGTCCACGTTTTGCTACCCGCCAAGGCGGTTACACACGTATCCTAAAAGCTGGTTTCCGTACCGGCGATAAAGCTCCAATGGCTTTCATTGAGCTTGTAGATCGCCCAGAAGCTGCTGAAGAAGCTGCTGCTGAGTAATAGTTCGAAGCATTAAAAAGCCGAGTATTTATACTCGGCTTTTTTGTGTCTGAAATCTGGCTTATTTATCAGTACGATTTATTGCCATAAGCTCGTTAACGATCCTAATAACTCAGAACTTGCACCTTGCGTACCTAAATAATCGAGCACGACAGGCGCGAATTGCGAGATCATGCTAGGATCTAGCCCTACCGATGCGAAAATATTCTTAACGCTTTCCATATTTTCAACTGACGTTAATAAACCACTGCTGCTTAACGATGACATTCCTGGGATCAGTGAACTCAGTTCAGATGCTTGTCCACTTCCTAAACTATTTTGAGCTAACGATAACAGCGCACCTGCGCCAGTCGTTGCTTGCTCAGGTGTAATCGATAAATTATCGACAAGGTCACCGACAACTGCAGAATTTTGTGTCTGGCTTAGCGACGCTGCGCTATTGAGCATGCTGTTTGTTGAATCTGAATCTAATGTTGGCAAGTCAAACTCGGCCATTGCAGGTAAAGTAACGAGAGAGAGTGCGAGCACGGCAGGGGTTATTTTGATCATGATATAGTCCATTTTGTTGTTCATGACCGTAAGTTTAGACAATAAAAAAAGCAGTGACGAATCACTGCTTAAATAATTTTATGTTTATGGAGATTAGCCTAGGATTTCTAGAAGCTCTACTTCAAAAACAAGTGCTGCAAACGGTGGGATCGCAGCGCCAGCGCCACGCTCGCCATATGCAAGGTCTTGTGGAATGCAAAGCTTCCATTTTGAACCAACAGGCATAAGTTGAAGTGCTTCAACCCAACCTTTGATTACGCCTGTTACTGGGAATTCAGCTGGTTGGCCACGAGATACTGAACTATCAAATACAGTTCCATCAGTTAGCTCACCGTGGTAGTGAACTCGTACTGTGTTGTCTGCAGTTGGGATTTCACCAGTACCTTCAGTGATTACTTCGTATTGAAGACCAGACTCAAGAACGGTAACTTCTGGACGAAGTGCGTTGTCTGATAGGAATACTTCACTATCAGCAGATGCCGCTTTAGCCGCTTCTTGGCGAGCTGATTCTGCACGAGTGTGTAGGTCTTGAAGAGCATTGTTAATCTCATCAATTTCGATTTCTGGCATGTCACCAGTAAGCGCAGTTGCAATACCTTTAGCGATTGCATCAACGTTAAGACCTTCTAGGCCGCTTCCTGCTAGTTGTTGGCCCATTTGTAGACCAATACCGTAGCTAGCTTTTTGTTCTACAGTTTCTAATTTCACGTCAGACATGACGGTCTCTCTTTGCTTATCGAATGAAGCGCAAAGGATACCAGTTCTTAAATAAAACCGGAATGCTCTTAAGAAGTTTTACTATTTAATTTGAGTAAGTTGTAAAACTTGTGACATTAGACTGCTATAAACAGGTTTTCCTACGATTTTCCTATACTCTGATCGTGGGTTTTTTTAAACTGGACCCGTTGTTTAGTAGGAGACGGATAGGAATGAATCGTCGTCAAAGGAAGAAACAAAAAATCGATCATTTACAGCCATTAAAAGCGCTGTGGGCTAAGATGGATTTTTCTAAAATCAAAACCAAGAGTCAAGCGCTTGGTAAACCGAATCTATTGGCGTTGAAAGCAAAATTTTCATCCTTTTGGTTCAACTTGCCATTGTTGCACCGTCGATTACTAAGCGTGATTGTACCCATCGTAGTCGTGTTATTGCTTTGGCCTAGTTATAAGACAACATCACCTATTGAGCCTAGTCCAACCAACCAACGTGTGACCGTCAGTGTTAATGCGCAGTCGTTGAGTGAACAAAGTGCTCAAAAGGATTTGGAGCAAGTGACTGAGACCGATTGGAGAGAATATACGGTTAAGAAAGGCGATACCCTTGCTCAGGTTTTCAGAAAAAACCAATTGCCGATGGCGGATTTAAACTCTCTTGCTCGAGTCGAAGGGGCTGACAAACCACTAAGCCGAATTAAACAAGGCCAGCTCATCCGCTTTAAATATAGCCAAGAGGGTCAGTTGGACATTCTGCAGATCGAAAAAGGCGAACAATCCATCATGTTCTTCAGGTTGTCTGACGGCGGATTTGGCCGGAGTAAATAAGGCAATCAAGTCTGACGCTAGCGCGTCAGTCTCATATCTACGTGCGGGATATCATCTTCCAGATATTGCTCTGAGCAAGGCTGAAAGCCATGTTTACCATAGTAATTTTGTAAATGGTATTGCGCGCCAATTGTAATATCTTCATTTGGCCATAAATCTTCGCATGCTTTTATCGCATAGCTAATGAGTTCATGGCCTAAACCATTGCCACGATGATTACTATTTGTGGCAACTCGGCCAATACTGACCTCCTCATAGCTGATACCTTTTGGCAAAAGTCTTGCGCAAGCAATGAGTTCATCCTCGCGGTAGCCGGCAAGATGATAGACACCGGCTTGGTGGTCTTTGTCATCAAGTTCTGGATAAGGGCACGTTTGCTCTACGACGAAAACATCAATACGTAATTTTAATAATTGATAAAGTTCTTGTGTGGTTAGCTCGTTAAATTTTTTTATTTTCCAGATAAGCATTGCTTTGTCTCTTATGTGGTGTGTTTGATTTAGAGTAAACTGCGGGTATAAAAAAAGCCACGCATTCGCGTGGCTTTATACTGATAGCTTAGTGGTTATTTCTGTAGATCAATACGATAAACGGCAAAGCCAACATCATCTGTTGCCACTTTTTCCATTGGGTACTGACCTTTATCGTTGATGAATTTCGCGGCTTTTTCTGATGGCGAAGTTTCAAAGCGAACATCGAGTTTTACATCAGATTGAAGCGGAGCAAACGTCCAGTTGTTATCCGCGCTCGGGGTGACTTCACCTTTGTCTTTACTGACATTAGTGATGTAACTCGCCACAACGGTGCGGTTCTCATCGGGTGAATCAAATGCAATGAATTCGCTACCAGTTCCAGGGAATTTGTTGCTGTAAGCACGATAATTGTTAGTCGCAACAAGGAACGTTTGGGTTAAGTCTATAGGCTTACCTTGATAGGTTAAGTCGACAATACGCTCGCTGTTTTCATTAAGCGGCTGACAGTTAGCATCATAACGAGCGGCTTGGCTTACATCGATCTGGTAGTTAACTCCGTCCATAACGTCGAAGTTATAGGTACGGAAATTATCCCAATCGATCAAAGACTGTGGTTTATCACTGCTAACATCAATTTGATTAAATTGACCCGCTGAGCATTCCAGCCATTCCTTGACCTCTTTTCCTGTCATTTTCAATGCAACTAACGTATTCGGATAAAGGTATAAGTCCGCCGCATTTCGGAAGGTGAGCTGTCCAGATTCAACTTCGGTGAAGTTCGCTGGGTCATTTTTTCTTCCACCGGCTTTAAAAGGTGCAGCGGCAGATAATACTGGTAATCCATCAAGATCAGGATCGCCTTGAATCATGGTTTCAACATAATCTATTTGCGCAAGATTGACGATTTGTACGGTAGGATCGTCCTGAACCAGAGCTAGGAAGCTGTACATAACATCATTTGCTTTGCCGATTGGCTGGTTAACAAAATCACGTGTCGCATCATGATCGGTTTTAACCGCATCGACGATGCCTTTATCGGCATCAACCAACGGTTTCTTACTGACCGCATCAAAAATTGGTCGAGCTTCGGTTTGCGTTTGTGTTTGTGCGACTTTCCATGTGTCCCCATCTTTAGTCAGCATGAGATCCATCACACCCACATGGCTACCCCAACGACCCGGCATCACTGCCGCAACACCATTGATGGTGCCTTTTTCGTTATCGACGCCTTGGATATTTTCAAACCCTTTACCTGGGAATACCGCATGGGAGTGACCAAACGCGATCGCGTCAATGCCTTTTACTTCTGAAAGGTAGTACGTTGAGTTTTCAGCGCCTGCTTTATACGGGTCGCTAGATACGCCTGAGTGAGGAATAGCGATAATGATATCGGCTCCCTCTTTTTTCATTTGAGGCACTAGTTCTTCAGCGGTCGCCTTGATGTCTTTAGCAAAGACTTTGCCTTCTAGATTTTTTTTATCCCAAACCATGATTTGTGGTGGAACAAAACCAATGTAACCAACTTTTACTTGTTGTGCATTGCCATCGGTATCTTGGAAGGTATGTGTCTTGATGAGGTAAGGCTTAAAGTAGTGCTCACCGGTTGCTTGATCAAAAACGTTAGCATTGACATACGGGAAGTTAGCGCCCTTCAATGAAGCCGCTAAGAAATCTAAACCATAGTTAAATTCGTGATTACCGATGTTACCTACATCATAGCTGAGTTGATTCATCGCTTTGTAAACGGGGTGTATATCGCCCGGCTTCACGCCTTTATCTGCCATGTAATCGCCCATAGGACTACCTTGTAGCAGATCACCATTGTCCACGAGCACACTGTTGCTGACTTCATTGCGTGCTTCTTTGACCAGTGTGGCAGCACGGGCTAAGCCGATTTTTTGTGAAGGCTTGTCTTTGTAGTAGTCATAATCCATGACATTAGTATGAATATCAGTTGTTTCGATTATTCTTAATTTAATTTCATCTGCCATTACCGGGCCTGCTATTGCTAGCATGCCGCCAAGCACTGCGATTGAAATAGGTTTCACTGCCACTTTCATCTTCATATCCTTTCTATGGAATTCTGTTTCAAAACATGCCAATTGTATCAATTTGTTATGAAAGATATTTTTCATACATAAAGAAAGTGTGATCTAAATTGGTTGTTATTGTGAGTTTTGATTCGTATGTCTCATCTCGAGGCCACCCCAATATCAATAGTAGAAGGGAACGCGTGAATGCGTCCTTTTACTTCGGTAAAAAGCGGCAAATTCGTCCTATAGTGGTTTTTGGAATAAAAAATGAAATTTTAGAATTTCAGGTAATATAGCCAGTTGGTCATAATGCCAACATCAGATACGCGATGGACTGCCAATATGGACCAAGCTCATAACCACTCGACAGACTTAAAACCTACACCTCAGTTGGTGGCGAGTACAGTCAAACCTAGATTGCCTTCTTCAAAACTAAAAGCCGGTGAAGTGGCTTTGGTTGGTGCTGGCCCAGGCGATCCTGAGTTACTCACTCTCAAAGCTCTGAATTTTTTACAGCAAGCTGATGTGGTTTTGTACGACTACCTTGTTTCCGAAGAAATCATGGCCTTGGTACCGGATAGCACTGTGCTGGTATGTGTGGGTAAGCGAGCAGGGCATCATAGCGTTCCTCAAGATAAGACCAATCAATTACTGCTCGATTTTGCTCAAAGTGGTCATAAGGTTGTGCGAATTAAGGGCGGGGACTCCTTTATGTTTGGCAGAGGGGGAGAAGAACTCCAGGTTCTTGCTCAAGCCGGTATTCAATTTCAAGTGGTTCCCGGTATTACAGCTGCAGCTGGCGCGACAGCTTATGCAGGTATTCCTCTGACTCATCGTGATTATGCCCAGTCTGCGCTATTTGTTACTGGCCATCTCAAGCCTGGAAGCGACGATATGGATTGGTCGACACTCGCAAGGCCCAATCAAACCTTAGTCATTTATATGGGCCTAATGAAGTCAGAGTATATTCAGCAGCAATTGGTGCGTCATGGACGACGTCTTGATGTACCAGTGGCGATTATTGAACGTGGCACTCAGCAAAACCAAAAAGTATTAATAGGTCAGCTAAAGGATCTTTCCGATCTTGCAAAGAATGCACAAGCGCCATCATTGATCGTGGTGGGCGAGGTGGTTGAACTAGCAAGAGAGCTTGCTTGGTTTGGTGATACAAACAATACCGGAGAGGCGATGGGTCTTAATAAGACCGTTAGCTTCGGAAACAAAATCAATCACGCGCTTAGTGTAAAGAGTGCATAGGAATTCAGTCTTGTGGAGATGCAATGAGTCTCCACTCGCAAAAAAGGAAGCACAACAAATGGACCAAGAAAGACTCACTCACCTTAAGCAACTTGAAGCGGAGAGCATTCACATTATTCGTGAAGTCGCTGCTGAATTTGATAACCCGGTCATGATGTATTCAATCGGTAAAGATTCTTCCGTCATGTTGCACCTGGCTAGAAAAGCCTTTTACCCAGGAAAAATCCCATTTCCTTTGTTACACGTGGATACCGACTGGAAATTCAAAGAAATGATTGATTTTCGAGATCGTACCGCCAAGAAGTATGGGTTTGAGCTTTTGGTTCATAAAAATCCAGAAGGCCTGGAAATGGGGATCAATCCCTTTGTGCATGGTTCATCAAAACATACCGACATCATGAAAACCCAAGGTTTGAAGCAAGCACTCAATCAATACGGCTTTGATGCGGCATTTGGTGGAGCTCGTCGCGATGAAGAAAAGTCTAGAGCAAAAGAGCGAGTCTATTCGTTTAGGGATAAAAACCATACATGGGATCCTAAAAATCAACGTCCAGAATTGTGGAATACCTATAACGGTCAAATAAATAAAGGCGAAAGCATCCGAGTATTCCCGCTATCGAATTGGACGGAGCTGGATATTTGGCAATATATCTACCTCGAAAATATCGAGATGGTACCACTGTATTTAGCGGCAGAGCGCCCTGTCGTTGAGCGAGATGGCATGCTGATCATGGTTGATGATGAGCGTATGGAGATCCAACCTGATGAAAAAGTGGAAAATAAGAGCGTACGTTTTAGAACGCTTGGTTGTTACCCACTGACAGGAGCGGTCGAATCAACGGCATCCACACTGACAGAGATCATCGAAGAGATGCTTGTCGCGACCTCAAGCGAACGGCAAGGTCGGGCGATCGATCATGATCAGTCAGGATCGATGGAGCTTAAAAAACGTCAGGGATATTTCTAAGGATCGAAGGGACACATTATGAATAGCGTAGTTGAAACACAACTTGCCGAACTGGGTATCGAGGGTTACCTCAACCAGCATCAGCACAAATCTTTACTTCGATTCCTGACCTGTGGCTCAGTGGATGATGGCAAAAGTACCTTAATTGGACGCTTGCTCCATGACTCGAAACAAATTTATGAAGATCAACTAGCCGCGGTACACTCGGATAGCCAACGAGTGGGAACCACTGGCGACAAACCTGATCTCGCTTTATTGGTTGATGGCTTGCAAGCTGAGCGTGAACAAGGCATCACCATTGATGTAGCGTACCGTTATTTCTCTACGCAGAAACGAAAGTTCATCATTGCTGATACACCAGGGCATGAACAATATACGCGTAATATGGCTACGGGAGCATCAACGTGTGATCTTGCGGTTATTTTGATTGACGCGCGTAAAGGCATGTTGGATCAGACTCGTCGTCATTCCTTTATTGCTAGTTTACTCGGGCTTAAGCAATTTGTTGTTGCCGTGAACAAAATGGATTTAGTGGACTTTTCTCAAGAGCGATTCGAGTCCATTCGTGATGATTATTTAGCGTTTTCTGAGAAACTCGGTAAAGGCATTGATATTCAAATTATTCCGTTATCAGCGCTTGATGGCGATAACGTGGTCGACGCGGGTGAGAACATGCCGTGGTATCAAGGCAAGCCGTTGTTGGAGTTATTGGAAACCGTCGATATTGACCAAGATAAACGCTACGGCGAATTTCGATTCCCCGTGCAGTATGTGAATCGCCCTAACCTCGATTTTCGTGGGTTTGCTGGCACCGTTGGCTCTGGTGAGATCCGTGTAGGCGATGAGATAAAATCGCTGCCGTCTGGAAAGACGTCGACCATAGAAAGCATCGTGACATTCGACGGCAATCTCGACGTAGCATTTGCAGGGCAAGCCGTGACGTTAACCTTGACGGATGAAATCGATATCAGCCGTGGTGACCTTATCGTCAAACAAGATGCAAAAGTGACATCATCGAATCGTCTGCTAGCGGATGTCGTCTGGATGACGGATGACGCATTGACGGCAGGCAAAACCTACGACATTAAAATCGCCGGTAAGAAAACACAAGGACAGCTAGAAGCGGTTCGTCATCAATACGATATCAATACACTGGCATCTTTCGATACTGAAACCCTACCAATTAATGGTATTGGGCTATGTGAGTGGTCACTAACTGAATCGGTAGCCATTGATAATTATGATGCCGTGCAAGATACAGGTGGCTTTATCATCATCGATCGCCTCACCAATGTGACAGTAGGGGCAGGCTTAGTTCGAGATGCACTTGCTGAGCAGCAGCGTTCTCCTAAGGAGCGCATGGGGGCGTTTGAAAGCGAGCTTAAATCGCTAATATTGAAGCACTTCCCTGAGTGGGATGCCAAGATATAAGCTTGTGGCCATAGCTTATAAGGCGTAGCACGAGCAACAGCACACCGAATGGTGCGTGACAAAATGGTCAGTTGGCGAGGATAAGGATTATGTGGGAACAAGGAGTGGTTTTAGCGCTATTGATGTCAATCATTAGCTGCTTAGTGGCCACTAAAATTAAACCCAGCCTTATTTTCGCTGGCGCGGCGTTTATCTCCTTCATTACAGGAATGACGGAGTTAAGCGTCATTGCGACCAATTTCACCAACTCGTCATTACTGACATTGGTGCTGCTCATCATGTCTTCTGCTGCTTTGGAGAAGACACGCCTGATCAGTTGGGTTAGCCGCTCTATTGCGACAGGGAAACTGGGTTCCGTTGTGGCGAAGCTTGGTATTTCTACGGCGCTTCTTTCATCATTTACCAATAATACGGCTGTTGTTGTTTCTCTTATCGGTGCGATAAAACGGAATCAGCGCCACGCCCCTTCAAAGTTACTGATCCCCTTGTCCTACGCTGCAATATTAGGAGGCACACTAACGCTGATTGGTACCTCAACAAACCTAATTATTAATAGCTTTGTTGAGGATGTTGGGCTGCCCAGTTTAGACTTTTTTGCACCGACTTGGATTGGTTTGAGTGTATTGATTGGTGGGGTGATTGTGCTTATCCCCTTGAGCTATCTCCTGCCAAACTATGACGATATTAGCCAAGATGATTTACCGTATTTCTTGGAAGCTAGAGTGGAGCCTGGGTCGCCTTTAGTCGGAGGCAGTATTGCCGAAAATAACTTGAGAGCACTGAGAAAGCTATTCTTAGCTGAAGTGGTGCGCGATGGAGAAACGCTGGCTTCTGTTGATCCGGACTTCGTACTTAAGGCAAAAGACAGGCTACTATTTTGCGGTGATGTAGAGAGCGTCAATACCTTACAAGAAATCAATGGCCTGACTTTCTTTGGGCAGCATCATCTAAACGGTCAAAACCTGCTAGAGGTTGTGGTGAGTTCCTCGGCTACTTTCTGCAATAAAACCCTAAAATCGAGTCACTTTCGCGATAAATTTGATGCCGTGGTCGTCGCAATTCGTCGTGGACACGAACGCTTAGAAGGCGGATTGGGTAATATTGTACTGCAAGCTGGCGATACCCTCGTCGTGGCGCCAGGTAAACGATTCGACGATGAAAGGCGCAAGCACCGAAAAGAGTTTGTGTTAGTCAACGACTTAGATTCGAGCGCTAAGCTTGATTTTGCCAAATCGAGCTATGTGTTGTTCGGCTTCATTGCGGTGATAGTGTTAGCGCTTACTAACGTCCTTCCTATTATTAAGGGCCTAGCACTCTATCTTATTGCTATTTTAGCGTTCGGGATTGTTAATTTCGGAGAACTAAGACGTCGTTTTCCTACCGATATCGTGGTCATTGTCGGCTCTGCATTATCTATTGCTCAACTGATGATATCGACAGGGCTGTCCGAACGGATGGGCGAGATGTTTATGGAGTTGTTCAATGGTTGGGGGGTATTTGGTGCGTTAGTGGCGACTTACTTCGTTACTCTCATTCTAACCGAGCTCATCACCAATAATGCGGCGGCGGCTCTCGCATTTCCTATTGGTTATAGCATGGCTGTAGGCTATGGGGTTGATCCCATGCCATTCATTATGGCTGTTTTATTTGGCGCTAGTGCTAGCTTCATTTCTCCTTACGGATATCAAACTAATTTGTTGGTGTACAGCGTGGGCAATTATCAGCTTAAAGATTACCTTCGGATCGGTATTCCTATTTCAATCGTCTATTCCGTATTGGTATTAGCACTGATTCCGTATTTTTTCCCATTTTAATGTTTTTATGATTCGTGACAATTAAGGATTTATATGTCAGATACTACTTTAGAAAAAGATGAGAACGTCATTTGGCATCAGCATTACGTAACAAAATCGGAACGCTCTGAGCTGAAAAAACAGCAGCCTGTCGTCCTTTGGTTTACTGGTCTTTCTGGTGCTGGCAAATCGACAGTAGCGGGGGCATTAGAAACTGAGCTGATTCGCTTGGGTCATCATACGTATCTATTGGATGGTGATAACGTTAGGCATGGTTTATGTCGTGATCTTGGCTTTTCAGCACAAGATCGACGAGAAAATATTCGTCGTGTTGGTGAGTTGGCAAAACTGATGGCGGATGCAGGATTGATTGTCCTATCGGCCTTTATTTCTCCGCATAGAGAAGAGCGTGCTTTGGTTAAATCTTTACTTCCACAAGGTGAGTTTCTCGAAGTGTTTGTTGATGCAAGTTTGGCGGTTTGCGAATCCCGAGATCCAAAAGGATTGTACAAGAAAGCACGTGCGGGAGAGATTGCCAATTTTACTGGAATTGATTCTGAGTATGAGCAGCCCCTTCAACCTGACATTCACCTTCAAGCGAGTGATCACGATGTGGCAACGTTGGTCACTGAGTGTTTAGCCGTCTTGAAAGCAAAGAATATCATCGCTTAATTTAAATCGATGTCGTATGTGGGTCAATATGCTCTTTTCATCGCAGCATATTGGCAGCGCTGTCCGTTAAACCTTGTGATGAAAAGAAGTGGCGGCTTCGCCAGCAACGGTGAATTTTCTATTGAGTAGGTTCACCAACTTCTCTTGATATTGCATGTTCCCGCGGTGCCCCAGCAGTTGGCATAGTTCGTTGCCTGTCGGGGTAAAACGATAATAGGTGAGCCTAATGCCTTTTAACTTAGATTGCAGTTGAAACTCGCTACCTTGGTAATTGAGGTTCAAGGCTGGCTCTTGCGCAATCTCGCCGGATTCGAGTTCCGTACCGAGAAGAATACCTAGCTCGATTAACAACAATAGGCTGGAGTAGGGAAGATTAAATTCACCCAAGCTCAGTTCATCGAAACTGTCTCTTTTTGAAAAACTAAACAGCCCGGCATGATGCTTGATGCCGAGTAGTAATTTTCTGCTACTGTCAGCACCAAAGCTGCAGGCAAGTGAGGCAGCGCGTTGCAAGGTTTGCGCCTCTTTTGGCGTCATATCTTTGAGGGTTTTTAAGGCTTTCATAGAGGTGGAGCCAGGATTGGTTACCTCTCGCTTCAGTACCTGTGCCCACAGTTTTTGCATCGAGGTATTATGGATATCCTGAGCCATATCAAAAAACCGCAGTAACCAATCAAAATCTGGCTCACTAGCCACCTCACTATTACATGCTTGCAGTGCTAGCTTTACGATATGCTCTAGGTTTTTCTGTCGTTGCTCTTTTCGTTGCTTATCCCGCAAAATAGCACGCTCGAAGACACTTTTTTCTGACGCTTCTTCAGTAATAAGTGCATCAAGGATGTGAGTCTGTGCAATGGCTTTGATTCGACTGGCGCTGTCGCGCATCGGCGAACTCTTTTTTTGATTTTTTTGCTCATAGTGATGAGCGGTAGGTTCAGCTGTTGGAGATGAGCTGCCGGCCGGTAGGTTACTCATAGTTATGCACTTAACCGTCTGAATAAGAGTGAAGGGAAGTCATAAATTTAACGGGGTTTGCTCAAAATGACTAGTGCTATTTATGTGAGCTATTTTCCGCTTTAATAATTAGAGGGGGTAGGTTGTAAAAAAACCTAGGATAAATGATAAATATTTGTTAAATTTAGAGGGTGAGTAAGGAGGGAGTTTATGAATTACTCAAGAGAGTATAAATTCAAGAAACACATCTCAACAGCCCTGTTGCTCTGTGTTTACATTGGCGTGCTAGCGTATCTCTCTACCTACATTGGCTAAATGAGATACACTAGCAGACGGTTGTTTTCGTTACGCAATTGTTGCGTAGATTCTAGTTGTCATCGTAATCTTCAATGCTGAGGCCTTCAATTAAGTAGCCAGTTTCGGCTAGCTCTGAATTGACGGTCTCTGTTTTCAATGTCCCCACGACGTAGATGACATCCCAAAGTCGATGCACAGGGGCACCTTCTTTAAATTTCACGTAAACGATTTGGTTTGGTGGCGGTGGCGGTACGTGAATACATGCGCCAAAATATGGCACCAGTAGAAACTCGGTAACCGTATCTTCATCCCCTTCTAGCGGAACCACAAATCCAGGGATTTTTACGGTACTGCCATTTAATTCAGGCCTGACTGAGCCGATCATGGATTGCTCCATCTGCCCGCCAGAGTGATTGGTCACCGGCATACCGATCGCATCAAATTGATTACGCTCTGCTTCTGGGATTAAATCAATCCAATCTAGCGTTAAAATCTCACTATCTGTCTGCACATCCTCTTGTGCGATTGCAGGAGCCTGGAGCCCTCCAAATGCCAGAGTGAAGACACACATTGTTCGAACTAATAGGTTCATAAAGGTCTCATCATACACGGATGGTCATACCATCACTTAAAGATTGTTGGTAGGCGCGTAAAGCAGGGAAGAAACCAATAATGATTCCAGCCAACTGCACAAAACCAAGTAATAACCATTCATGGCTAGTGATGCCTGTTAACGCAATATGGATGCCATAATGCGACGCAATGACCGGACTTGCAATGGCCAATAACGCATAAGTTCCTGCAACACCCAATGTGATACCAACGGTTGTTAACACAGTGGCTTCGCTGACCAATAAGGCAAAGACATGTCTTGGTCTGGCTCCCATAGCTCGTAAGATTGCCATCTCACGTCGACGTTCTTGTAAACTCGTCAGTAGGCTAGACAGCATACCCATCAACCCAGCAATCACTACAAAGATCGACACGATGAGCAAAGCTTGTTCGGCGACACTCATTAGTCCCCATAATTCATGCAAAGCAATGCCCGGCATGATGGCACTCAGTGGTTCTTGCTTATAAGTATTGATTTGTCGCTGCAAAGCAAAAGTCTGAATTTTACTCTTTAAACCAACCAACATTGCGGTGATTTGTTTTGGTTGAAAATCCATTTTTTCTAACTGCGCTTTGCTCGGGGCATTGCCTAGGTTGGCACCAGACTCCCATCCGACATGAATCGCCTCAATGGCACCCAGTGAGACATGGACCGTTTTATCGACGGGTGTCCCTGTTGGCGCTAAGATACCAACAACCGTAAAGGGAAGGTTATCATGACGACTAAAACTCACATCGCTGATGCCGTGTGCGATGATGATATCACTGCCTATGTCGTAGCCTAATGACTTCGCGACATCCGATCCCAAAACAGTTTCAAATACCGTATTGAACTCGTGGCCTTTGGCAAAGGTTAATGCTTGTTTTTGGCCATACTGGTAATGCTCAAAATAACTGTGGTCGGTACCCATGACCCTGAAACCTTTATGAGAGTCACCCAGAGAGATTGGAATTGTCCAGTCCACAGCCTTGTGTTGGCTAAATTCTTCATAGCTTTTCCAGTCAATATTATTCGTGGCATTGCCAATGCGAAAAACAGAATATAGCAATAAATTTATTTGACCCGAACGTCCACCTACTATGAGGTCTGTACCAGAAATAGTATTGGCAAAGCTGCTTTTTGCTTGCGTTCGAATACGCTCAACACCCATTAATAAAATCACTGAGATAGCGACGGTCAAGACCGTTAGCATGGCGGTGGTTTTACGATTGAGTAGGCTTTTCCATGCCAGTTTAATCGTGATACTCATGATTGCCTCGCTTGATTGAGATCGGTGAGGTTTTCACTGCGACTAAACAGTGATTCCAGACTTGGATCGTGACTGACAAACACTAGAGTTGAGTGCGCTTTATTGGCTTGTTCCATGAGTAACTCGATGAATGCTTCTCGGTTATCATGATCAAGGGCAGACGTGGGTTCGTCGGCAATTAAAAACTCGGGTTGACCAATCAAAGCACGTGCCGCCGCGACTCTTTGCTGCTGTCCTATGCTCAGTTCAGTGACTGGCTTAACCCACAAATCTTTTGATAGCCTCAATTGTTCAAGTAGATGCTTGGCTTCGTTTTGAATAGAGCCAGAGACTTTATTGCGACGGTGTTGAGAGAACTCGCAAGGTAGGGTCACATTGTCAATCACCGACAAATATGGAATTAAGTTAAATTGTTGAAATATGTAGCCAATGTGGTCGGCACGAAAACGATCACGGTGACGAGACGATAATTGACTCAGTGATTGTCCGAGTGTTTTTATATCGCCAGATGTGGCCGTATTAATACCGGTTAGAAGACTCAACAATGTGGATTTTCCACTACCACTTGGTCCTTTTAAAAACAGGTGTTCGCCTTGCTCAATGATGAGCTCTGGAATCTCAAGTGTTGGAGGCTGATTTTTTTGCCAGCAAAAGGTGACATTGCTTAGCTCAATTACTTTCGTCATAAAGACCTCATTGACGACGCCCTGCATAAAACATACAGGGCGAGGTGACTCAAACGGAATGCGTTTAAAATTTGATTGTGGTCGATGTTGAATTCAGTTCGCGAGCCGACTGGCCTTTATCTGTAAACAAGTTGACGGATACCTTCTCAGTTGAAGGGAAATGAGTAAACCATTGAGTTTCTATTTCTGAGAGGTCTGTCAGGTTCGAACAAGTAAATTGATATTGCACAGTGAATTCACCGTGTCCATCATGCTGGTCGTGGTCGTGGTCGTGGTCGTGGTCGTGGTCGTGGTCGTGGTCGTGGTCACTATGATCGGCGTGATTATCGTGCCCATGGTCGTCATGTCCGTGATCATCATGGTCACTGTGTTCGTCGTGAGCGCTTAACCCATGCTCAATGTGAGTATCAACACTAGTACAGCCGAGTGCGCTAGGTAGCGTGAAGATATTATCAGCTTTTGCTAGGAGCATTTCTGCGTTTGCGATCTTCTTTTTTTCAGCCTCAGTATTCGCGGTATGCTCAAATCCGACGACATCAGCACCTGGTGCAGTAATTTCAAACAATAAATCTTGACCGTCTTGAGCAATGTTCATTGCTACTTGCCCGTGGACATGAGCATCGTGCTGGCGAAATTCGTCATTTGCCATTGCCGTAGAAGAGACAATCATCGTTGCCAGTAAAGTCATACGTAGTTTCATGGTGAGTCCTTGTTAAAAATCTTAGTAAATATATTTATTGGTGTCGGTCGTATGGTTTACAGCGTAGAAGGTGGAGATCGGGCTGAAACAGAAAGAGGCAACGTGTTATCGATACCATGATTCAACACTATCGTTGAGACTGTGTAGGTGACGATAGGCGATACTTTGAGGTCAACAATAGGAAGGGAATGTGTGCCTTTTGCATAGAGCGCGCAGTGATGATGTTGATGATCGCCATGAAAATCATAGCGATGGTCGATTGAAATAAAGTTGATCGATAGTAAGAGCAGGCTCAATGCGAGTGCATAATACAAATGTGTACTCGATGTTGTGGCTGGAGTTTGTGGCACGAATTACGCTCTTCCATGAAAAAGTGAGTGTTATAGTATAACAATCGATAGAATTTGCCAGATGAAACGGTAGGATTGTTTTTATTTTTTGTGAATATAAAAGGGAGACATACTCCCTTTTACCAATGACGCAGGGACTATAAGCTTTGTGTTATTAAACCGAGAACGGATTTAATCTCGTCATCGCTCAGTACGCCTTCTTTTACAAACAGGACTTTACCTGACTTATCTTGCAGAATGATGGCAGAACTTTCTTCTTGTAATTGCCATGCATTGGCAACGAGGCCATGCTCATCGAGTACCATTGAAGACCAAGGGAATTCTTTTTTACTGTCTTCTGCTGAAGACTTAACGAAGGATCCGGTTCCCCAAATCGCATCGTCTTGATTGATAATAGTGGTGGTTTGATAGCTGTCTTCGGGGAATTTAGCGTCGGTAATGGCCGTCATTAACGCTGCATTCATTTTTTTAGAACTACTGCGCCCAGCAATGGCTTGGATGACGCGTACTTTACCGAGCATTTGTTGGCTTTTCCACTCTGTATAATTAATGGTATCACTGTCTAAAATAAGTTCACCGTGCGCTTTGACTGAAACGGAGCGAGCATTGCCACCCACTTGTACATTCGTCGCCATTGCAAGAGTAGGTATAAAGATAAGTGTTAATGACAGGAGAGACTTTAGTTTCATTATTATATTTCCATATTTTTATTAGATTTCGGGCTAACCATAGGCGAGCCTTAGGTTAACTACAACTTATAGAGTTCGATCTGACCAAGATATGTCCTACACTTGATAAAATCACTACAAGCATAACAGTGATTTATAACTTGTTGCAAAGATGTTAATTTTTGTTTTGTCTAATACAAAAGTTCAGGTATACTTCTAGTCAGACGCAAAAGATATTGCGAGACACTTTAAAGGTGTTTGACACTAGATTTACTCAAACGGATATTGAGGTTAGGTTATGCTGCGAAAATTTACGGTTTATCGTCCCAAACAGATAGCAAAATTTGTCAAAACGTTATTCAAAGGGCAATTTTTTATTGCAGGGCTAGGGTTGTTCATGTTTGATAATGGCAAGGTATTGTTGCCTGGCATGGAAGACCGACGCAAATTGGATGCTTTTAAAGAAATTAATGGAGAGATTGCTGCCTTAGCTTTGTAAGTATAAGGCGATCTCATCCCGAGCATTAAAACGCCTCAGACTTGTTCTGAGGCGTTTTTGTTTACTGGGCATCCTTTGGGTTTACGCGCCGTTATTCTGGTGGAAAACAAACGCCAGTGCCGCCTATGCCACAATACCCATTTGGGTTTTTAGCAAGGTATTGCTGATGATACACCTCGGCAAAGTAGTAGTCACTCGCTAGGGCTATTTCTGTTTGAATCGGTCTTGAGTCCCCCAGCGCTGTCTGAAATAAACGAACGCTTGTCTCGACAATATCTCGCTGTGCATCATTGTGGTAATAAATAGCGGAACGATATTGAGTCCCCACATCATTACCTTGACGCATGTCTTGTGTCGGATCATGAGTTTCCCAGAACACTTTAAGAAGCTCCGAAAGACGGATTTGTGTTGTGTCAAAAACAATGCGGACGACCTCTGTGTGTCCAGTCATACCGGAACAAACCTCCTCATAGGTCGGATTAGGCGTATACCCTCCCGCGTATCCAACGGAGGTATTGGTGACCCCGGGTAGTTGCCAAAACACTCGCTCTGCTCCCCAAAAACACCCTAAGCCAACAATGATGCTGTCTTCATCATTCGTTAAAGGCGCCTGTAAATCATTATGATAGATATAGTGTGGTTCCATTGTCGCGATGGCGCTTTCCCTACCAGGAAGGGCTTGTTGTTTGGTGATCATGTCTGTTTTTCGCATGAGTTCTTCCTTTTTTGGACTACTATAGTGAGACAACATCGCTAACAGTCGTATGAAAATGATACTTTTCGATCGGTATGGGTTGTTAGATAAAGACTTACAAATTGAACAAGGTTATCATTCAAACTAATAACAAAAATAGCGAATTTCAGTCTCGATAATAAAGCATGATAAAGAGAGTTTTTCCACCGCTAATGTTTATGCTCGCGTCCATGTCAGTGATGGCAAAGGATGAGATTAGCCTGAACATCAATGGATTGAGCGGCCCCTTGCAAGATAATGTGGATGCGTATGTGTCTGCCATTTCACCGAGTGAATATTCAACATCACTGCGTTTTCAGTCACGCCTGACCAAAGACATTGATGTTGCTCTCAGTGCTTTAGGCTATTACCACGCCAAAAGTGATTTCTCAGTGAACGACAAGCAAGATGAGTTGACGGTGACAGTAACGCCGGGCGAACCTATGCGCGTCAAACTGATGGATATTGTTTTGACAGGTGAAGCGAAAGACGATGCCGACTTTTTGCGTCTTATCAGAGTGACACCGCTCAAAGAAGGTCAAGTTCTTAACCATAGTCAATATGACTCATTGAAATCTAGTATTCGTAACCTCGCTTTGCGAAAAGGGTACTTTGATGGTACTTATTCGTTGAGTCGCCTCGAGGTCGTTCCTGAGCTCAATCAAGCTTTTATTCGTTTGCATTTTGATAGTGGGATTCGCTATCAATTTGGGCAGGCAACGATTACAGGAAGTCAGATCGATATTGATAGAGTGCAGTCTTTACAGCCTTATAAAAGTGGAGATTTCTACCAAGTCGGGAAGGTGGGAGAGCATAACCAAAACCTATCAAATACAGAATGGTTCTCTTCGGTTTTCGTTGAACCTGATCTCACTCAGGTGGGTAACGGCCGTGAAATACCGATGAAGGTATCCTTGGCGCCACAAGTAAAAAATCAATTTGAAACCGGTTTAGGCTATTCAACCGATGTTGGCGCTAAGGTTAAGTTCAAATGGAAGAAACCGTGGATTAACCAACGCGGGCATAGCTTCAATACTAGCCTCGATCTTTCTATTCCTGAGCAACAGGTAACAGCAGCTTATAAAATTCCGTTAGACGATGTATTAAAGGATTATTACGTCATCCAATATGGCCTAAAAAATGTCAATCGTAGTGATAAGAAAACCTTGGAATCTAACCTAGCATTTGAGCGCCATTGGGTGCTTGACCGAGGTTGGCATCGTACTGCCTATATCCGTTACCTTGTTGAAGACTACGAACGAAATTTAGAAGGTGATGTTGGGCAGTTTGTTTTGCCGGGCTTGTCCTACTCACGAGTCGTCTCTCGAGGAGGCGTATTGCCGATGAGTGGTAACAAGCAAACCATAATGTTTGAGGTCGGCGACAAACGAGCACTCTCCGAAACCTCGGTATTCAGAATGCGAGGCACCTCTACCTGGATCAGCAGCATTGGTGAAAATCATCGTGGTCTCTTTAAGATTGACTTGGGCGCCAATATCGCCGATGACCCTTCTAAGCTTTCCCCATCATTGCGTTTTTACGCTGGTGGTGACAACAGCATTAGGGGTTACGATTATGAAAGTATTTCTCCAGTAGATTCTGCCGGTAATAAAACGGGTGGCCAATACTTAGCAACCAGCTCATTAGAATATCAATATCGAATATACAACGATTGGTGGGCGGCCACATTCTTTGATATTGGTGATGCCTTTGACGATTCGCCTGTTTGGAAGCGAGGGGCGGGTGTTGGAATCCGTTGGGTCTCTCCGGTTGGTCCAATTAAATTTGATTTTGCAAAAGGGTTGGATGACAAACCGCAAGCAGAATGGCGAATTCACTTTAGTTTAGGGCCAGAGTTATGATGTTAAAAGTTTGGCGCGTAACAAAGTGGGTGTCATTGACACTGACAGCGCTATTGGTATTGATCTTGGCGTTGATTGCGTTTGCTCTTTTTACAAACAAAGGGTTAACCACGATTTTATGGGGGGCGAACCAAGCCCTACCAGAATTAAAGGTAGAGTCGGCAGAAGGGGCGTTGTTTCCTAAGTTTACACTGAACAACGTTTCGTTTAAGGATGAGTCGTTGTTTATTGACCTGAAGGCCGATTCATTAACGCTTGCCGTGGATCTAAATTGCCTTAGCGATCCCAGAGTTTGTGTTAACGAGTTATCTGTTCAAGGTCTAGACTTTTCGATGCCTGAGGTTGCTCCTAGCGATACTCCTCCGGAGCCTAGTGAGCCGTTAACGTCCATCTCGACACCCATTCCGTTGGCCATTGGTATGGTGAACTTAAGTGATATTAAACTTAATATTTTGGGCACTAACGTTAGCTGGGATACCTTTACTACCTCATTAGCCATGACGGGTTCAAAGCTTTCGATTGGTAAAACACAGCTTACAACACCAGTGGTGTCTTTACCTGCGAGTGATGCCGCGCCGGAGGCGCCTGAACCGACAACTGCGCAAGCGCCTCAAGAAGAACAAACGAAACAAGCAATTCAGCTTCCAGAAGTGCTCATACCCTTGTTAGTCGAGATTACACGTATTGATATTTACGATTTTACTCTTCAACAAGAAGAGCCTGTGATCGTTAATCATTTGGGGTTGCAGGGCTCTGCTGGTAAGCATGATGTGCGTGTCAAAACCCTTGAATTAGATATGCCGCAGATCGACGCATCGCTGTCAGGCAATATTGCTTTAAACAATGATTATCCACTCGACCTCATTCTAAACGCTCACCTAAAAGAAACCGATTTGGCTGGACAAAAGCTGGCGCTGACTGCGGATGGTAGTGTAGGAAAGTTGCGTTTAAATAGTGAGTTTTCTGGCATCATTGATGCGGAGTTATCTGGTGATTTGCAACCCCTTGAACCGACATTACCTTTTGATTTCATCTTAACCGATGGTAAGGCTTCGTGGCCATTAAATGGGGAAAGCGAGTATAAAGTTGCAATAGATAAGCTACTGGCAAAAGGCTCACTGGATGGCTATGAGATTAATTTGCAAACACAGGCATCGGGAAAGCAAATACCGGATGTCAGTGTTGATGTACAAGGTCGCGGTGATCTGACACAAATTAGCCTTGAAACCTTAAAGCTGGATACATTGGGCGGCAGCGTTGAGGGGGCCGTGATGGCGAATTGGGAAGCGCCAGTGAACTGGAAAGCGGATGTTGCGCTGTCCCACATTCAACCCGGCTTACAGTGGCCTGAAGCCGAAGGTGATATCAGTGGTCAATTAGTGACGTCTGGTGAATTGACCGATGCTGGTGGCTGGAAAGTTCAAGTTCCTAAATTAGATATAGTCGGCATATTACGAGAGTATCCTTTATTGATTAAAGGCCAGCTTGATGCTTCAGATGTTACAGGAAAAGGACAATTTAAAGTCGATACGAAGGGGTTATCGCTTGCCCATGGCCCTAACCAACTCAGTGCTAAAGGGAATCTCAACAGCGCGTGGAATATGGATGTAGCGATTAACTTTCCTGATATAGCTAAGACTGTACCAGAGTTACAGGGCTTGTTAATGGGGAATATCGGCCTAAAAGGCAAGATGAAAGAGCCTAATATCTCACTTGATCTTCGAGTCGAAAAGGTGAAATGGGAGCAAGAGGCCAGTATTGAGCAGCTGTCACTTTCTGGTGATGCCCAACCGCTACCGATAGAGAAGGCTAAGGCCAATATTCGCCTTCAAGCTTCTGATATTCAATATCAGGATCAGCGTATAGATTCGGTGGATTTAGCCTTACAAGGTACACAGGCGGAACATGAATTAAATTTGGATATGGTTTCAAGCTTATTATCCGCCAAGTTGAAAGTTATTGGGGCCTTAGTCGATAAGCCAAGTCTAATATGGAGTGGAGAGTTGGCAAGCGCTCACTTTGAAACGGAGCAAGGACCACTCGATCTTCAACAACCTATCCAAGTAAAAGTGGATGTTGAGAAGCAGGTTGCTGATGTGAGTGCACACTGTTGGGCTCAGTCGAGTTCGCGGATATGTTTAGAAAAAGATATTCAAGCCGGAGCCTCTGGAGAGGCGTTGGTGACACTGAAAAACTTCAACTTCGAACAAATCAAAGCTTATGTACCCAAGCAAACGGATCTTGAAGGAACCGTGAATGCCACAGTTTGGGCAAAATGGGCTCCTGATGTCTCCCCAGAGCTGAAATTGGATGTAAATATACCCAAAGGACAAGTGACACAAAAGTTAGAGTCGCCGCTTGTATTAGGGTGGGAAAGCATTCAATTAAAAGCCGACTTAGCCAATGATGAACTCAATGCGTCTTGGTTGTTGGATGTAACGGATAATGGTGACCTATCTGGAAAGGTCACCCTACCGGATGTCTTAGCTGAAGATAAGCAAATTGACGGTGAACTGGACCTCACCACTTTTAATCTCGACTTTTTACAACCGATAGTCGGTGAGTTCAACCAGCTTAAAGCCAACTTGAGTTCTTCAATTAAGATAAAAGGTGATGTCCTTCACCCTCAAGTATACGGTGACTTCAAGATCGCTGATTTGTCGCTTCAAGGTGATATATCACCAATAGAGGTGGAATCGGGTGACGTCGTCCTTAACCTCGATGGGTATGATGGGACTTTAGATGCCAAGATCCAAACCAATGACGGTGAGTTGTTGGTGAACGGCGATGGTAACTGGCGAGACCTTGATAATTGGCGCAGTAAGATTCGTGTGTTTGCAGATGAATTGAATGTTGACGTACCGCCAATGGTCAAAGTCAAAGTCGTGCCTGATATGACTATTGAAGCCACGCCCAAACTCGCTAAGGTGACGGGGACGATTGCTTTGCCATGGGGCCGAATAACCGTTGAAGAGCTTCCACCAAGTGCGGTTGCTGTATCGGGCGATCAGGTGGTGCTAAATGCTGATATGACACCACAAGAAGACAATGAGCAGGTTCCTTTCAATATTGAAACGGATGTTGCCATCTCCATTGGCAATGACTTTACAGTCTCTGCCTTTGGTCTTAAAGGTGGCTTACAAGGCAAGCTGCATGTGTCCCAAAAAGACAAAGGGCCATTTGTTCAAGGTGAGGTGAACATCGTCAACGGTTCTTACAGCTCATTTGGACAAGACTTACTGATCGACGAAGGTAAGATATTGATGACGGGTCCAGTGGACCAGCCCTACGTAAATATTAAAGCCATTCGAAACCCTGATACGACAGCGGATGATGTCACGGCTGGTGTTAAAGTCACGGGGCTCGCAAGTGAACCTAAAATAGAAATATTCTCCGATCCGGTCATGCAACAAGCTAATGCGTTGTCATATTTGCTTCGTGGCCAAGATATTGATGGTGAGACAGGAGGCAATGCCCTAACCACGACCTTGATTGGCTTAAGCTTAGCAAAAAGCGGAAAAGTGGTGGGTGAAATTGGCCAAGCGTTTGGTGTGAAAGATTTACAGTTGGATACGGCCGGATCTGGGGATGACTCTCAAGTGACGGTGAGTGGCTATGTATTGCCTGGCTTACAGGTTAAATATGGCGTGGGCATCTTTAACTCTTTGGGTGAGTTCACCGTCCGTTATCGTATAATTGAAGACTTTTATGTTGAAGCGATTTCTGGCCTGTATAGCTCTGTGATATTCCTGTATCAATTTGAAGTGGAATAATGCTCGGTGTGGAACGAGTGGCTATTTAGATTCAGTGCTAAAGTTAAAGCATGTTTACATAATTAGCGATGGGCGCTTTCACGGAGTGAACGATGAAAAATTACATTGTGATGGTCATTGGATTTATGATGGTAGGGTGCGTACAACTGCAGCCACCAATAGCCACTGAAAGCGAAGCATGGCAAGATTTTGGTCAGGCTTGGGCGCTGAAAGGTTACGTCATCAAAAGTGACAATGAGCTGAAAGAGGACTCTCCGCCCTTGACCAGTGCGCAGTACAAGGCATACCAAGTGGGTTATCAAGCGGGCAAAGATGAGTACTGCCAACAAGATCCTTTTGTTATGGGATTGAATGGTAGGATTTATTACGGTATCTGCAACGATGTTAATCGTCGTTTTTCAGAAGAATATAACCGAGGAAAGCAGTCTAGAGCTAAGCGATGAAACCCGTGACGACACTCTGGATGATTACCTGAAAACGGTGATTAGCTTAACCGACAATTACTCGAAACGATCGCTACTCGAAACGATAGCTACTTGAAACAATAATTACTTGAAGCGATAACTGCTCACATCGGTTTACCATCAATTAAAAGCGCTCGTCCAGAGCGCTTTTTTGATCAATCTATTTCTTTTGTGCTCGCTCGTAAGAGGTGAGGATTTCATCACGGGCAGCCTGAGCATCAGCCCAACCTTCAACCTTCACCCATTTCCCCACTTCGAGTTCTTTGTATCGTTCAAAAAACTGTGTGATCTGAGCTTTAAGTAACACGGGAATGTCATCGACGTCTTGAATGTGCTCATACTCTTTTGAAATTTTGCTGTGCGGAACCGCGAAAATCTTTGCGTCTTCGCCAGACTCGTCGGTCATCTTCAACACACCAACAGGGCGACAACGAATCACGGCACCAGGGATGAGTGGGTATGGGGTTGGCACTAACACGTCTACGGGATCACCATCGAGTGAGAGCGTGTCATTAACGTAGCCGTAGTTGCATGGATAAAACATGGGTGCAGACATAAAACGGTCGATGAATATGGCGCCAGAATCTTTGTCGACTTCATATTTGATAGGGTCTGCGTTGGCAGGGATCTCAATGACAACATAGATGTCATCAGGTAATGATTTACCTGCAGGTACATGGTTTAAGCTCATTTGGACATTCCTTCTTTATTCTAAATCCCTATAGATACTAAGGATAGGCGTTGTAGTTCCAATGGGTTAAACAAAGTATATACGCTTAAAATACAAACAAAAAGTGCCTCATTGAGAGGCACTTCGAATTTATATTACTCAGAATTAAATGATTATTCTGGGTATTCAGTTAGGAAAGATTCGACTTTCTCTACCATGACCTTAGAGCCTACAAAGAACGGAACGCGCTCGTGTAATTCTGTTGGTTTTATGTCCATGATACGTTGCTTACCATCGGACGCGATGCCGCCAGCTTGCTCCATAATGAACGCCATTGGGTTGCACTCATAAAGCAAACGAAGCTTACCGCTTGGGTGGCTTTGTGTGCTTGGGTACAGATAGATGCCGCCTTTCAAAAGGTTGCGGTGAAAATCTGACACCAATGAACCAATGTAGCGAGAGGTATACGGGCGATTCTCTGAAGGTTCATTTTCTTGGCAGTATTTAATGTACTTCTTTACACCCATCGGGAAGCGAATGTAGTTCCCTTCATTTATTGAATAAATAGAACCATCTTGAGGAATCATCATGTTTTCATGAGAAAGACAGAACGTGCCGATGGATGGATCGTAAGTAAAGCCATTAACGCCCTTACCTGTGGTGTAAACCAGCATGGTTGATGAACCATAAACCACATAACCCGCAGCAACCTGTTTATTACCTGGTTGTAAAAAATCTTCTTGTGTTGGCGGTGTACCAATCGGAGACACACGACGATAAATCGAGAAGATGGTACCAACCGACACGTTAACGTCGATATTTGAAGAACCATCAAGTGGGTCCATCAGTACAACGTATTTTGCATTCTTATTAAGTTCTTTGTTGAATGCTACGGCTTCATCTTCTTCTTCACTGGCTACGCCACACACTTGGTCACGAGCTTCAAGTGCTGCTTTGAACTTGTCATTAGCATAAAGGTCTAGTTTTTGCTGAGCTTCACCTTGAACATTCTCCGTACCGACGGCTCCGGTAATGTCGACCAAACCCGCTTTGTTGATTTCTCGGTTTACAATCTTAGCGGCAAGTCGAATTGAAGAAATTAGGGATGATAAATCACCACTGGCGTGGGGGAAGTCGTGCTGTTTCTCAACAATAAACTCGCCTAGGGTGCGCATTTCAGACATGGATTTTCCTTTAATCTACTAACTATTATCTTGGGGGAGGAGTGCAGATGGATGATTTGGGGGTATTCATCTACACGCATGAAATATTGTAGGGCTCAGAACTTTTTAATGGTAATGAAGTAACCGTTATAAACGCTCTATTTGTATGATGAATGTCACAAAACGCCGCGTAACTGTTAACTTCCTCGCTTTTATAGCGTGGTTTGGGTATATATAGCGAAAGCGAGAAAGACGCACACGAACAAAAGAGAACTCGACATGCATATTCATATTCTTGGTATTTGTGGCACCTTCATGGGTGGCGCTGCCGTTTTAGCTCAACAATTAGGTCATAGAGTTACCGGCAGTGATGCCAATGTTTATCCACCGATGAGCACGCTCCTGCAATCTCAAGGAATTGAGATTATTGAGGGCTTTGATCCAAGCCAGCTAGACCCTGCACCCGACTTAGTAGTGATTGGCAATGCCATGAGCCGAGGTAATCCTTGCGTTGAATATGTATTGAACAGAAACCTAAAATACACCTCGGGCCCGCAGTGGTTGCAAGAGTTTTTATTGCATGATCGTTGGGTTATTGCTGTCTCGGGAACGCATGGAAAAACCACGACATCCAGCATGTTGAGCTGGATTTTAGAAGACTGTGGTTATCAACCAGGCTTCTTAGTAGGGGGGGTATTGGGGAACTTTGGTCAATCGGCTCGCTTAGGGGAATCGATGTTTTTTGTTGTCGAGGCTGATGAATACGATAGTGCATTCTTTGATAAGCGTTCTAAGTTTGTTCACTATCATCCACGTACGCTCATTATGAACAACCTTGAGTTTGATCATGCTGATATTTTCGATGATCTAGAGGCAATAAAACGTCAATTCCATCATTTAGTTCGAACGGTTCCTGGTAATGGCCGTATCTTAGCGCCCTCTGCCGATAGCGGAATTCAAGATGTCCTTGGGCGTGGCTGCTGGAGTGAGGTGGAACATACCGGTGAATCGGCGGATTGGCATGCTGTTAAGCAACAAAAAGATGGCTCTCATTTTGACGTATATTTGCACGGCGAAAAAGTGGGTACCGTGCGCTGGGATTTAGTGGGCGACCATAACGTCGACAATGCACTGATGGCCATCGCGGGCGCGAGGCACGTTGGTGTGACCCCTGAACTTGCTTGTGCAGCCTTAGGTCAATTTATTAACACTAAGCGTCGACTTGAGTTTAAGGGGGAAGTGAACCAAATCTCGCTTTATGATGATTTTGCTCACCATCCAACCGCAATAACGCTGACCCTTGATGGTTTGAGAAACAAGGTCGGTGATAAGCGAATTTTAGCCGTGTTAGAGCCTCGCTCTGCCACAATGAAGCGGGGCGTACATAAAGATAAATTGGCCGAATCTCTTAAGGATGCGGATGAAATCTTCTTGCTCCAACCCGATAATATCGATTGGTCCGTCGCTGACATCGCTGCGCAATGTGCTCAACCTTGTGAGGTTAGAGAGAGTGTTGATGAGCTGGTTCAAGCCATCCAATCGAAAGCTCAGGCTGGAGATCAAATATTGGTTATGAGCAATGGCGGTTTTGGTGGCATTCACCCTAAGTTATTGGAGGCATTGGCGTAATGAACCCTAACAGCATCACAGGTGTTAACGGCACTCATGATAAAGCCATCACCCTTGCCTTTACTGGCGCGTCAGGCGCACCTTATGGCATGCGACTACTAGAGTGTCTATTGGGAGCAGGTTACACGGTTCATCTGCTTATCTCCTCGGCCGCTCGTGTCGTATTGGCAACCGAACATGATATCAAGTTACCCAGCGGGCCTGAAGCGGCGCATAAGGTACTGGTGGCTCAACTCAATTGTCAGCCTGAAAAACTGATAGTGTGTGGCAAGGAAGATTGGTTTTCACCTGTAGCGTCTGGGTCTGCCGCGCCTAAGCAAATGATCATTTGTCCTTGTTCTGCGGGGAGCGTAGCGGCGATTGCACATGGTATGTCGGATAATCTCATTGAGCGTGCGGCTGATGTCGTACTCAAAGAGCGTGGGCAACTGTTGTTAGTCGTGCGTGAAACACCGTTTTCGACCCTGCATTTAGAAAACATGCACAAGCTATCGCAAATGGGGGTGACGATCATGCCGGCCGCTCCTGGGTTTTATCATCAGCCTAAAAGCATCGATGACTTGGTCGATTTTATTGTCGCCCGTGTCTTAGATCACATGGGGATTGCGCAAGCGTTAGTTCCTCGCTGGGGATATGATCAGAGGCAATAGAATAGCGTTGGTGAATTTGTGACGTAACAGTTACAATTCAGCGTCGATAATGTTGCCCAGCGCAAGCTGCGGTGAGATCAGTCACCAAGCTGTTGCTGGCTGATCGCTGGGCAAGATCACGAGCAATGGCAACGAAACGACCGATATTAAGGTTGTGCTTATGGAACGCAGAATAATAACTAAGGACAGAATCAGTGAACTCCCCCCGCTTATTTAATTTTACTATTTCCAAAGTCGCGATGGCGGCTTCTCTTCTTGGTGCCGCCCAGCTGGCGAATGCATCAACACTAACCGTGTACACGTATGATTCTTTTGCATCAGATTGGGGCCCGGGCCCAGCAATAGAGGAAGCGTTCGAGGCACAATGTGGCTGTGATTTGCAATTTGTTGCCTTGGATGATGGTGTCTCGATACTGAATCGATTACGTTTAGAAGGCGCATCGACGAAAGCCGATGTTGTGTTGGGGCTTGATAACAATTTAATGAGCGAAGCCAAGTCATCCGGTTTGCTGTCAGAACACCAAGTTGATACTAGCGCACTGACGCTCCCAAATGGTTGGACAGATAAGACGTTTGTCCCATTTGACTATGGCTACTTTGCGTTTGTTTACAACAAAGAAAAAGTGAAAAACCCGCCAACAAGCCTGAAAGCACTGATTGAGGATCGTGACGATCTCAGCGTGATTTATCAAGATCCAAGAACCTCTACGCCTGGTCAAGGTCTGCTGCTGTGGATCAAATCAGTTTATGGTGATCAAGCAAGTGAGGCATGGCAACAGCTCGCGAAAAAAACAGTGACAGTAACCAAGGGTTGGTCTGAAGCCTATTCCATGTTTTTAGAAGGAGAGGCCGACTTGGTGTTGTCGTATACCACATCTCCTGCCTATCACGTTATCGCTGAAAAAGATGAACGGTTTGTGGCGGCTAACTTCTCAGAAGGGCACTACACACAAGTAGAGGTGGCGGCTAAGGTCGCAAGTACTAAAAACAGTGAACTAGCGGATGCCTTTATGCAGTTTGTGGTATCGGAAGACTTCCAATCTCAGATACCGACAGGAAACTGGATGTACCCAGTTATCGATAGCGAGTTACCTGCTGGCTTTGATACGCTAACATTGCCGGCCAAAGCGTTGGCTTTTAGCCCAGATGAAGTGGCAGAAAATCGAAAAACGTGGATTCGTGAATGGCAATCTGCGCTTATTAAGTAGCGCCACCATTGACTCAACTCATCATTATTAAGCGGCCCATATTAGGCCGCTTTTTTCGAGGTATTTGTGATACGTACACCTAAAACCGGTATCGTGATTGTCTTCATTATTGCCGCTTATGTATTGGCATCGCTGTGGGCATTATTATCCTATTCGTCGTTGGGCAATTTCAGTGACTTGATGACCGATGCTTATTACCTGCATGTTGCCAAATTCAGCTTCTATCAAGCCTCGCTATCCACGTTATTAAGCGTGGGTTTTGCTTTGCCAGTGGCACATGCACTATCACGTCGGCAATTTATAGGTCGAGGATTACTACTTAAGGTTTTTGGTACTACGTTGGTCCTTCCGGTATTGGTGGGGGTGTTTGGTATTATTGCCATGTATGGCAATCAAGGCGTTCTTGCACAATTTTTGAGTGTGTTTGATGCCAAGCTCCCTTTCTCAATCTACGGTTTGAACGGCATTCTTATTGCGCATGTTTTCTTTAATCTGCCTTTTTCAACTCGTTTATTATTAATGACGATTGAAAGTGTACCAACAGAACAGCGGCGCCTTGCTAAGCATCTAGGAATGAGTAGCTGGACATGCTTCAAGTTGGTGGAATGGCCGAGAATAAAACAACACCTTCCCCATATTATCGGGCTGGTATTCATGCTTTGCTTCACCAGTTTTGCCACGGTGATGGCGCTGGGTGGGGGGCCTAAGGCAACGACGATTGAACTCGCGATATATCAGGCAATTAAATTCGACTTTGATCTACAGGTAGGCGCTGTATTAGCTATTTGGCAAATGGCGATATGCTCTTTATTAGTGCTGTTCGTTGGGCGTTTTAGCCGAGTTGTTGAGGGGGGCAGTACATTTGGTGTTGCCTCTTTGATTCAGCCTTTGGATTCTTGGCGAAAAAGGGTGTGGGATACCTTTTGGATCATGGTAAGCCTTTTACTTGTCGCCCCGCCGTTATTGATGGTGATCATCGCAGGACTCAATCAAAAAATATTCGATGTATTGACAGACGTGGTGTTTTGGCAGTCATTTTTTTCGTCAATTCAGGTTGCCTTTGTATCCGCGACTATTGCGCTCGTTGCGGGTGTGTTGATACTAAGCTCGACGCGAATGTTAAGGCTGAAAGAGCAATTACGCTTGGCGGATAAGATTGAATTGGTGGGGACGGTAATTTTAGTCACACCAGCATTGGTATTGAGTACGGCAACGTTTCTTATGCTTCGCGGGGTCACGGATGTGTTTAGTTTAGCCGTGGTTATTGTTGTCTTGGTGAATGCGTTAATGGCGCTACCTTTTGTGATTAAAACCTTGAATCAACCTATGCTTCAACTCGCCACACAGTACCATTTACTCTGGCAAAGTCTTGGTATTCTTGGTGTTGCCCGGTTTTTCAGTATGGAGTGGCGAGCGCTAAGAGCGCCACTGATGCATGCTTTTTCAATGAGCTTTATTTTATCGCTGGGGGATTTAACCGTGATTGCATTGTTTGGTAGTCAGGACTTTAAAACATTGCCGTTATACCTTTATCAATTATTGGGCAGCTATCAAATGCAAGCCGCGGCCGTGGTGTCGTTAGTACTTTTTACTGTCAGTATCGGCATGTTTTCATTGACCGAGCGATTAGTCGTGAAAGATAAGCAAAGGAGCGCATTGTGAGTATGATGTTGGAGCTGAATCAAACGAAATATCGATATCATCAGGATTGGTTTGAGTTCTCCTTATGTGTCAATAAAGGCGACATTGTGGCTTTGATTGGCCCGAGTGGGGCGGGGAAGTCGACGTTATTGGCGATGGTCTCTGGTTTTTGTGAACCTGAATCAGGGGATATTCTTGCTGCCGGAAAGTCATTGCTACCATTAGAGCCCCATCAACGCCCATTAGCGATGCTATTCCAGGACCATAACCTTTTTGAGCATCTAACCGTACAAGAAAACATTGCGTTGGGTGTGCGCTCTTCTTTAAAAATGACGCCAGAGGTGGTTCAGAAGGTGACCGAGGCTGCCAGTAAGGTGGGACTACAAGATTACCTACATAGACTACCTGGTGAGCTTTCTGGGGGGCAAAAACAACGCGTGGCGTTGGCGAGGTGCTTTGTTCAGTCTCGGCCTATTTGGTTGTTAGACGAGCCGTTCTCAGCGTTGGATCCATTGTTAAGAAAGGAGATGCTTTCGGTCGTCAAAACACTGGCTCAAGAAAACGAGATTACCGTAATCATGGTTACCCATCATTTAAATGACGCTAAGGCGATTGCTCATCGTTTTGCTTTTCTGTCCAATGGCAAGATTTTTGAGACGGGAGACATCAATGAACTGGATAGTCTGCATGAGAATGCGGAGCTAGCGGAGTTTGTGCTTGCTGCTCATCATTAATGGTGCGCTATCCATTTTTTAGGTGCTCAAGATGAACGTCACAGGAAGAGCTGGCAGTGAGTGATTGTCCCGCTCACTGCCTAAATCCATATTACTCGGCTTGGTCTTGTGCTTGGTCTTCTTCTTTTGCGACTTCTTCCGCTTTCAGTGCTTGGAAAATTTCACGGTAAGCCTTAGCCGGTTTAGATGCTGACTTTTCTTTCTTGGCTTGGCGAGCCAATTGGCGTAAACGATGGCGGTCAAGGTTTGGATACGTCTCCATTGCTTCTGCAATCGCGGTATCGCCTTCTTCGACAATCTTGTCTCTGAGCTCTTCCAGTTTATGGAAAGCCGCGGTCAGTTGAGAGTGCTTGTTACGTAGCTTATCTAGCGCGGCTTGAATTGGCTCAGGGTCGATATTACGCATGACCTTACCAATGTATTGTAACTGGCGACGTCGAGCTTCATTTTTAAAGCGCTGCGCGTCTTTGATTGCATCTCTTAGGTCATCGCTTAGTGGGAATTTTGCCAACGCGGAAGGCTTCAACTCTACAAGCTCTTCGCCTAATTTTTGCAACGCTTCCATGTCGTTTTTCATTTCGGTTCTACTTACCCAAATGATTTCTTCTTCCTCTTCCCAAGGTGCTTTCTGATTTTTGCGAGCCATGTTTTCTGCCTATATCACTATCTCGTTACGAATATTGGCTATTTTAGCAAGAAATCTGGGGAGAAAGCGAAAAGCTTGTTATTCTAGACGAAGATAAATGATAAAAGTTAGATGGATTATGGACGTAAGAGAGCAAGTCGCACAGCAACAAGCGGAGCTAGAAGCCGCAGTAGCTAAAGCTTTGGACATGGCATCTGTAAGTGCAGACGCCGCTGAAGTCGCTATTACAAAAAGTACTGGATTAAGCGTTTCAACACGACTGTGTGAAGTGGAAAACGTCGAATTTAATAGTGATGGCGCATTAGGCATCACGGTATATCGTGGTCAGCGCAAGGGTAGCGCTTCAACCTCCGATTTGAGTGAAAAGGCCATTGCGCAGACTGTCGCTGCCGCTTTGGACATTGCTCAATATACGTCTGAAGACCCATTTGCAGGTCCTGCACCTAAAGAGCTGATGGTCTCGAACATCCCTGACCTTGATCTTTTTCACCCTGATGAGCCAAACCCTGACACCGCTGCGCAACGCGCTATTGCAGCAGAAAAAGCGGCGTTATCTTACAGCGACCGAATCAAACAAAGTGATGGTGCAAGCTATGACAGTCATTACGGCGTAAAGGTATACGGCAATAGCCATGGGTTGCTTGCAGGTTACGCCTCGAGTCGACACAGTATTAGCTGTAGTGTCATTGGTGAAGGCAAAAATGGCGATATGGAGCGTGATTATAGTTACACGTTAGCTCGCCATGTTGATGATCTTTGGTCGCCAGAGCGAGTTGGCAAAGAAGCGGCACTGAAAACCGTACAAAGGCTCGATCCGCAAAAAATTAAAACTGGTCAATATCCAATCATGTTCGTCAATGATGTGGCAACAGGATTGATGGGGCACCTAGTGATGGCGATCAGTGGGGGTAACCTATACCGGAAATCGTCTTTCCTTCTTGATAAGCTGGGTGAGACTATCTTACCAACATGGTTTCAGGTTGAAGAAAAGCCACACGTATTACGTGGGTTAGCATCGAGCCCATTTGATAGCGAAGGTTTATTCACTCAAGATCTTGAGATTATCAAAGATGGCCAACTCGCGACTTATCTACTGACCAGTTATGCGGCGCGTAAAATGAACATGACCCCGACTGGGCATGCTGGTGGTATTCATAACTGGTACGTGAAAAATACGGGCCAAGATTTTGATGCAATGTTGAAAACACTCGGTACTGGACTGCTTGTAACAGAAGTCATGGGGCAGGGCGTGAATACCGTAACGGGTGATTATTCGCGAGGAGCCGCAGGATTTTGGGTGGAAAATGGTGAAATCCAATTCCCTGTCTCTGAGATCACGATTGCTTCTAATTTAGAAACCATGTTTAAAAACATTGTTGCTGTCGGCAGTGACGTAGAGACGCGTTCGCAAATTCAAACCGGTTCAATCTTGATTGAATCAATGAAGGTAGCTGGCGATTAATCTTCACGACTGAATTGTTGCCGGATTAAACCGATGCTTCTCGTAGGCATCGGTTTTTTTATATCTGACATAATATCTGTCCACTTATTGCGGATTTGCTGATTCGTTTTGCTGAGATTAGCGGTAGGGCGATATCACGAGTAAATCAATGACAAGGAAGGTGACGGCCATAAAAAATGCCAGTCACGAAGGAACTGGCATTTGAGTAACGATAGGCCGATTGTGAGAGCGTGGCTTTATTCGAAACAAATTTCGATAAAAGCATTACCCCAATCAGAGGTAAACGGCATGATGATAATGGCGCCATCGCATTTGTGTCTGATGGTGTGCCCTTTGCCTGAGACAACAACAGGCGTCGCCATATCAAAATCAAACCCTTTCTCAGCAAGGATACGTTTCGCTCCGCCTGTGACCATATTCGTAATCTCGCCGACCATATCCGTCACTTCTTCATTCAAGCCGTGAGGTCGCTCACCGAGCATATTTTGCATAATCTCTAGCGCCAATCCTTCTTCAAAGGTAATGGACATTGAACCTCGAGATTGAGTGCCAACCATGCCGATCAGCCCAGACACGTCTCCACGTGCGACTTCATCTTTTTTTATTCTAGGCTTCAATGGTTTTATCTCCATTGATGCCATCGTTTTTAGCACATTGATGAGTGAGGCTAAAAACGGATTTACAAATTCAGCGCGCATAACTTCTTCTATTTATGTGTGATCTTCCAATGACGAACACGTCTGACAGGTACCATGAGATTCTATAACGTGGTTGGAATATTGAAAGCCATATTTATCAACGTTGCTATTCAACAAGGCTATCAGACTATCATCTTGTAATTCAACGACATTACCGCATTTGTCACAAATAAGGAGATGAGAAAAGTGCTTGTGTTCACCAAATGAACAGCACGAGACAAAGCTATTTGTGGATTCTACGCGATGAATAAACCCCTGTTCCAAGAGAAAATCTAGAGCTCGGTATACAGTCGGAGGCTTAGCTTGGGGTTCGCTGGCTTTTAACTGTTCCAGTAACTCATAAGCACTGGATGCTTTTTTATTGTCGCATATGAGTGTAAATACCTGACGTCTCTGTGGGGTTAAACGAACGCCACGAGCGGCACAAATATCTTCGACTTGCTTGATTAACGGTTGATTCACGTGGTCACCTGCCTAAGCGATATCCGTACATCTTATACTATTTCGTTCAATGCCCCTAGCAGTGGGCACCTAAAAAAACACGAAAAAAGCGGTGTTGTTACCTTTTGAAAAATCATCGATGTACAGCTCTAGTAGTAAAAAGAACATCATAGGCCAAATGCTATCTGTACAGGATTTTCAAAACGAAAAGTTGTGTTTTTTATGATGTGGTTTGGGTTTTATTTATTATTATTCAATTACTTATGGCTTGTTGTTCTTACGATAGCTTGAGTCGATGAGTAGCAGGAAATCGTGATGCATGATGGGGGGGCAGTAAAAGGACTATAGTAACCCTTCCTTTAAAGGGTTTAACCAGTTGTTGTCTAGCAGCATGATTCGAGCTGGGTTAATAGGTGAGATTTTAACGGTTATGGGTGTTTGACCATCATCGTTCATATACGTACATAAACGAGGCATTCCTCTTCATATTGTCTGCTGATGTATTGAGGTTTTTTAAGAGGGTTGGAATAAAAGCTCTAATTTGAGCTGTAATTGTGCAGTTTTATAAATGGAGTGCACATTTTGTTACATTTATGAAGTGTAAGCGTTTTCAAAATATCGATTTCATGTATATTTTACACGACCTTTATTAAGTTGAAGGTTATCTAGCCAACTGACGTTGTTAGTGAATACTCATTGTTCACATCTTGTATAAGCCAGTTATGATTAATGGTAACTGGCTTATCTTTTCTTATTCTTTCCCAAGGCAAACGATCGTTATGCTTCTAGAGTTCTGCGTAATGGTCAGTTCTACTTGCTAAAGCGGATGCGTAGCAATGTCCCATCACTAAGTTGGCAGCGACACTATCATGGGATCATTATCGTTATGGTATTCCGAATGAGATACTCAAATACTCTTAATGTGTATACATATTAGAACACTCAAACTTAATGTGTCGTCAAAAAGGGGCAGCATGGCCAGTAGATTGAGTATCTTGGTGCGCTTGGCTATCACTTAGTTGAAAATAGAGCGAAGGTATGACCCAAAAGCCCTGCACTGCAGGGCTCTATATTTATCAAAGCATCACGGCTAGTAGACGGAATTAATCCGCTAATATTTCATCCCAGTGAATGCTGTATTTTATGGATTCTTGATAGTTATTTTCTGAAGTGCCAATTACGCTGTATACAGTATTGGTATCCAATGCAAACCTGCTTGGGATGTTAACTGAAACAATGCCTTGAATATCGCGACTACATTCCCACTCATAATTAGCGCTATCGCCAGAGCTTAACCAAAAACCGTCAAAGTAGTCATGAATCATTTCACAACTCATCTCATCACCATCGATTTCTTTCTCAAACGTTATATTTGCATTAAACGACGTCAAACTGATGCTGACTTTACCCAGTTGAGAGTGATTCATTTGCTCCGTAGGTAAGTAGAAGCCAAAGCTATTACTTGTCTCACCATTGGTGCTGGATTTGGCATTCAAACGGTCTTCAACAGAGCTTTTATCTGTGAAGTAGGTGTAGCGTTCACCGTTAGATATGACAGAAAGCGCACCTTGTGAGATGTCACTCGCATCCCCAATGACGGTATGAGTTGCGGAGTTAATACCATTCTTAACAACTAAGCGTGAATTTTCCTCATCAATGGAGTACGAGCCTTCGTCAAGGAGATCCGCGTCTGTTGGGCAGGCCGTTCTGTTCGACGGATTACGTTGACTAAAATAATAATTACCGTCTTCAAACTTGACGGCATCACACCATACAACATGATGTTTTAAGGACTCGCCATCACCTGTAGAGGCGCCATTTTCAGTAAAATAGAACGTCTTCCCTTCGAGTAGGCTTGGATCAAGAGGGGTTGGTTGCGCCGGTTGTGGGTCCCATACTGCATTGATACGTCGCAATAAAGCTAGGTCGTTCGACTCTAATACGATATCTACTTTTTCACCAACTTCGTCACCATGCTGTGCAACAAGAATGCTCAACTCTCCACCATTAAATTGGCGCATATAGCGCTGTTCGTAGCTAGCAGCGTGATGTGCGTCATAGCTCAATAGCTCTTGATCCTCTCCTGGTTTGGAAATCTCCCAGGTGCCGATCCAAATTAACGGGTCATTGACATCGAGTTCACGTCCGAAAAATGTTCCAGACTTTGTTACCTCTGAGGCATAAATATTCTGTTCGTTAACGGTAAAGTCTGCACTACGTAGGAGTACCTCAACACCAGAACCTTCGGCCCAATCAATACTCTGATAAACCGTTTTATCCATTGGTGGGACAGGTAACATTGCCGTAAATGGTAAATCTTGGGTGGAATCTAACCAGTACAAGTCGCCTTCAATTTCAAACACAATCTGATAGTCACCATCTTTTTCTGAGGTGTAGACTGGGGTGTAAATCTTACCTTCGCCCAATAATGTGCCATCAGGTTGGATATCGACAGGCCTGCAATCCTCACTGTTTGGGCTGATTATTAGCTTTTTGTTTTCTGGTGTTTCTAACTCTTCAAGTTGCTCTGGGGTTTGGATATCAAGACTCTTGTCCCAACAAAAATAGTGCTGTTCTTGTTCTTTCAGCAATGAGGCCCAACCCATTTCTAGGTCACCGTTAAAATCGTGATCCTGGCCGATATCTTCGCCAATCTCACCCATGCGCCAATAGCCACCAATAAAGTGTTTCTCTTCAAAGAGTGGGGTAGGGGCTGGTGTAACAGGGTCTACCGGATCAACGTTGTCCTCTTCAGCAACAAATATGTCAAAATAGGCAGATACAGGAGTATTTACGCCATCATCAGCAGTGATGTCTAAAGCAGGATAACCTTGATTGCCTTGCTCTGTCGGTGTACCTAATAGGGTGAGAATAGCACCATCGATATTGGTTTCGACGCCAGCGATCTTGTCTTGTACAGCGAGTGTTAATTCATCATCATCGCTAAACAGTTGCTCAATGTTAATATACCCATTAACAGCAGTACCGACTCGCAATTCAAGCGCGGTTAGATCATCAGCCACACGTTGGTGCTGAGTTGGCTCTAATATAGGGGGAGTATTTGGCGCTTTGGTAACATTGAGAGTAAAGGTCTGGCTCACTGCTGAGTGAACACCATCATAAGCGGTTATATCAAATGTGAATGCTCCTTCTTGGCTTGGGGTGCCAATAACATGCAGTTCAGTATTGGCGTTGTTTACGTTGATACTCAAGCCACTCTCTGTCACGTCGGTGACAGCATAAATCAGAGGATCGTTATCAGCATCTGTAAATAAGCCACTAATCGACAATCGTTCATCGGTGCTTACTGTTGCTGTCAGCGCTAGAGCATCAAGATCCGCTTGCAAGGTATTTTGTTCATTCAAAATCGGTGCGGTATTTGGTGTAACGGCTGTGACTTTTAGCACTAACGGGTAAGAGCGAGATACTTCATCAGATGCATACGCTAATACATCATAAGTTCCTGCTAAAGTGGGGGTAATAGTCAGCATCGACGTGTGTGTAGTAATAGCGGCGCCAGCGGCTTCTGAGGCATCGACGGTGTAACTTAAATCATCACCATCATTATCAATAAATAACGTATCTAGCGCATAGTTAAGTGAAGTCCCTAAATCGATAGTCTTTGGTTTGCTAACTTCTTTTGTTACTGGGCGATTATTTGGAATGATGCCAACATAACCATTCTCACCGGTTTCAATAACAGGAGCGTAACTATTGTCTAACTCTTGTTCTTCATCTGCAATAATATGCGATGTTTCTTCTGAAATATCATAAATGACTTGTAGTTGATCATTTACCTCAAGCACATCATTATTATCAACTAAAGCTTCACCTACAATATTAATGGTTTTCGCCTTTTCGGCCTCTTTACCTTCACCGTCAGCGGCATCAATATAATCACCAAAGATATCTTCATGTGTATAAATAACATCTTCGTGGGTATTGAAAGAATCAATTACAGCTTGTTCCGCTTCTTCTTGTGTTACTTCAATATTGCTTGCGCTTGCTAAATTGATTTGCTCAACAACCAGATTCGTCATCGGACTAACAATAATGGATTGACCAGAATTTTCAGGTGCCGCAAGTGCAAAGTCATCAACAACGACACCACGAGTCATATCAATAGTTTCACCGGCTACGGCTTTAATACAAACTTTTTTGTTAATGGTTTCATTAGTTAGTGTCAGTTGACCTTCTTGGTTAGTCTGGTCAATAAATTGGTCACAGTTATCACCGGTATAGACATTAGCTCTATACAGGTACCCATCAATTGCGGTGATAGTGAACGATGTGCTTATTGGGGTACTAGAAGGGCTTGAATCATCGCTTCCACAACCCGTTAAAACCACTGTAATCGCTGCTGCTAGCAAGCTGATTTTTTTCATTACTCGGACGTCCTTCGTATTTAAAATTATTGTGCTTTATTTAAATTATTGTAATTAAGATATTAAACTCATGAAGTGTACTTTTTTGAGAATAAAATCTGGTACTATTAGATATAAAAATTTTTATATCCTAATGAGAACCATGAAATTTAATGAATATCACTTATTAGCTATTTTTGCGGCTGTGGTAGAGGAGCGAAAGTATACGAAAGTAGCGAAGAGATTAGGTATTAGCCAGCCGTCAGTCAGTCAGAGTATTTCTAAGTTACGGGATATTTATAATGATCCTCTTTTTATTAGGGAAAAATCAGGTGTTAGGCCAACCCCATTTGCTTTAGAAATATACCCAGATATTGCAGATGTAATATTAAAGCTAGACATGCTATCAGCAACAAAAACTCGATTTGATCCCGCTTCAAGCAAGCGAGTGTTCAAAATATCAACCATGAGTCTATTTGAACACTCTTTAATACCAGAGCTTTTTAGGTTGGTTGAAAAAGAGGCGCCAAATATCACTATTTACGTAGATGATCATAGCGCTAAAAAGACAAGAGATATGTTGAGGCAGGGGATTATTGATGTCTCAATCGAAGGGTCGATAAAAACGGAACCTTTCATCAAATCACAGGTGATCTATAAGGATGAATTAGTGGTGGTCTGCAGGAGTAATCATCCTGATTTTTCTGGAAGTCGGATACTTGAAAGTGAATTCTTAAATCATCATCACATTACGCTTTCAAGCCTCTCTGACAATGATAAGTCTTTTGAGAGTTTTTCTAATGCGACAGTAGAATTGTTAAAAAAAAGGCAAGTTAAAAGACAGGTCGCAAGTTATTGGGGGCTATTATCGTCAATCAAATATGGTGATAATTTGGTTGTGTTTACTCGAAAAATGGCCGTTGAAAACGCAGACTTATATAAGTTAAAAGTACTAAGTAATAGTTTCCTTGAACAAGAAATTGAGGTCGGTGTACATTGGTCAACATCGAGAAATCGTGATCCATCTATTGTTTGGCTAAGAAATAAAATTAATGAGGCTGCCATGAATACCGTATCCGCATAAGAGTTGAACTTTCTTTATGAGGGGAAATCTCGAATCTTAGGTAATGGATTGCTCGAATAATATCAATAATCCATTTTCTGATAGTGACTTGATCGCTCACCGTGTGTGATGTTGGTGATATCACGCCCTACCGGATGCAAGATAGGCTGTAGATTATTGATATCAAGTGTCTGAAAAAGAAAAGTAAATACCACAAAAGTAGTGTGGTTAATTTTCTTGTTGTCATGTAAATTCGCAGATGACCCTTTTTAAGCCGAGGGTCACCTAGCCAACTGACGTTGTTAGTGAATAACTTTGTTCACATCAATTTATTGACCAGTTACCGCCTTGGTAACTGGTTTTTTTTAGATTCTTTATCCTGACACGATCACCTCACCGGCGGCCCAAAACCGGTTCCTTATATTTCTTTCTTTTCAAGCACGGTGATGCCTCGCCCTGCAATCAATTCACGATACATTCGTTTCGGTAAGGAACCAGGTAACCCAGATGAACTGTATTAGGATCTTGCTATTGCCTTAGAAGATTCGGTGAAAGTAAACACAACGAGATTGGTTGTAAAACACCGGAGCAAACAAGATAGAACTCAGTCTGAAGAACGAAGAAAAGCCGCGGCCTCTTCTAACTAATGGTTGCACTGCCAGTTTGCCAACGGTGTGTGAGTTAACTATGAGTCGACTATGAGTCGAAACAAAATTAGAACGATTAAGTATTTGGCCTATCATAGGCCAAATACTCTATGAGCTAAACTGCACCAACGAGATCATCGGGGACGTTGGGCGCCAAGCAATCAAAACGACACCGCGAATTACTCGCAGTTCGTGGCAAGGCAATTGAATATCTCACCAAACGCCGCGCTCAACCTAGCCGATAACGAATTGCTCGCTCGCTTGGTTCACGCTATGTCGATTATGGAAGTCGGGCGCTATTACTCGCTACCGGATGCGAAACAAAGAGTCGCCCTGGTATGAATCAAAAAGAAATGATGCAACGAGTCGCGGTGGGCATTTTCACCGTTTTAATCAGCGCGAATACCTGGAAGCGTATTAATGGCTAGAGTAGGAGTAACCCAAATGAAAATAGACTTGAATCAACCATCAACAAAAAAAGGGTTAGCGTTAATTGGTGCGGGTGTTGCCCTTGTCACCCTGAATTACTGACTGCGAGTGTTACGCCTGAAGGGGTGCAAATGGGTGGGGTGATTGGTGTGGTAGCGCCGCTATTACTTGGTTTGTGGGAAGCGATACGGGATGAGTTTAATGGCTGAGTATCAAGCGGTGATTATCGCCGCTGTTAGTGCGTTGTCTAGCGGTATAGGTGTGGGGATAGCGCTGAAAACGGATGTGAAGAGGTTAAGGTTGATGATGGAAAAAATGGATGATCGATTAACGAAACTTGAAAATAAGAACTCTGATTGATTACTATTTTACTTAGGTGGATTTCTTCCGTGATTAATTTCTTATGAACATGCATAAGTCACATAACTCTTTAATGTTACTTGAGCTGTGCAAAGGGTGGGGGCAATATCTGAAGCAGTCTCTAACAAGAGTTAATTAAGTGAATGCGTAGCTTTTGACACCTTGTTTTGACTGTCCGTGTACTTGATAACGTTATTTGTCAGCGCCACTTAGTAAAAGTGTTATGTTTAGTTCAATGGAGACGGGAAATTGAGTGAGAAAACCTATGCGGCTGGTAGTGGTGATGCTCCCGTTGCAATCGTAAATGGAACGACAATACCTGCGGTGGCAGGGCCTGATTTTGTGGTGTTAACTATCGCGCTTATGCAGATCATAATATTTATGAGTTCACTTTTCGCTATTTACAGAATATGGATTGCGGTCATAAACTTTGTTGGTGACCAACCTAGTAAGAAGAGTGATGTTCTTATTAAAATATTAGGTAATATTGATACTAGTGCGGATGTTAACGTTTTAAAAACGCGAGCAGTCGGGACAGGTGTCGCAAGCACAGTTGCTATATTGACTTTAGCCGTTGCAGCTATGTATGTAATTGGAAACCATACCGTTACTTAAAACCACACAAATACTTAAGGTGGGTTTCTAAGCCGTGGTGGTTTCAGTTCAAAAGCTAGGTTTCGTAGCGGAGTTTAAACGTTTGAGTTGCTTCTTGTTAGAAGCGTTTATTATGTAATTTATGCGGAAACAACAGCGTATAAACCTGCCACAAAATATTCAAGTTCCGATGACCAGTCACTTGGGCTACTTCTTCAATAGAGTAGCCTTTTTCAAATAGCCTACTGGCACCCTCACGCCTTAAATCGTGGTAGCGCAAATCTTCAATCCCTAGATTGTTTCTGACACGCTGAAAACCTGCCGTCACGCTTCTAGAGTTATAAGGGAAATAGGTCTTCGCAAGCTCTTTCTTTTTGAAAGTTCTCGATTCTCTGTGTATTATTGCCTGCTTTTTCTTCACGATGATGGTTGCTTTGTAGCTGCCGTTTTTCAATTGATAGAGAAGCCATTCCGTCGTCCTACTCTTTGAGGGGTACTACAGGACGAATTTGGGCGAAATATCCATGATATTCAAAGCGGATTTGAATGGTTAAAAACTTAGGTAAAACAATGATGAAGCCAGACAACACAAGCGATTTCCATTCAAGCCGTCTTTCCATAGCACCGATGCTCGATTGGACATGCTTCTAGGATATATAGGGTCTAGCCTAATTTGAGGGGTACTATGGGGGTACTTCAGGGTATTTTCATAATTAGCTTGGATGTAATACGGTTACAATTACGAAAACCAAATACCACAAAAGAAGTATGGTTATTACATTGGCTTTTATTTAGATTCTTATGTGACCCTTATTAAGCCGAGGGTCACCTAGCCAACTGACGTTGTTAGTGAACGCCTTTTGTTCACGTAGATGTATTTACCAGTTACCGCCTTGGTAACTGGTTTTTTTCTTCTTACATTCGTTGCCCAGACCAAACCACTTCACCGATGATCTTAAAATCAGCCCCTTTAATATCTTCCTTCCCAAGTTCCCAAGGTTCATAAGCGCTGTTATCACTCACCACTTTTATGCCGTTCGGTAGGAATTGGAGTCTTTTAACCATTAAGCGATTGTCATAGCGGAATACGTAAATGCCATCTGTAGAAAAACCATCAACACGATTCACCATAACGATGCTTTGATTTTTTAGAGTGGGGATCATGCTGTCACCACGAACAGGCATTAAGAAAATGTCGTTAGGGTTATAGCCTAGCTCTTGTCTAATGAAGCGCTCACTAAAAACCATTGCGCTGGATTCTTCTTCTTTCTCAACAAGTGCGCCTTGCCCGGCACTGACTTCAATATCGAAGAACTTTAATTCTAGATAACCTTTTGGTGCGATTGAGCCCGTTTTTGCGACCTCCTTCGCTTTTAAGAAAATATCTTCAGGGATGTGATCACGATGTTTCCAGTTAGAAATTGTCTTGGGGGATTTCCCCAGAACCCTTGCTAAATCAACATTCTTAGACGTGTTCGTAAGTTCTTTAAGTTCTCTAAGTTGTTCCTCAAAACTTCCCATAAAGAAATCTCCGTGTACATTTGGGGTTGCTAATTTAATTTAGATCCTCAATAATTCCCTATGAAAGAGTTGGGGATGTTTGAGGGATATTTAAATTTCCTCGAATAACTTCAAGTGTACTACACGGAGGAAGTATGAACACAAAATTTGCACTATTAGCTAGATTTGAAAACCCCACAGTCGAGCTAAAACAGATAAGCCAAGAGTTTTTTGGCGTTACCCCCAAGACGGCAGAGCAGAGAGCGAAAGCCTGTGACTTCCCCGTTCCCACCTTTAAATTGCGCGATTCAGAGCGCAGTCCATCGCTAATCAAAATTGAAGATCTTGCCGAGTACATCGACCAACGCCACGCTGATGCAAAGCGTGATTGGCTTTCAGTAAACGCATAGGGAAATAAATGATGAATAACGTATCGACACCAATCCATAGCACCAGTATTGATTTTTCTCATTCGAGTGAAGCAAGAGAACTGATGAACATTGTTCGTACTCGTTTGAATTGGCTATCACCAAGTTCACCAGAATTTAAGTTTCTATACCCGATTTACGATCAGCTTGTTGCCGATGCTGAACTGTTAGAAAGTTTGGAGGGTTAACGATGGAAGTGACTAACCCTATTCACAAACCATGCCCCGATATGGCGGGTATGGTTAACCCTGACCCTAAGAAGCGTGAGCGTTCTATCTACTTACTGGACAAGCTGCGCGATAAACACGGCATTGGTCGTTCAAAACCGAAAAAGGTACGCCCTCTGCAATACGTGTGTACGGCTTCTGAGTGTTTGGGTTAACCATATGACGAAAGCTATCAATGAAGTGGCAGCGTTGGAGGCGGCAGACGTATTACGCCTTTCAGCGTTTACCCGCCGATTCTTTCCGCGCTTGCCTCAAATGGTGAAAAGCGATGTGAAACGCAAAATTTCGCAGCGCATGACTCGCAGTAACCCGACTACTCAAAACCTTATTCGTGCGGCAGAAGATGCGGTTAAATTTGGTTTGAAGCGAGCGAGTTTTATTGAAGATAAATTTTCGTTTGTGGATAGCCGATACAAGGCCAGTGCTGAACCATTAAGCCATGACATTTTGATGCGTGATGACGCCATTGAAAAGCTCGCAAAAGATTACGCTGATGCGTGCTCAACGATGCTTAGTGATGAAAGCCTACCGGAGGTATTTAATAGCTACCTTGAAGCGCTCAAGCATGTTTATGAGCGTCAATCTCTCACGCTACAAGAAATCCATATCAACCCACCTAAGATAAATTTCAGGAAGGAACAGGATAAGCCTGACGAACTGGAATGCGATCTCGAAATAGCCGCGCTCAAGATGCAATCCGAAGAATGGATAGTCCGCCGACTTTTGCATTTGCGATCGCAGTACATCGAATATGTACAAATTGCCCTAGAACGTGTTGGTGAAGGTAAACACCAAGCGCCGGTGATTAGTGCCATGTCTTTTTCAAACTGGAAGCAAAAGCAACGCGAAGCGAAACAGTACATAGAAGCCATGTCAGTAATGAACACGGAAACGGGCGAAGCGTTCGACCTAGAGGAAGTAATCAAAAGGACTACGGCAAACCCAGAGAATCGACGCATTGAAATGATGGTGCGTTCTCGCGGGTTTGAAGAGTTTGCACTGGATTTAGGATTTACCGCTTTGTTCGTCACTTGGACATTGCCAAGCAAATACCATCGCGTATCACGAAAGTGGAATGGTGCCTCAGTGAAAGAAGGTCACCAAGCGCTCATGCAAAAATGGGCGGTCGCTCGTGCTCTCATTGCCAAAGAAAATATTGAGTATTTTGGTTTCCGTGTCGCTGAACCTCATAAAGATTCAACGAGCCATTCTCACTATTTTTTGTTTTGCTCACCAAAGGACAAAACCACGATCACCAATATTTTAAAAGGGTGCGCGATAGGGGAAGACCGGAGCGAGTTAGGCAAAGACATTTCACCACGCTTTGATGTGAAAGAAGCTGATCCAAAAAAAGGCGGGGCAACGGCCTACATCGCCAAGTACGTTTCAAAGAATATTAACGGCAAGCATATGCCCGAAACTGAATCGGAAGAATATGCCTATCGTGCTCGCGCTTGGGCATCCACTCACCGTATCAGACAGTTTCAACAATTTGGCGGTCAGCCTGTTTCATTGTGGCGCAATCTTCGTAGGGCAACCGCAGAGCAAACCAAGATAGACCCAAAACTGGAAGAGTTAAGACAAGCGGCTGATTCATCAAAGTGGTCGCTGTTTTGTCAGCTCGCTAACGGTGCGCGAGTGGAATACGAATCAAAGCAAAATCAGTACGGTGAAACCAACAAAAAAATCATTGGCTTTTCTTGGCTTGGTACTCTCATTAAAACCGCAAGCGAGTGCTATAGCCTCGTTCGTAAAAAAGACGTGAAGCGTCTTCAAAAGGCACGGAGTGCCGTACCTTGGAGCACTGAAAATAACTGTAACCCTCCAATAATTAAAGCGCTTATGGACGCGACCGGATGGAGCATGAAGGGGGTGCAATGTCTTCTCAAACCATTATCAAAAGGGGGAACGGTCACCATTGACCAATACTGCAAAATTAGGCTTAAACATGGCCGATTAAACGCTTACTAAGCATTTGGCCTATCGTAGGCCAAATACTCTTAACCCATTGTCAACGTTGAGAAACAGGGACTATTTATGAAAAGAACACAGCAGGCATGCCATGCAGACTTGAAAGCGCTCGATGTAGCGGAAAACTTAGAAATTCAGGTCACCAAATCGATTGAGAAAATCAAGGGAATGGACGTATCCAAACTCACCACTTTATTGCCCCGCTTGCTTATGGGTGGCGGTAACCCGTTAGAGGCGATAGGGCTAGACCCGAAACTGTTTGAACAAGTGGAAAAGCTCACCAAGTTAAACCGTGTGGCGCGAGCGCGATGCCGTGCTTATGTGATGGATGAGAAATCGTCACTATGCGAAGTGGTGGAAGATGCGGAGGTATCAAGCGATGAGCAAAGTGCCTAATCCTGTTCGTGGTTACGTGACTTGTCCGGTTTGTTCTACTGGCTCCACGGTGCATATCGTAGGGGAAGGGAAGTTAATTACCCACGGTGAACCTCCCAAGAACACACGCAATGCGGGGCTAAAATATTACCGTTGTCCAGAGTGTGGCAATAGCCCTATGTCTAAAAGCGTTCATTCGTATATCGAGCAGCACTCAAGCGATGTGCCGATTGAAGTTGAAACCGTATCGCAACCGTTGCCAGTACCGTCCGATAAGACTTCGGATGAAACAGAGATAACCGAAAGTAGTGCGTTACTAACCGAATCTAATGAACCGCCTCAACCCTTAATTGAAACCGAATCAAATGCATTACCTGAACAAAGCAATGAACCAACGAAACCCGACAATAGCGACTTAGTAACGGCTAAACCGAAATCGATGGTGTTTAAAGTGGGTGTGTCGATTGCTGCTTTAGCGTTGGTGTTAGTGGTGATGAACCTAGTGCAAAAACGTTCGAGCGTTGAACAAGGGGGTGAGAATGAGTAGCCATTTAGAAACCGCCCCAGATTTTGATGATTACAATGTGGATGAATGGGCAGGGCTTGAAAGTGATACCAAGACGATAGAGCAACAGGAACGCGAAGAACTCACCGAAGCGTTTAGCTCTGATAAATCCGAATCCGAAGATGGAGAGAAACCGAAGTTTACTTTTACCCAAGCGCACAGCGATATGTTTTGCCAGGTATGTATTTTTGGAATCGAGCGATTGGTTTCCATACTGACTCAAGCCAAATTTGAATTTGATAAAGAAAGTAAAACGTTAGTGACTGAAGCGGCCTATCCAGTACTGAAAAAACAAAGTGATAGTTTGCTTGGAGAGCAACCGGAAGAAAGCGCGTTATTTCTGGCTGTGATCATGATGGTCGGTGTGTCGTGGATGCAATTCAAAACCCAACAACAACTCATGCAAGTAAGGGGGGAACATGGCGATAAAAAAGAAACCACAACGCTTTCCAAATCCGATTAACTCAAACCCCTCGCATGATGCTGAACATGCCATTTACTTAGCGGGAACCGGAGGCGGTAAAACCTCGGCAGTGAAATACATTGGGCTTGTTCCGAAAGGGGCGCATGCTCTGTTTTTTGACCCGTATCGAAATTACGCAGGGGCAAAGTTTCAGGGGCAAACTTGCCACGGCTTTTCCACTCGCTCGGAGTTTATCCGTGCCGCTTTTAATGCTCGTAAAAAGGGAGCCTCGTTTAAGGTCGCCTATGTGCCTAAAGGTGGTGCGAGCATGGAAGAACTCGAGTTTTTTAGTTCGGTGGCTTGGGCGTTGGGGAATGGACGGGCGCCTAAACTGCATGTAGTGATTGAAGAGCTCGCCAGTTGCGCCGAAACCTCGGGCAAACTTAAGGGTAAAACGGGCGAGTTGCTTCGCGGTGGCCGTCAGTATGGGTTAGTGATTCATACCGTTTTTCAACGTGGGCAAGAAGTGCCTAAAACCGTGACCGATCAATCTGCCGTTTGGTGGGTGGGTTCGGTTAACTCGGTGAATGATGCTAATTGGGTAGCTGACCGTAAGGGGATTGATGTTCATGAGATCACCGCCTTGAAATCTGCGAAGGTAAATAAGGCACGGTTGGGTAAACCGATTGCTGAATATTTGCTAGTTCGTGATGGGGTGGGGAATGTGCAGAAGGGGGCGTTTAACTGTGCTAACGGTAATATTATTAACCAGTGATATTTTATCATGTATTCGATTGTTGAATGTTTTCTAGTTACATATTTTGTTACATATTGATTAGAATTCACCACACATTACGAGAATGCAGGAAATGGAATAACCTCTTCTTAATATATTTATTTAAAAGGGTATTTCATGAAAATTAACGTATTTATTTCAGGTTTTTTAACGCTAGCTGTTTTTACTAGTGCAGGAGCTTTCGCCCAAAATGGTTTTGTTAATGCTCAAACATCGTCAGGATTTAACGGAAATGTAGAAAGTACGCAGACTGTTGCGTCTGCTAACGAAGCTAGAGATGAGTCATATGTAACTTTAACGGGCAAGGTAACTGAACAAGTTGGCCATGAGTTGTATCTGTTTAATGATGAAACTGGACAAGTTGTAGTAGAGATAGAAAATGAAGATTGGCATGGTATGGCGGTAACACCAGAAACCACGTTGGTAATTCAAGGCGAAGTTGATCGAGGGTGGACTAGAGTCAAAATAGACGTAGATCGTATGACAATACTTAATAAATAATACACAGAACCTATAGGTTACCCCTCAAACCTATAGGTTCTTCTTCCTTTCTTTCCTTCCCTTTTTCCCTTTAGCTATGCCCTGTAAATAACTTTTCTAACGTTGTGAAACAGGGGAAACCATGCAAGCAAAACACAAAACCATGTTGTTCACGGTTGTGGCCGTTCTGGTCGCACTAGCGATGATCAACAACGTGAGCGCACTTAACCCGCTCAAAGAACAAATCAATGGTAATTCAGGGTGGTTTTAAACTATGGAATTACTCACGACACCATTTAACCCACGTCCTCGTGATTTAGACCCTGTTGAGGGTGTGAATTGGGGCAATCAAGCCACACTGCGCCTTGTCAGTGGTCCTACTTATCAGTCTATTGAGTTAGTTACTGATATTACTGACCCTGCCGATATTGAGCGTGTGCGTATTACTTTGAACGGTAAAGAGGTGTACAACCTCACCGGACAAGACCTTGTTGACCTTCAGGAACATCGTAAGCAATACCAATCATCTGGTCGTTATGTCATTCCATTTGCTGATCTAAAACTGCGCACCAAAGCGGGCGTTCGTACGGGTGAGCTAGTGACACTGAACGGTGAAATTTGGTTTGTTTATATTCAGCTCGCCCCTAAAGCAGGTGGCGTCAATCCACCAAGTATCCGTGCTCGTGCCCATTCAACGGCGGCGCAATCAACACGTATCTACTTGCCTCGTATTTATTCACTGACGTGGTTTGCGAGTGCGACAGGTCGAACACCGTTTGATTTTTCTGAGCGTTCCCCTGCCTTATCGCTAAAGCGTATTCACTTTAAAGACAGTTCTATCGACCGTGTTCGCGTACTGCGTGATGACGTGGAAGAAATGAACGTCAATAAAGTCGATAACGCCTTTGACCTTGCCCTTTCTGAGCTTGAACAAAACGAAGACTGGTTTTCTTTGGACTTTGTTCGTACCGGCTTTGGTGTTGAGGGGCGCTTGCCAACTAACGCCTATAAACAATTGCAGTTTGAGATCGAGAAATCAGCGGCGGGCAGCATTCCGGTATTGATTGAAGCGATCGAGCAAGTGGGCGTGATTTCTCAACCGAAATAAGGGGGTGACTCATGGCATACCCTGACGAATATCTTTCGACAGGCGCGGCCACCTCGACCAGTTCGGGGTGGTGGGACAGCTTAGTAGAAAGTACGGGCGAGATTGTAGGTGGTGCGGTCGATGTGGTCGGCGGCTTTGGTGGTGATTGGCTTGGCATCAAAATGGATGATGAGTTAGACCGCGCCAAAACGTCCAACCCTGACGAAAACCGATCCAACAACAACGACTATCAGCAACCCAATGGCGCCCCTGTGCAAACAGGTGGGCAAGGGGTGCAGTGGCAAACACTCATGATTGTGGTGTTAATCATGGTGGTCGTATTGGGTGGAGCTTATGCCGCCATGAAAGGAGGCAAGTAGTGCCTTTTCTCTATTTAGGCGTGGCGGGTGTGGTGTTTGCCAGTGGTTATTTTTCCGCTCAAGGAGTGAATAAAACCGCTTGGCAAATCATCGCCATTCTTGCGCTGATTATCTGGTTTAAGAAGGGTTGATATGTTTGGAGCAATGACCAGTTTAACGGGCGGTGGAGGCTTAACGGGTGGCAGTGCTGGCCCCTCTACTGCAAAGAGTAGTAACCAATCAGGGCAATCTATTGGCGGCATCAACATGGGAGGCGGGGTAAACCCTTGGCTGATTGTTGGTGTGGCGTTGATAGGAGTATTTGCGCTTAAGGTGCTCAAATGATCTCGATTGTCACCGAATCACCGAGCGCGATTGAACGGCTCAAGCCTGCCTTTCGTGCTTGTCCTAATGACTTTGACGTGATGAAACATGAAATCAAAGGCGGTCGAGTCAGCGTGTATGAATTGTCCGGTGACGATTATCGGTTAACGGTGGCAGGGGAAGTAATGGGCAATGCCTATTTCATTTGGGCGGTATCAGGCAATGGCGCGGTGGATGCCACGCGAGAGCTTGCCGAATACGTCAAACGTTCTGGCTTGAGTGCAATCTCAACCCGCACCTATTTTCCATTGGTCGCCCGACTACTCAAGCGTCTTGGTGATGTGAAGATTAGCCAACACGGTGACCACGAATTTTTACGTTGGGAGGTGTAGCGCATGGGCGGCAGTTCCAGTTCAAGCAATAGCACCAGTACAAAGAACACCAGTAGCCAAAATGCCATTAGTGGTGACAACTTAGGTGTTGCACTGAGTGGCATTGAAGGTTCAACCATTAACGCCACGGTGACCGACCATGGCAGTGTTGCCAAGTCATTTGAATTTGCAGGCGATGCGCTTGATGAGTCTTTTGAGTTTGCAGGGAACACGGTAAGCGAATCACTCGACTTTGGTAAGCAGTCACTCGAATTAGTCGACAGAAATACCGAGAACTCATTGAAGTTCGCCGCGGGAGCGCTTGAAGAATACAGCGCATCAAACAGCGAACACTTACAAATGATGGCAGGGCTTGCGGGTAATCAGGCATCGCAAAACAGCGAGAACCTAAACAAGTTAACCGAGCTTGCCAAGTTCAAACAGGACAACGGACAAAGCGAACTCAATCAACAACAACTGATCCTCATGGGCATTATTGTGTTGGTACTGGGCTTTGTTCTAGTGAAGGCGATGCGCAAATGATTGTAGAACTTATTAAAGGGCAACCTATCCCCGTCACCTTGGAATCAACGTGGCTATTTGTGGAGTCCATTAGCGGCAAACTCACCGTTGAAATGGATGAAACAGGCGAGCGCGTGACCTTGCTTAATCGTTCTGTTTTTCGCTACGGCAAAAAATTGGGGCGCGTTCTGCTCAGTGGTGAAGGGCGATTAAGCCTAGAGCATGGCGTGGGCGATTTCACGGCGCCTATCGAAGGTCAAAAGCTCGATATTCAAACCATGCCGAAAATGCAGATTGATGATGATCAGCAAATCGAAGTGAGCGCGTTACCTGCCGTTGAAATTGCGCAGGGGCAACAGGTCACCATTAACTCAATGCCAAAGATGCAGATTGAAAATAATCAGTCGCTTGGTGTGGACTCGTTACCCCCTGTAGAAATTAAAGCAGGGCAAAGCCTCGCAGTGAGCACCTTGCCGAAAGTGGTGCTTGAGGTCAGTGGCAACCTAAATGCTCATATCGGTGACGTCCCGCTTTCAATTCCCGCCAATGCCATGCGTAAAGGTGTGTGGATAAAAGCGAAATCCACCAATACAGGGCTTATTGATTTGATGGGCTTTGAATTGGCCGCAGGTGAGCAAATCCGTTTAGACAGCACCGCACTAATTGAACTAACAGGAACGGCGCCGGATGTCGTTCAAGTCTTGGAGTATTAACCATGTCCAAACTTCCAGAGCTGCCAACAGGGAGCAGCCGCAACAAGATTGAATTTCTCTATGGCCTATTGAGTCAGTTTGGTGGCTCTGCGCCACCAGATTTGACGGCGGCAGTCAGTCTTCAATCGGTTTACCCGTTCTCGATACCTTATCCCATTGAGTACCGCTTAGGCCGTGACTATCAAGATGACGCGAGTGGCTATAACCAACGCCTCTACGAATATGACGATGACGGTTTGTATTTTAACTTGTTCACGGCGTTTGAAAATATGCAGCAATACGTACCTTCAGAGTGGTGGAACGTGATGGGCTTTGAGATCTCATTGCATGTGAGCAAATCTATCGGCTTGTCGGGGGACGCATTAGCCGCTGTACAAAGTTGCGCGGACAGTGGCGGCAATGTCGTTGTTGATTATGAATTGCAGCTAAGTGGTCAATATCGACAAAACGCAACGTTGGCGCAGGTGCCAGCCGTCATAAATGACGGTGGTCTTTCGATTGTCGGGAGTGTCCATTTTAACCACTTTGTTGAGCGAGCGCTTTATTCCGATACGGCGCAAACCGATTTCAATTTAGTACTTCGTACCTCCGTTTCAGGGCAGGGGAATAGTGTTGATTTGGGCGCGGCAAGTGGTACCACGGTCTATCAAAACGATGTGGACATATCCATCAACAAAGTTTGGGTAGCCGTAAAATTTGACGAGCCAGAGTAACCCATTATGCGAGCGTTAATCATCATTGTGCTAATCGGTGCGCTAATGTGGGGCGCGCCGCAAGGAGTAAAGATCGTGAAATCACAACTCAATCGCGGGATACGTAATAACAACCCGCTCAACATTCGTATTAGTAACAGCGCATGGACAGGCAAAGTTACGCCAAGCCAGGATAAAGCGTTCGAAACGTTTTCTGATTCGAAGTACGGCTTTCGGGCAGCGGCCAAGCTCATTCGTAATTACCAATCACTGTATGGGTTAAACACCATCAACGAGATTATTGGCCGTTGGGCGCCAAGCCATGAAAACGACACGCGCAATTATTCGCAGTTCGTAGCAGGGCAATTGAACCTCTCATCCAATGCCGCGCTTAACTTATCAGATAGTAATCTGTTAGCACGTTTGGTTCATGCTATGTCGATTATGGAAGTAGGGCGCTATTACTCGTTGTCGGATGCGCAGCAAGGGGTAGCACTGGTATGACGCAAAAAGAAATGATGCAACGGATCGCGGTGGGTATCTTCACCGCTTTAATCAGCGCGTATATCTGGAAGCGCATCAACGGTTAGAGTAGGAGTAACCTAAATGAAAATAGACTTGAATCAACCCTCAACGAAAAAGGGTTTAGCGTTAATTGGTGCGGGTGTTGCCCTTGCCACTGGACACCCTGAATTATTAACCGCAAGCGTAACGCCAGAAGGTGTGCAAATGGGGGGCGTGATTGGTGTGGTAGCGCCGTTACTGCTTGGTTTGTGGGAAGCGATACGGGATGAGTTTAAGGGGGCTGAATGATTGATTTGCCCATCTTACCGTTACTAGCTGAGTTGGGATTAAAGCCGACAGAGATTTTGATTTTAGGGATGCTTTGGCAAAATATTAGAAATACCAATGTTCTAATGGAAAAGCTTATTCAAAAAGTTAATGAATTAGAAATTAGGTTAAATAGAACATCAAAAAACTAGGTTTTTGAACGATTCATGACTGGTACTATTACAGACATCTCACAAAGAATTGTTAGTTCAGAAATAACATTATGTTGTAATAGGTTAAGTGTATACTCTGTTGGTAAAAGTACACTAAAACCTTAGATATAGCGGAGCCTAAAGGAGTATGAATTTGGCTGATTACCCAATCATTGACATTTCAGACCAAGACATTGATGAATTTGAACAGATGGGGACGAAGTCTAAGTTTTGGTACACTGATTCGATAACGGGGGAGGAATACCTCTTTAAGTCAGTTCATACCGAAGATCGGGAAGGAAACCCTATAGAGCGAAAGGGAGAGGATTGGGCGGAAAAAATTGCGTGTGAGCTTGCAGTTATACTAGACCTCCCTCATGCTCATTATGACTTGGCTAACTATAAAGGTCAGAGAGGCATCCGAAGCAAAAAGTTTACTGAAGATGGTGACAATATGTTCTTCGGTAACCAGTTGATAGAGCATATTGCTAACCGTATCAATATGCCGTTGGAAAAAGGTCAGCGTTCACAAAAAGTAGATCGAGTCGCAAGTATTTTACAGCGGATCATTGCTCACCCGCCTTTAGGGTGGAAAGCAAGCGAAGATATAAGCAGTGCTTTTGATGTGTTTATCGGTTATTTAATGTTTGACACTCTTATTTCTAACCAAGACCGTCATAACGAAAATTGGGCTATGATTGTGAAAGGCGATACTAGTTATCTGGCACCTTCTTTCGATCATGCTGCAAGTCTAGGTAGGAATGAGCCAGTAGAAACTATGCATGAACGTTTGGTGAGTAACGATGAAGGGCGTCAAATACCTAACTATGTTATGCGTTGTAAATCTTATTTCTATAACGGAAGTGATAGGTTAAAAACCTTAGATGCGTTTGTTGTATTAGCTTATTTTAGAAAGAGAGCTGCACTAGCGTGGTTAGATAGGCTTGAGGCTCTGGGCTACGAGCAAATTTTAGATGTAGTCAGCCGGATCCCTGATGCTATCATGGGAGGTACTGAAAAAACTTTTTGTGCCAGTGTCATAATTGCTAACAAGGCACGTATTTTACAATACAGAGAATTGTTTTTAGAGAATAAAAAAAATGGAGAAACGACTTCATGAAAAGTGTTTTTGTTATTTGGAAAGACAGTGATGATGGGATGTGGCATCCTGTTGCTAAATTGACTCGTTCTAATGATGAGTACCGCTTCAATTACACCAAAGGCGCAAATCACGCAAACTTCATAGCGTTTCCTCGTATGGATGATTTAGCAAAGGTTTATCATTCTAAGTCACTTTTTTCATTTTTTACTAATCGCTTAATTCCGACAAATAGACCGGAATTTAAAAAAATGGTGGACTGGTCTGATATTGATCTAACTCACTATGATGAATTGGATTTACTAGGTATTTCTGGCGGAGCTCGAAAAACAGATGAATTTCGTATTATCTCGGAGCCAGAAATTACAGAGGAAGGCTATTATAAAATTCGATTCTTTATTAGCGGCGTAGGTCATTTAGAAGGTGAAAGTGCAAGGCGGGTCGTTACACTTGAGAAAAATGAAGAGCTTAAAGTCATTTATGAAAATTTAAATCAATATGACTGCAATGCTGTACTAGTTTCAACTAAAGATGAGATCCCAATTGGATATTGTCCTAAATACTTCAATTGCGATGTTCGCTCGTTGCTTGAAAATGTAGAGCTTGATTCTCACTCGCTTAAGGTTGTTAGACTAAATCTTGATGCACCGAGTCAATTTCGGGTGTTATGTGAATTCGTAACGAAATGGCCTGAAGGCTTTACTCCGTTAGTATCAGAAGAATATTTAGCACACAGCATTAATCATTAATCATTCGGTATGGGATGTCATAGATTACCTCCCATACTGCTCACATTACTAATGATTTCTTTTGTGTAGCTTATGCGGAAATAACTGCGTATAAACCTGCCATAAAACATTCAAGTTCCGATGACCTGTTACTTGGGCTACTTCTTCAATAGAGTAGCCTTTTTCAAATAGCCTACTGGCACCTTCACGCCTTAAATCGTGATAGCGTAAATCCTCAATCCCTAAACTGTTCCTAACACGCTGAAACCCTGCCGTCACGCTCCTAGAGTTGTAAGGAAAAATCAGGTCGCCTTGCTTTGGTTGACGCATAGCAATATCAAATGATTCAGCCAAGAGCGGCACAATCATGTGATTGCCTTGTTTTTTACGAGGGTCTTTGCGATCTCGGACTAACACAGTGCGATGTTCGTCGTGAATGTCTTCCCAACGTAGGGCGCACACTTCCCCAATCCGCATACACGTTAAAATACTGAAGTCCAAAATGTCGACAAAAGGGATGCGAGTTTGCCCATTAGCCCTAGCGTTCTGACGCTTCACTAACCCCTCACGTAAAAGTTGCAGTTCTTCACCTGTTGGCCGTCGAGTTCGTTTTTCACTTTTACCGATTAATTCCATATCAGAGAGCACCGGTACTGCTTCTTCAAAAATCTTATGATTCGCTTCAATGTCAAAAACGGGCTTGGCTTTTTTCATGACAGCGCGCAGATAAGCAATATCATGATAGATAGTGGCGGGTTTGGCTCCTGCACCTCTACGGTTTTTACAGTGCTCGATGAGATCGCTTGTTCTTAGTTCATTGCTGTTTATTTTTGCAATGTCGCAGTCACGAAGCATATCGATAACATAGCGTTTGGTACGCCCTGTGTTATTCCACAAATCCTTGTCTTCCATGAATTTATCGAGGAGTACCGAAAGGGGAACTGTTTTTATCGGATTCACGCCATGCTCTTCAAGTTCAAGCTGTCGTTTAAGGCCATAAGTCTTAGCAAGCTCTTTCCTTTTGAAAGTTCTCGATTCTCTGTGTATTATTGCCTGCTTTTTCTTCACGATGATGGTTGCTTTGTAGCGGAATTCACCGCTTTGTAGCTGCCGTTTTTCAATTGATAGAGAAGCCATTCCATCGTCCTACTCTTTGAGGGGTACTGTTAGGGGTACTATAGGACGAATTTGGGCGAAATTCCATGATATTCAAAGCGGATTTGAATGGTTAAAAACTTAGGTAAAACAATGATGAAGCCAGACAACACAAGCGATTTCCATTCAAGCCGTCTTTCAATTGCACCCATGCTCGATTGGACGGATCGACATTGCCGTTACTTCCATCGTTTGCTTTCTTCGCAAGCCTTGTTGTATACCGAGATGATTACGACGGGGGCAATTATTCACGGTAAGGGTGACTTTTTAGCGTTCAATACTGAAGAGCACCCTGTCGCATTGCAGTTAGGCGGTTCAAACCCAACCGATTTGGCAACGTGCGCGAAGCTTGCTCAAGAGCGTGGTTATGATGAAATCAACCTCAATGTTGGTTGTCCGTCAGATCGTGTTCAAAATGGTCGCTTTGGGGCTTGCCTCATGGGGGAGCCTGAGCTGGTGGCTGAATGTATTGCGGAAATGAAAGCTGTGGTCTCTATTCCTGTGACGGTGAAGACTCGAATCGGGATTGATGATCAGGACTCGTACGAGTTTCTTACGCGTTTTGTGTCTCATGTTTCAGAGCAAGGGGGTTGTGAGGACTTTACCATTCATGCTCGTAAAGCATGGTTAAGTGGCTTGAGTCCAAAAGAGAACCGAGAGATCCCGCCGCTAGATTACCCTCGCGCGTATCAAATTAAGAAAGATTTCCCGCACTTACAGATCGGCGTTAATGGTGGGATAAAAACGTTAGCTGAGTCGTTAGAGCATTTAGAGCACTTAGATGGAGTGATGATTGGGCGCGAAGCTTATCAAAACCCGTATTTACTGGCTGAGGTTGATCAAACCATCTTTGGAATGGACACGCCTGTGAAGAAACGCAGTCAGGTTGTGGAGGCGATGTATCCGTATATTGAGAAGCAACTTGCTAATGGCTCTAATCTTGGACATATCAGCCGACATATGATTGGTTTATTCCAAGCTTTACCTGGTGGCAGACAATGGCGTCGTTATATTAGTGAAAATGCGCATAAGAAAGGCGCAGGCGTTGAAGTGATTCAAACGGCACTGACTAAAATTCCGAAAGAACTAGACGTTTAAATTTACCAAGTTAGTGGTTAAAAATACCAACTCCAGTTGATTTATCGATCAGCTGGAGTTTTTTATTTTATAAGTACAATACTATCAATGACTTGAAAAGTTGGAACGGTTCATGCTTTATCATAAATATTACGGTGTTAGGTCTTACACCACTATTATTTTTTCAGTGCCTAAGGAGGCGATATGTTTGAACTGATTTTCATCATGGTCTTTATCGGAGTGTTAGTCATGACGGGGGTAACGTTTGTCACCGTTTCATTGGCAATCGTTGCGTCATTCACTGTGCTATTTATGTTAGGAATGGTGGGTGTCCTTTTCCAACTTCTGCCGTGGATTGTCGCGTTTGTTATCGCCTTATGGGTATATAACCGCTTTATTGCACGCTCTAGTTAACATATTGGTAACAACGAATCCGACGAAAATGATCCAGCTTGCTATAGTTAATGAAGGAGCTGACGCCAACAGGCTCCGCTATAGAATTTTGGAGGAAGCATGACCATAACGGAATTGAAGTACCTTTATCATCAAGACTTACTTTCTGAAGCGATTATTGAACCATCTGAATCGGAAGGGGGCTGGGTAGTTGAATTTCGCCACAAGCAAGGCGGATTCCTTATGCTGACAGACATTCACGGTGCCGAGTGTCAGTATATTGATCTTGATAAAGCCTCTAAATCTGCGCTGGCTGTTGGCTTTTCTCAGGTGCGTATTGAAGCGAAATAATCCCCCCTCAAAATATTCCTTTCTTCCAAAAAGTTATAAAACATACATATCTATTCTTTCTTGTTATTAAAATGGTTGGTTAATCTATCGTCACGCAATGTTTAGGGATGTCGTGACTATGTCATCAAATGGAAATACACAACAAGAACTTCCGGGCTTAGCTGCTCCAATCAATGATCAGCAGCTATCGCAATTACAACAAGCATCAACTTCTTTATCGTCCAACCAATTGGCGTGGGTGAGTGGTTATTTTTGGGGATTGAGTCAAGCACAAAACCCAACACCGTTAACACCTGTAGCGAGCGCGGTCACCACCGCCGTAGCCTCTCAGCCTGCTGGCAAGCTTACCATCATTTACGCGTCTCAAACCGGGAATGCGAAAGGCGTAGCTGAGGCTCTTGAGCAAGAAGCGTCAGCGCATGGAATCACAGCACAGCTATTTGATGCCAGTGACTACAAAGGTAAAAACCTCGCTAAAGAGACGCATGTGATTTTTGTGGCGTCAACAAATGGTGAAGGTGAAGCACCCGATAATGCGATTGAGTTGCATGAGTTTTTGCAGTCGAAGAAAGCACCTAAGCTTCCTAACCTGAAGTTTGCCGTGATTGGTTTAGGCGATTCAAGTTACGAGTTCTTTTGTCAAACAGGTAAAGACTTTGATGCCTTTTTAACTAAGCAGGGCGCGACGCCATTTGTTGAAAGGTTAGATTGTGATGTTGATTACGATGTCGTAGCGGCAGAGTGGCGACTTAAGGCGCTTGAAGTCATTAAAGACGATTTATCTTCGCAAGCAGCGGATGTGGTTACGTTACCTGTTGCCACCGCTGGTGCAACCACGACATACACAAAACAGAACCCATACACGGCAACGCTGCTAACCAGCCAAAAAATCACAGGCCGTGACTCTGGCAAAGATGTTCGACACATCGAAATTGATCTCGAGAATTCAGGCCTGACGTATCAAGCCGGCGATGCATTGGGGGTTTGGTTTGAAAACAACAGTGAGCTGGTGGATGCGATTCTCGCTCAAGCGCAACTTTCTGGGATTGAAAGTGTGGATGTCGATGGTGAGAGCATCTCGATACGTTCGGCACTGATTAAGCACTACGAGATCACGGCGTCAAACCCTCAGTTTGTCACTAAGTACGCCGAGATATCGGGCAGCAAAAAATTACTTAAGTTGGTCGAGAATAAGGACCAACTGCGTGAGTACTCAGGCGAAACTCAAGTCGTCGACGTGCTTCGAGAGAAGAAAACCAAGCTTGATGCTTTGCAACTCATCTCACTATTACGCCGCTTAACGCCACGTTTATATTCTATCGCTTCCAGTCAGTCAGAAGTTGAAGAAGAAGTGCATCTAACGGTAGCGCTTGTTGAATACAACAAGGGAGATGAAAAGCGACATGGTGGTGCATCGTACCATTTAGCAAAAGGCCTTGAAGAGGGCGACGAAGTGAAAGTCTTCGTTGAACATAACAAGCAATTCAAATTACCCGATGATAATGACACACCGATTATCATGGTTGGCCCTGGCACGGGCATTGCGCCATTTAGAAGCTTTATTCAAGAGCGAGAAAATCGTGATGCAAAAGGTAAGAACTGGTTGTTCTTTGGTGATCGAACGTTCACTCAAGATTTCCTATATCAAGTTGAATGGCAGAAATACCTTAAGTCAGGAGTACTGAATCGTCTAGATGTGGCGTTTAGCCGTGACCAACATGAGAAGGTCTATGTTCAGCACCGTCTACTCCAGCAAGGTGAGCAAATTTGGCAATGGCTACAAGAAGGTGCTCATCTCTATGTTTGTGGGGATGCGACGCACATGGCAAAAGATGTGAATACTGCGCTGATTGAGATTGTAAAACAGTATGGCGGTAAAGATCTTGAGCAGGCTGAGGCATACGTAAGCGAACTAAGAAAAGCAAAACGTTATCAAAAGGATGTGTACTAATGAGCAAACAAGAAGTATTAGGCCAAGTATTGGGCCCATTAGCTGATAACGAGCGCTTGAAGCGAGAGAGTAATCACCTACGCGGTACGATTGAGGCTGACTTATCCGACCAAATTACTGGTGGCTTTACCGCAGATAACTTCCAACTTATTCGTTTCCACGGAATGTATCAGCAAGATGACCGTGATATCCGTAATGAAAGAACGAAACAAAAGCTAGAGCCGCTCCATAATGTGATGCTTAGAGCTCGCATGCCGGGTGGTATTATTTCGCCAAAGCAGTGGCTAGCCATTGATGAGTTTGCAACTGATCATAGTTTGTATGGCAGTATTCGTCTTACTACCCGTCAAACCTTCCAGTTTCATGGCGTGCTCAAGCCTAATATTAAGCTAATGCACCAGACACTCAATAAGATCGGTATTGATTCTATTGCTACGGCAGGGGATGTGAACCGAAACGTGTTATGTACCACGAACCCTGTTGAATCAGAGCTTCATCAAGAAGCTTATGAATGGGCAAAGAAGATCAGTGAACATCTACTACCGAAGACGCGAGCGTATGCCGAAATTTGGCTAGACGGAGAGAAAGTAGAAACAACAGATGAAGAACCGATTTTAGGCAGTAATTATCTACCGAGAAAATTTAAGACAACCGTCGTTATTCCGCCACAAAATGATGTGGATGTTCACGCGAATGATCTTAACTTCATCGCGATAGCGGAAAACGGTAAGTTGGTTGGGTTTAATGTCCTTGTGGGAGGCGGTTTGGCCATGACGCATGGTGATACGTCTACTTATCCAAGACGCGCCGATGATTTTGGCTTTGTGCCACTCGCACATACCTTAGAGGTTGCGGCGGCGGTGGTGACAACCCAGCGTGATTGGGGTAACCGTTCTAACCGTAAAAATGCAAAAACCAAGTATACGTTAGACCGTGTTGGTATCGATGTCTTCAAGGCTGAAGTAGAGAAACGCGCTGGCGTGAAGTTCTCCGCAAGTCAGCCATATGAGTTTACTGAGCGTGGCGACCGTATCGGCTGGGTTGACGGCATTGACGGTAAACACCATTTGGCATTGTTTATAGAGAATGGTCGATTACTTGATTATCCAGGTAGGCCCTTAAAAACGGGCGTAGCTGAGATTGCAAAGATTCATAAAGGCGACTTCCGAATGACGGCCAATCAAAACTTGATTGTCGCAGGGGTAAGCAAAGCTCAAAAAGCGAAGATTGAAAAGATAGCTCGCGCTCATGGCTTGATGGATGACTCAGTGAGTGAGCAGCGCAAAGATTCGATGGCGTGTGTTGCCTTTCCAACCTGTCCCCTTGCCATGGCAGAAGCCGAACGCTTTCTTCCATCTTTCGTGACTGATGTGGAAAACGTACTTGAGAAGCATCAGATTCCAAAAGAAGAAAGCATCATCTTACGTATTACGGGCTGCCCAAATGGCTGTGGTCGAGCGATGTTGGCTGAGGTTGGTTTAGTTGGTAAAGCACCGGGTCGGTATAATGTCCACCTTGGGGGGAATAAAGCCGGTACTCGTGTCCCGAAAATGTATAAAGAGAACATAACGGAAAAACAAATCTTAGAAGAGCTTGATGAGCTGGTGGGGCTATGGGCTAAAAACCGCCTTAATAAAGAAGCATTCGGCGATTTTGTTATTCGTACGGGAGTAATAGAGGAAGTTAAAGTATCAAAGAGGGATTTCTATGCTTAAGTTCCAAGAAAGCCAGAAGCTTGAAACGTTGCTCTCTTTAACTAAGACGGAACAAATTCTCAAGTTAGCTGAATTGAATGGGCAGCTAGAGTTACTTAATGCGGAGCAAAGAATTGCTTGGGCTATTGAGAACTTGCCAGGTCAGCACGTATTGAGTTCGAGTTTTGGCGTTCAGGCGGCAGTGATGCTGCATTTGGTGAGCAATGTGCAAAAAAACATTCCCATCATATTAACTGACACCGGTTATTTGTTTCCTGAAACGTATCAGTTTATAGATGCTTTAACGCAGCAGCTCGATCTTAACCTACATATCTATAGCGCTAAACTAAGTCCTAATTGGCAAGAAGTCAGATATGGAAAGTTGTGGGAGCAAGGTATAGAGGGAATTAAGAAATATAATCACCTTAATAAAGTCGAACCAATGAAGCGAGCTCTTGCAGACCTGAATGTTAAAACATGGTTTTCAGGGTTAAGACGAGAACAAGCAGAGAGCCGTTCGAATTTACCTGTGCTTGCGATTCAAAATGGACGATTTAAGTTTCTGCCGATTATTGATTGGTCCAACAGCCAAATTGAAGAGTACCTGCAATTACACGGTCTACGTTATCACCCGCTGAAAGATGAAGGTTATCTATCTATTGGAGATACCCACTCAACAAAAAGATGGGAACCGGGTATGAAAGAAGAAGAAACAAGGTTTAATGGGCTAAAGCGTGAATGTGGCCTCCATGAAGAAGATAACGAGCAAGATGGCTCAGGAATTTAAACAAGAGTTAGATTAAAAAATTAAAAAAAGGGGGCGAAAGCCTCCTTTTTTTAATAAGTCTGTGGATAACCTGTATGTGGTGTGAGGGTAAAGTGGGATAAATAAGGCTTTGAAGTTAAAGTTAATTAAAAAGGCTTATTTTTGCAATTTATTCAAAAAAACGCTTGCCAATGTGAAGCTGATCTCTATAATGCGTCCTCACTGACACGGCAGAGCCCACAAGGGTTCAAGGCAATAATCAGTAAGGCTTCTAGCCAAAAGATAGTTTAAGATTTGTTTTCGAAAGAATTGAAAAAATAAATCAAAAAAGTGTTTGACACTAACAATTATCTCGCTAGAATAGCCGCCTCTTCAAAGGGAAAGCCCAGCGCTAACCAAGAAGAGATGCTCTTTAACAATTTAAACCTATATCAATCTGTGTGGACACTTGTTGATGATAATCATTAAGTTTGCTTCTGCTGCAAAGTAGAAACGAACACTTCTTCGGAAGTAAAATGGTTTTCAATGAACACGTGACCTAAGGGTAGTAAGTTCGCTTACTGTCACACGGTCAAAATTCATTATCGTTCTGTTGGAACGATAATAGCTTTAAAATTACTTCTTACTTTTTAAGTAAGGGACAGTTTTGAAGTCAGTATTCATTGAGCCGACAAAATCTTAAATTGAAGAG
>NZ_JBHFOL010000019.1:0-76472 GCF_053544015.1 Vibrio sp. E150_011
TGTACTGCATATTGCCGATGTAATCACTAAATGAGCGAATGCCAGATTTACCATGAATCATAAATCCCGCTTCCTCAATCCACTGATACACCTCGTCTGGCTTCAACCCCTGTTGCGGCTGAAGCTTAAATCTTTTTCTATGAGGCATTCCATCCAACACATGCGGGATATTGCCACAAATGACATTCTTAAACACCAACCCATGATGGTTATAGAACATAATGGAGGCAACGCCACCGGGTTTGACTTGCCTTAATACGGTTTTAAGCGCTGATTTAGGGTCAGCTAACCATTCCATAACGGCGTGAAACAACACAAGGTCGACGGGGCCTTCTAACTGCTCATCAATATCTTGGACCGCACTGTGGACCCAGCGATACTGTGCCTGAAGACCCTTTTTTTCCACGTCAGATCTTGCAAGTTTCAGCATCTCGGACGATAGGTCACACAAGGTGACATGATGTCCCCTTGCCGCAAGCCTTTGCGAAACTTGCCCTAATCCACCACCTGCATCTAATATTTGCAGTGTTTTTCTAGTATCATCCAACACGGCAAGAGCGTGGGTTAAGTCTTCCCAAACAATAGTTTGGCGTATTTCTCCCTTCTCTGAGCCGTAAATATTTTTTGCAAATTTGTGGGCGATATCGTCGAAATTACGGTCTTGCATCACGGTTTATTAAGTTAAGATAGCCAATCGGACTGCTATTCTGTCATATAAGTGACAGGAATAAAGGGGCAAGCTCCTTTTTTAGCGTTAAGTGGTGTTTTTTCGGACTATTAGTTTATGTTTGAGCTGAAAACAATCGTGTCATCCCTTCTAATGCCTTTGCCAGCTATGCTGATCCTAGGTTTTTTGGGACTCGCGCTTATTATGTTTACTGCAAGGCGCAGAATAGGATGCATGATTATTCTTGTATCACTTTGTGGGATTTTTCTCATCGCCTTCCAACCTTTGTCAAGCCGATTATTGATGCCATTAGAGCGTCAATACAAGCCTTTCTTACCGATCAACGAAACGATTGACTATGTCATGGTGCTCGGTGGGGGTCATACTGTTGATGATGACTTGCCTCCGACGTCGCAGCTTAGTCGAACCTCACTTATGAGGCTCAGCGAAGGCATACGAATTATGCGTATGTACCCTGGTGCAAAAATGATCCTCTCTGGATACGCAGGTGGCACCGATGTCAGCCACGCAAGAATGATGGCGAAGGTCGCACTGGGACTTGGTGTCGCTAAGTCCGAGATTATTTTGCTTGAAACCGCGAAAGACACCTGGGAAGAAGCGAGACAAGCCACCGCGTTTGTCAAAAACAGAAAATTGGTTCTTGTGACGTCAGCCAGTCATATGCAAAGAGCGATGTACGAGTTTGAATCTGCAGGCTTAGTACCCTACCCTGCGCCCACTAACTTTTTGGCCCAAAAAGATATTGAGCAAGCATGGCAAAAATATACCCCACAAGCTCGCTACCTCGAACAAACAGAGCGATACTGGCATGAAACCATGGGGCTGGCATGGCAAAGGTTACGTGACTGGGTTGCTAGCGAGGGAGTGTCGTCTACAGATGAGCTCACGCCTGAAAATAATCCACTTTCAACGTTAGAAGGTGACGACGATGCAACCGTTGTAGGAGAGAGTAACGTTGAGGGTGAACAGGGAAATGAAGGCATGCCAGTGGATACTAACTCTGACAAGGCGCTTAGCCCACCTGCAGAATCTGCTCAACCTTAGCTAGGGATAATATCATCTCGCTCTAATTGCTGTGGTTCTAAGTACGCTGGCGCTAAGTGCTCTGGTTCTAAGTGCACTGGATCTAAGTGCACTGGATCTAAGTACATTGATGTAAAAAGCCAGGCTGTGTTAAACGCCTGGCTTTTTTTACAATTGAGTACTGTTTTTTAATGATGAGACACGCTATTTTTTGTGAAAGAGTGCAACCTACATCGTTAAATTAAACGTAGTCGCTAGTCACCCGCAAACATATATCCTTCACCATGAACCGTGATGAATATTTGTGGGTTTTTCGGATCCGCTTCCATTTTAGTGCGCATACGTCGGATTAATACATCAATAGTGCGATCATTTGGCGCGTCAACTCGATGACTGATCATGTTCAAGATTCGCTCACGACTCAGAACTTGATTAGGGTAAGTAGATAACGCGACTAAAAGCTCATACTCGGCTTTTGTCAGTTTTACTGGTTCACCATTGCAACTTAATGAGCGGCGTTGTTTATCGAATAACCACTCCCCAAAGTGCACAACATGCTCGTTCTCGGCACTTTGCGATATTAAGGGCTGCTTACGAGCTTGGGCGATACGCCACAGTAAGTTTTTAACTCTGACCAATAATTCTCTTAATTCAAACGGTTTCGTTACATAGTCATCTGCGCCCATTTCTAGGCCAACGATCCGATCAATACTATCAGTACGACCTGTTACCAATATAATACCGATATCAGACTGGCTACGTAACTCTCGAGTTAACATCAGACCATCTTCACCAGGAAGATTGATATCAAGCATGACAAGGTCGACACTGGAAGACTGCAATACTTGTCGCATCTCTTCACCGCTTTCAGCCTCGCTTACTAAATAGCCTTCACTCTCAAAGTAACCAGACAACTTGCTACGCGTAACGACATCATCTTCAACTACTAATACGTGATAACTCATATTCACCGTTTCTATTCTATCTATGACCGAAGCCATTCTATTCATAATTAGTCACAATTCTAGCGGACATTACGGTATTGTGTAGAAAGTCGTGTTTTTATTGATTCAAGACAAGAACACTTTTTATCCACTATATGCAATCAGAACCTTGCCCATCTGGTGTCGCTTTAAAACCATCAACCGCTCTTTTATTCATTTATCTTCATAAACGTTCGATTTTTTTCATTATTGCCCTTACTGCTGTTCATTTTTATTGTCTAAAATAAGGGCAAGACTTTTGGAGAGAACAAGATGCAAGAATTGAAAGCATTTAATGAACAACGTGCAGAGATATACTGGTGGCTTTCTAGCCTATTTGCCAAAGAGCTTACTCAACAAGAACTGGATAAATATCACAGTGTCGAAATACGTTCTTTTTTGAGCGGTCTCGGTGAAAACCCATCACTCGAAGCGCCGATCAATACACTCATTGATGGCTTGAACCGATTACAGACTCGAGAAGACGCCCAACTTGAGCTATCCGCAGATTTTTGTGACCTATTTCTTAAATCAGATAAGCATGGCGCATTACCTTATGCCTCAATGTACATAGGTGAATCAGGTCTTCTCAATGATAAACCGGCTAATGACATGACCGAGCTGTTAAAAAAACACAATGTCGCCGTCTCTGAAGACTTAAATGAGCCAGCCGATCACCTCGCGATAGAGTTGGACTTTCTCGGCAACCTTATTATTCGTTCTAATGAACTGGAGTCCGAGGCGCACATCAACAACGCATTATTAGAGCAAGCTGATTACCTTAATCAGCACTTGATGACATGGCTGCCTCAATTCGAAAAAAAATGTAAAGAGTATGATGAATTTGGATTTTACGCCGCGGTAGCAACACTCCTCATTGCATTTTGTCAGTTAGACCTTAACTATTTAACTGCTGAGTAACCGATGCAGACACCGCTATCAATCAAGGTGGCGGTGTCACCCCGTATTAATTTTAATTTATCATCAAATTTGTCGGTTGAAACGTTGCTAGAGTCACCGACTAGCATTACAATCCGCCGTTTCAATGCGAAAACCAAATTTTAGTGCCCCATGCTTTCCTATCTTTAGCTATTATGTCCTTGTCAGGTGAATAGCTAACCCACAATTGGAATCCAATGTGTCACTAGGTTCACTTACTCGGTACGCATTCCATACACCAAAGCGCTTTTTTAATTAAACAAAGCTGCATTACCGCAACGACGTTTTTGCTGACCATACGCAAAAGCCGTTACTAATAGGATAAAGCTATGGCAACAATCAAAGATGTCGCCCGTCTAGCTGGCGTTTCAACTACTACTGTGTCTCACGTTATTAACAAAACACGTTTTGTTGCCGAAGCCACACAAGAAAAAGTCAACGCCGCCGTAGAAGAACTCAATTACGCGCCAAGCGCCGTTGCGCGAAGCTTAAAATGTAACTCAACGAAAACCATCGGTATGTTGGTTACACAATCAACGAACTTATTCTTCTCCGAGGTTATCGATGGCGTTGAAAGCTATTGCTATCGTCAAGGTTACACATTAATTCTGTGTAACACTGGTGGCGTGTATGAAAAGCAGAGAGATTACATTCGAATGCTAGCAGAGAAGCGCGTCGACGGTATTCTCGTCATGTGTTCAGATCTCACAGAAGAGCTTCTTAGCATGCTTGATCGTCACTCCGATATTCCTAAAGTGATCATGGACTGGGGTCCTGAGAGCTCGCAAGCAGATAAGATCATTGATAATTCGGAGGAAGGTGGTTATCTCGCCACAAAATACCTAATTGATAAAGGCCATACGGACATCGCATGTTTGAGCGGTCACCTAGAAAAAGCGGTGTGCCAAGAACGCATTATTGGTTACAAGCGTGCGCTATCAGAAGCCGGCATCGAAATGAAAGAAGACCGTATATTTGAAGGTAACTTTGAGTGTGACACAGCGGTCATCGCAGCGAATCGTATTGCCGCAATGGAAGAACGACCAAGCGCCGTGTTCTGCTTTAACGATACGATGGCGTTAGGCCTTATGAGTCGTTTACAACAACTCGGTTTGAACGTACCAGAAGATATCTCTGTGATTGGTTACGATAACATTGAGCTTGCTGAGTATTTTTCTCCACCACTGACGACGGTTCACCAACCGAAACGTCGTGTCGGAAAGAACGCCTTTGAGATTTTGCTAGAACGCATAAAAGATAAAGGTCATGACAAACGTATATTTGAGATGCACCCCGAGATAATTGAACGCCACTCTGTCAAAAACCTGACAACAAAATGACAAAGGCGCCTAGTTAGGCGCTTTTTTTTGATCTTGTTCCCAGATTTTAGACGCCTAATTGTTAGTTTATGTTACCTCTTAAGCACAAATACCCGCCTAATTTTTGAAGCAACGTCACACTTTAGTTATATCTCAATGCAGATTAACGCATTTTTTCTTTATTCTAACAAAGTCACGCACAGGGCAAACCATCTGAAAAGTTGGGACGCAAAGCCTCCGGCCTAAACCATTTATGGTAGGTAGCGGGGTTACCGATGGCAAAGGACACTGAATTCTTGTTTTTAATTTAACAAGGAATTGATGCCTGTTTGCTACACTCTCGGACCTGATTTTGGTGACACAATCAAATAACACCGAGAAAAGACAAATATGGACAATCCAATATTAAAAAATTCGATGCAGTTGTTCGCTCAACTTGGAAAAGTCAAATCCCGCTCTATGTTCGGTGGATTTGGCATTTTTGTTGACGATACGATGTTTGCATTAGCAGTGAACAGTAAATTACACATCAGAACTAACCCAACAACCGTCGCGACATTCAAGCAAAACGGCTTCAAGCCTTACGTTTATAAAAAACGTGGATTCCCAGTAGTGACAAAATATTTTGCCCTGCCTGAAGATAGCTGGAATGACAGTGAGTTGATATTGAACTATGCACGCTCAGCGTTGGATTACGCAAAAGATGAAAAAGTAAAACAATCTGACTGCAAACCAACCCGATTAAAAGATCTCCCGAATTTGCGTCTTGCAACAGAGCGCATGCTCAAAAAAGCGGGGATAGAATCGGTGAACTCACTTCAAGAGCATGGATCCGTTGAAGCCTTCAAGGCAATTCAAAAAACACACTCGACAAGTGTCGGTCTCGAATTACTTTGGGCGTTAGAAGGTGCGATTAATGGTACTCACTGGTCTGTGATTCCACAAGCCAAGCGCGACGAGCTAGCCAATCATATCAATTAGTACTTGTTCTCTCTTACTTATAAAAAAATCAGCCCATTAGCTGATTTTTTTTTATCTGTTTGAAAGTTAAATTCCGATGTTCGTGTCTTATACTAAAGATGCATTATCGACATGGAGTAGGACATGAGTAAAAAATTGTTATTGGGCTTAGGATTTGTTGCCGTTATTGTTTTTCTAGGCGTAGAGTTTGGACAATACCTGACGTTAGAAAATGCCAAGGCACAACAGGCAGCGCTTGCCACTTATATTGACAATAATTTTTTGGTTGCCGCGCTTACCTATTTCTTTCTGTATATCACCATCACCGCCTTCTCTGTCCCAGGCGCCGCTGTCGTCACTTTGTTGGGCGCCGCGTTATTTGGTTTTTGGGTGAGCTTATTGCTGGTCTCTTTTGCAAGTACTATTGGCGCTACGCTCGCTTTTCTTAGCAGTCGTTTTCTTCTACGTGATTGGGTACAAAAGCGGTTCGGCGGTAAACTGGCGACGATCAACAAGGGCGTTGAAAAGGATGGTGCTTTTTACCTTTTTTCTTTGAGACTCATCCCTATTTTCCCATTTTTTCTAATTAACCTACTCATGGGGCTAACCCCAATTCGCGTTTCAAAATACTATTTGGTTAGTCAACTTGGTATGCTACCGGGTACTGCGGTTTACCTTAATGCAGGCACCCAACTCGCCAGTATTGACAGTCTATCAGGCATAGTATCACCCGCTGTTCTCGCTTCCTTTGCATTGTTAGGGTTATTTCCTTTAATCACGAAATGGGCGATGGCTCGGTTTTCAAAATCACCCCAGGTACAGACTAAATGAAGATATACATAGGTAATAATCCTACCGAAACACATATCATGCAACAGCAACTGTTTGCCGAAGGGGTTCAGTGTGAGGTACGTGGCGAGGGGGTATTTGGATTGAGAGGCGAAGTGCCTTTTGATGAAAGCTCCCTACCTTACATCTGGTTACACGAAGTATCCCAAGAGGCGAAAGCTAAATCGTTAATCTTAGCGGTGCAACAACAAGAGAACAATCACGACCAAGCTAGCTGGCACTGCCCACAATGCAATGAGCTCAATGAAGCGCAGTTTGGAGCATGCTGGAACTGTCAGCACTTAGCACTCAGCGGTTAGCACTTAACCATCAATTAAAGTACTTAAGGTTATTTTACTGTACCGATTTAATAAACGCGATGGAGTGTTTATTAAATTCATCTGGTCTTTCGACATTACAGACATGCCCGCAGTTTTCAATTTCAAGCAAGCGGCTCGATTCATGCTCTGCTACCATTTCTTTTACTGGGTGGATGAACATATAGTCTTTATCCCCCATTAAATACAATGTTGGAATAGGAAGTTCTTTATCCTTGAAATAACGATGAAGTGGATTAACCTCTGTTGTTAGCGTGTACCATCTCTTAAATTCTTTCTGGCACAGCTTCTTCGCTTCTCGCACAAATAAAAGACGAGATTCTTTTTGTCCACGCTGAGGCATAACAATATAGGCGAATAAGCGATATAACCACATATAAGGGATAATATGCTTACTCCAGTTCCCTAGGTTCACAAGCAACTGTGAGCGGGTATTAAACCGTGTTACAGCGCCCCCTAACACCATAGAACGAACTCGAGGTGAGGCCAGTTCAGCAATATTACGGACGATAATTGTGCCAAGTGACATACCAACAAAGTGTGCCGATTGAATTTTAAGGTGATCGAGCACTTTAAGAATATCAATAGTCACACTTTTAAACGTGTAGCCACTTGCCATAATATCTTTAATCAACTCGTTTGACTTACCATGCCCACGTAGATCGACAAACAGCAGATTAAAGTGCTCTCTGTAGGCTCTGATTTGTTTAAACCAAATCGAGGAACTTCCACCCGCACCATGTACAAACACCACCCACTCTTTGCTCGTAGGATGCGCGTAAGTTTTATGAAACAGTAGATTCTCTGACATAGGATCTTTTAGGTAATGGCGATGAGCATTACGGTATCACAATTCACGGAACGGCTGTTAAAAACTGCACATAATTTATTTGAAAATTATTTCGAAGTGTTAACCAGCTAGAGCGGTCCTTGACAAAAGCAACGGAAAAAATAGGCAGGAAATAAAAAAGGCGACCTAAGGTCGCCTTTTCGAGTTGGAACGAAATTAATGTTGATGCAGCGCTATCTCATACATTTTATTGTATTCTTTTGCTGACTCTAACCAACTGAAGTCGCGACGCATCGCTCTTAGTTGGATATTATGCATTTCATCTGGTTGTTGTAGATAAAAAAGCAGCGCCCTTTGCAACACAATAAGCAACGCATCATGACACGGCTCTTCGAAACCAAAGCCAGTAGCTTCTGATGGGTTATCATCAAAATCAATCACTGTATCTTTGAGTCCACCAACCTTACGAATGATAGGCAAGGTGCCGTAGGCCATACTGTACAACTGGTTTAGCCCACAAGCCTCAAACTCAGATGGCATCAAGAAGAAATCCGAACCCGCTTCTACGAGATGAGCAAAGCGATTGCTATAGGCTTCTACAAATGCCAATTTGTCTGGATACTCGGCGGCAACATCACGTAAATGGGACGCAATCTGAGACTCACCCGTTCCAATAATAACCATCTGCACATCGTTTTTGAGAAACTTCTCTAAGATAGGCAGGATATAATGAAACCCTTTTTGGTGGGTCAGACGACATACCATCCCGACCATAGGAACATTAGTCTCAGGCAGGTTCAGCTCTTGTTGTAATAACGTTTTGGACGCGAGTTTACCTTTTAGCATACTCGCTAATTCGGCTTCATAGCTAACCGGTAAGAACTCATCGTTCCTCGGATCCCACTCCGAATAATCACAACCATTTACGATACCGTGTAGGTCTTTGGCACGATGAACAAAATCATCGACTAGACCATGAGAACCCAGAGGGGTAACCAGCTCGGCAGCGTAATTTGGGCTAACCGCGTTCACTTTGTCGGCAAACGCAATGCCAGCTCGCAACATACTGACCCAACCTTCACCGTATTGCAGGAACTCCATGCCGGAAAGATTAAGTTCAGGGATAATTTCTAGTTGGCTATAAGAAAAAATACCTTTGAATATTGCATTGTGAACGGTCAGAACTGACTTCACATCCTTGAAACGGTCATCGCTACCGTATCGAGTTTTAAGCAAAAACGGCACCAAACTGGTATGCCAATCATTCGCATGCACTACCGCAGGTTTAATACCAAGCTTAGGCAACACATCGAGGCTCGCGGCTGAAAAAAAGCTAAATCTTTCGCCATTGTCAGCGTACGCCCGGTTATGTTCTGCATACAACTCTGGACGGTCAAAATATTTATCACATTCAATGACATAAACATCGACACCGTCGAGCTCAGTTTTCTTGACCTGATAAGCCGTATGAGGCCAATGCTCTAACTCTGTCGATAGAACACACTCATAATCTTGCTTATTCGGTAAGGTTTGATAACCAGGTAATGTGATAGCAACTGATTTCCCGAGCTCTTGCAATGCCTTAGGCAGGGCTTTGGCAACATCAGCCAAGCCCCCACTTTTTACAAGTCCTTGAGCTTCTGAAACTGGAAACCATACATCTATGTTTCTCATTCTAGAATCCAACTTTTGTCCCTTTTTTGATGACAACAATGCCACCTGGAGACACGTGGAAGCGTTTCGCATCCAACTCTAGATCTTCACCAATCACTGTCCCAGGGGCAATCTCTACATTTTTATCGATAATTGCGTTCTTGATTGTACACCCTGCACCGATTTTTACATCACCTATGATGACCGATTCACTGATCTTAGTGCCTGCGGCAATATTACTTCGGTAACCGAGCACCGACTTATAAATGGAAGCACCTTGAATATAACTTCCTCCAGCAATTAAGCTGTCAGTCACTTTCACTTTACGGTCTTCTGCATCGATAAATGTGGCTGGTGGCAGTGGTGGATAAAAGGTATGTAGAGGCCATTTACGGTTGTACAATGAAAAATCAGGATCATGTTCAAGTAAATCCATATGAGCTGACCAGTACGAGTCAATCGAACCTACATCACGCCAATAAGTGGTTCCTTTTTCACCGCTGATTTTATTGGTTGAGAAGTCATAAACATAGACTTCACCTTCAGGAAACATCTTAGGGATAATGTCTTTACCAAAGTCATGGCTTGATTCAGTATTGTCCGCATCAAGCTTTAGCTCTGTACACAAAGTGTCGGCGTCAAAGATGTAGTTACCCATTGATATTAATGCCATATCAGGGTGGCCTGGAATCGATTTCGGGTTCGATGGTTTTTCTTCAAAGCCAATCATCTTGCCTGTTTCGTCCACTTCAATCACGCCAAACTCTGAGGCTTCTGACAATGGCATACGCAGTGCAGATACCGTCAGTTTTGCATCGACTCTTTTATGGAAATCGAGCATTTGGCGGATATCCATTTTATAGATATGGTCAGAGCCGAAGATGCACACTTGGTCTGGGGTAGACAGCTCAATAAAGCTAATATTCTGATAGATAGCATCCGCTGTACCTTCATACCAACGTTTACCATCACGCATTTGTGCAGGGATTGGGTCGATGAAGCGGTCTGTAATACCGGCAAGGTTCCAACCCTTTCTCATATGCTGATACAGCGACTGAGATTTGAATTGCGTTAATACGTAGATACGCATTAGATCCGCATTGATAAAATTATTAAGGGCAAAATCGATTAAACGATAACTGCCTCCAAAAGGCACCGCAGGTTTCGTGCGAGATTCAGTTAAAGGACGAAGGCGAGACCCTTCGCCACCAGCAAGAATCATTCCTAATACACCAGCCATTATATTCTCCGTTTTATAGCGTTATCATTGTCGCCAGACTTGTCTCTTGGACGGGGGAGTCTGACTTTATTAGTCACGGATGATGATGTCGATGTTGGCATCGAACACTCAAACGTTGAATCTGTATATCAAAGTGCGCGATGCTAAAGGTAGTCGCACAAATAGAGTTTGTTAGAACCATAATCTGCGTATGGTTTCGTTCTAAATTATCGTGTTGAAAAAAGATTACAACCCAAAATATGTCATTATGCTTGATGGAACCTAATTGCATTTCAGCACTTGGCATTGGTCACAAAATATCATTGTTAAGTCACATTTTAAACACAATAGGTTAACAGCAGAGTCACCTTAACATAATTTATTGTTATAGATATACCAGCTTATGTTTTATAAAATAATCGATGATATACGGACTGTATCGCTACGTCTTGATCCCTAACCTACGTTTATTACGGACATAAAAAAACAGCACCCTAAGGTGCTGTTTTTATAGTTATCTACGCTTCTTTTTTGGGTTTCTTACGTTTATCCGTAATCTCCCACTTCCCGTCTACGAACAATCCGGTCCAACCTGATGGTTTACCATCTTCTTCGGAACGAACATAGTTCTCTTTCGTCTTACGGCTAAAACGAACAACAGCTGGACGGCCATCTGGGTCTGCTGCAGGCGCATCGGCTAAGTAATGGAACTTAGGCGAGATACGTTCTTTATACTGCGCAAGTTCACTGACAAGCGGCGCACGTGTTTCCCTTGATTTAGGGAAGTTACTCGCTGCCATGAACAAACCAGATGCTCCGTCACGTAACACGAAGTACGCATCTGAGTTTTCACAAGGTAGCTCAGGGAAATGAACCGGGTCTTCTTTAGGTGGCGCAACCTCACCGTTCCTAAGAATTTTACGAGTATTTTTACATTCCTCGTTCGTACAACCCATGTATTTTCCGAATCGGCCGTTTTTCAACACCATTTCAGAGCCACATTTGTCACATTCAACCGTTGGGCCATCATAACCCTTAACCTTGTACTCGCCATGCTCAACGACATAACCTTCACAATTCGGGTTATTACCACATACATGAAGCTTACGCTTATCATCAATGAGGTAAGCATCCATCGCCGTTTCACAGATTGGGCAACGTTTCTTCGCTCGCAACGCGGCCGTTTCAACATCTTCTTCTAGAACGTTGACGACGCCCTCTTCATCACCAAGGTTGATCGTTGTTTTACAGCGCTCTTTGGGTGGTAAAGCATAACCAGAGCATCCCAAGAACACACCCGTTGATGCGGTACGTATACCCATTGGACGAGAACATGTCGGACACTCGATGTCGGTTTCGACGATATGGTTAGGCTTCATTCCTCCCGTATCTTCATCAAGCTCTGCTTTCTCAAGATCGGTGGTAAACTCATTAAAGAAGTCGTTAAGAACGCCTTTCCAACTGGTTTCACCTTCAGCGATTTGATCGAGCTTTTGCTCCATTCGAGCCGTAAAGTCATAGTTCATCAAATCATCAAAGCTGTAGTTCAGGCGATCGGTAACAATCTCTCCCATTTTCTCAGCATAGAAACGACGCTGTTCTACTTTTACGTAGCCACGGTCTTGGATAGTCGAGATAATCGATGCATACGTCGATGGGCGACCAATGCCTTTTTTCTCTAACTCTTTAACCAACGCAGCTTCAGTGAATCGAGCTGGCGGCTTGGTAAAGTGTTGCTTTGGATCCAAAGCGACTAAATCAAGCTTATCCCCTACTTTTACCGCAGGTAGAATCGCATCTTCGTTTTTACCCATTGGGCGTTGAACACGAGTCCAACCATCAAACTTAAGAATACGACCTTTCGCTTTCAGGGTGAAACCCTCTGCTTTGACGCTCACGGTTGTTGAGTCATATTTTGCAGGTGTCATTTGACACGCGACAAATTGGTTCCAAATCAGTGAGTACAGTTTATGAGCATCTGCTTCCATACCCTGTAAATCATCAACTTTGACCGTAACATCTGAAGGACGAATCGCTTCGTGCGCCTCTTGCGCCCCTTCTTTGCTTCCGTAGCGTAGAGCATTGTCCGGTAAGTACTCTGCGCCAAATTCACTGTTGATATAATCTCGCAGTGTATCGACAGCCTCTGAACTCAAGTTTGTTGAGTCGGTACGCATGTAGGTGATGTAACCACCTTCATAGAGACGCTGCGCCAACATCATGGTCTTTTTAACACCATATCCAAGACGGGTACTCGCAGCCTGCTGAAGTGTTGACGTAATGTAAGGCGCCGATGGCTTACTCTGTGTTGGTCGGTCTTCTCGCTTACATACCTCATAAGCGGCCTTTTCCAACACGGATGTCGCTGCGTTTGCCTCGGTTTCATTCGTCGGCTTAAACGCTTTGCCATCTTTTTGGGCAACTAATAAACGGAAATCCGTGTTATTCGCTGTTTTCGTATCAGCGTGAATATCCCAAAACTCTTCAGGAATAAACGCGTTGATCTCGCGTTCTCTTTCAACCAATAGCTTAACGGCGACCGATTGGACTCGACCTGCTGACAAGCCTCTAGCCACTTTTTTCCAAAGCAGCGGCGAGACCATAAAGCCAACAACACGGTCTAAGAATCGACGTGCCTGTTGTGCATTAACGCCATCCATATTGAGCTCGCCTGGAGTCTCAAAGGCTTGTTGGATTGCGTTTTTAGTAATTTCGTTAAAAACGACTCGTTTATATCGCTGTTCATCGCCACCGATGATCTCACGAAGGTGCCATGCGATAGCTTCTCCCTCGCGGTCCAAATCGGTTGCGAGATAAACGTAGTCTGCGTCTTTCGCTAATTTTTGGAGCTCAGCAACCACTTTTTCTTTGCCAGGCAAGATTTGGTAGTTTGCGTCCCAATCGCTGTATGGGTCGATACCCATTTTTTTAACGAGCGCTTTTTTATCTTTTATTTTTTTAATTCGTGCCTTTTCTTCGACACTTAAACCTTTGGTTGAGACTGCCGCTGCTTTTTTACCAGTACTTTGACCTGCGGTAGGTAAATCACGTACGTGACCCACACTCGACTTCACTACAAAGTCTTTACCTAGGTATTTGTTGATGGTTTTAGCCTTAGCGGGTGACTCCACTATAACCAGTGACTTTCCCATAATGACACTAACGTCCTATATCACATTGCGAGTATTAATCGCACGATGTTCGAAATTTATGCTTCTTTTTACTATTGAGCGAGAACAAAAGAAGATCAACCTGTTTTTTTACAATTGTATTCTAATCGCTCGACAAATGTCCGATCGAACCGAGTTTACACGTTGAAACACTGGCGCCATACTAAACGCCATACCCTTGCTGTGACTAGTGTTGATAATCAAAATTTGTTTCTTATCACATAATACCCGGCATTCTAGGCCGCAACTTAGCACTTGCAAACCCCCTACACCTCAATACACTATCGGATATTAACTAATGATTGAGAGCGCTTATATGTCCGAGAAACAACCCATTTCCGAGTTTGATTTATTGCTAATCGCAAACCAAATAATTCAAGAGCATGACGACTATTTGGAAGGCATGCGTGCAGAGAGTGTAGAAGAAAAAGAAGAGGTTCTGGTTTTCAAGGGGCATTATTTTCTCGATGAGCAAGGATTACCAACGCCAAATACCACCGCCGTGTTCAACATGTTTAAGTACTTAGCTCACCATCTCTCTAAAGAATTCACCCTGAAATAATAAAGCGCCCTGAATGGGCGCTTTATTTAAATCATATTCGTTAGTGGCTCAATTCAGCCAATTTTTCGAAATAATCCGGGAATGTTTTCGATGTGCACTTAGGGTCATTAATCGTGACAGGTGTATCACTAAGCGCCACCAATGAAAAGCACATGGCCATCCTATGATCATCATAAGTGTCAATCGTCGCATGCGTCAATTTAGCCACAGGTTCGACAATGATATAGTCCTCCCCCTCTTCAACAACCGCCCCTACTTTTCTAAGCTCAGTGGCCATCGCAGCTAATCGATCGGTTTCTTTAACACGCCAGTTATAAACGTTACGAATCACAGTCTTACCCGTTGCAAACAACGCGGTTGTTGCGATAGTCATGGCCGCATCGGGAATATGGTTGTAATCCATATCGATGCCAACAAGTTCGCCTCTACGACACGTAATATAATCCTCTCCCCATTCAATTTCCGCACCCATTTTTTCCAATGCGTCAGCAAAACGGATATCACCTTGAATGCTATTTTTACCGATACCTGTGACTTTAATTTCGCCACCTTTTATCGCTGCCGCCGCTAAAAAATAAGAGGCTGAAGACGCATCGCCTTCCACTAAAAATTGACCAGGAGAGCGGTATTGCTGCCCGCTTCTAATGACGAAGGTTTGATAATTATTATTCTCTACCACAACACCAAATTGCTGCATAATATGCAGTGTAATATCGATGTAAGGCTTAGAAACGAGTTCACCGTCAATTTCGATAGTAACGTCTGATTCAGCAAACGGCGCTGACATTAAAAATGCCGTAAGAAACTGACTAGAAATAGAGCCATCAATCGTCACTTTTCCACCTTTCAGACCGGTACCATACAGTTTTAGCGGTGGATAATTTTCGTTTTCTAGATACTCAACTCGCGCACCAGCCTGAGTCAATGCGTCAACCAAGTGTCCAATTGGGCGCTCTTTCATTCTTGGTTCGCCAGTTAGGACATACTCACCCTGCCCCAGACATAATGCTGCAGCAAGTGGACGCATCGCAGTACCTGCGTTGCCCAAGAATAATTCCGTCATTTGACTCACAGAAAAAGGTCGACCTAATCCGTTCACAACACACTGTTTCTTATCATCTGACAATTCATAGCTGACACCGAGCGCCGTTAATGCGTTCAACATGTGCTTGATGTCATCACTGTCCAAAAGATTGGTTAATGTCGTCGTACCTTGAGCTAAAGCCGCCAACAACAATGCGCGATTGGAAACACTTTTTGAACCAGGAAGGTTTACGGTTCCGGAGACTTTATTGATGGGTTGGAGTGTTAAACTTTCCATTAGCTGTATCTAATCCTTTACTGACATCGTATGTCCTGCAACGAATGTCATCGTCATTCTTCGTAAAAGCAGCGTACCCAAATTACACGGATAACACCAGCTTTTATCCGCTGAAACCGCCTACCTTTTGCGCAATCAGTACTAGCTAGCTAGTACTGATTGCGCGCGTATAACTTGCGAAAATAACGTATAATTACGGCAAGAGCATCTAAACTTATTATCATGACTATCTATCTACCTGAACTCGGCCCTGACTGCTTTGACTTTCCTTCTCCATTTGAAGCACTGCAAGACCCAAATGGGTTACTCGCTTTTGGTGGCGATCTCAATCCACAAAGAATTTTAAATGCCTACCGTCATGGTGTGTTTCCATGGTTTGGGCCTAACGAACCTTTATTGTGGTGGAGCCCAGCCCCGCGAGCGGTGTTTGTCCCCACCCAATTCACACCGTCGCGAAGCCTGAAGAAATTTCAAAAAAAAGCGCAATATCGCATCACGATTAATGCAGCAACAGAACAGGTCATCAATTATTGTTCCAGCACCCGTCCTGCAGAAGAAACGTGGTTAAACCAAGACATGCGGCGCGCTTACATTGCATTGTCTAAGCAGGGACATTGCCATTCAGTCGAGGTTTGGGACGAGGATACCTTGGTGGGTGGCCTTTATGGACTCTCCATCGGCACTTTGTTTTGTGGCGAGTCAATGTTTTCCCTAAAAACAAACGCATCCAAAATTGCACTTTGGTATTTTTGTCAGCATTTCATGCGTCATGGCGGCACACTCATTGACTGCCAAGTAATGAATCCTCACTTAGAGTCACTGGGGGCAATAGAATTGACGAGAGAAACGTTTATCGAAAATCTCCATCAGCGTAGAGAAGTGGCAATGGACAAAGGCTGCTACCACCGTCAAGAAATCAAAGTCAGCCACTCAACGACGTCAATAAAACGTGAGGAAGCAAGCAAATGAATATGGCTTCACAGCAAATCCGTATTGGCTTAACGACCAATCAACCCTGTAGTTACCTCAAAGGCCAGGATGAACGAGTTGCTATCGTTTTAGAAAAATATTGTCATGACGAACAACACTTCGAGATGTTACTGGCTAACGGGTTTCGACGCAGTGGTGATGTCATTTATAAACCCCAATGCGATCACTGCCAATCTTGTCAGGCACTTAGAGTCGCTATCCCTGATTTCAAACCAACAAAAAGCCAAAAACGCCTTTTGGCCAAGTCTAAGCACCTCTCCTGGAGGATTAATTCAGAGCTCGATGAAAACTGGTTTGAGCTTTATGCCAAATATATTAACGCTCGCCACACAAGTGGCAGTATGTACCCCCCTAAAAAAGAACAGTTCTTTGATTTTGCAAAATGTGGCTGGATGACAATGCACTTTTTGCATATTTATGACGGTGACACACTTGTGGGTGTTGCCATTACTGATATTTTAGAAAACAGTGCTAGTGCTTTTTACACCTTTTTTGACCCTGACATCTCGTTGTCCTTAGGAACGCTTGCCGTACTCTTTCAAGCACAATACTGCCAACAATATGATAAACAATGGCTATATTTGGGGTATCAAATCGACCAATGTTCCGCAATGAACTATAAAACCCGCTTCCAACGTCATCAAAGGCTAGTAAATCAGCGGTGGCAAGGGTAGAATACGCGACAACTTTACTTATAAAGATTTTGACGGCACAATGCAGACCGTTAAAAGCGCCACATTTCGAAAGAGGGTTCAATGGCTAAAGAAGACGTAATTGAGTTGCAAGGCACTGTTCTTGATACTCTACCAAACACAATGTTCCGTGTTGAACTAGAAAACGGTCACGTAGTTACAGCTCACATCTCTGGTAAGATGCGTAAAAACTACATCCGTATCCTTACTGGTGACAAAGTAACTGTAGAGATGACTCCATACGACCTATCTAAAGGTCGCATCGTCTTCCGTGCTCGTTAATCTCTAGGTTTAACCGATCACAAAAAAACGGAGCTTAGGCTCCGTTTTTTGTTTTTAGTAGTACAAGCCATCATCTTAGGTTTAGCGTAAGCAGCCCCAAGAATGGTTAAAAAAAACGTACGATAATTCGTACGTTTTTTTTCTTTGGCAAACGAATGCTGACTAGTGAAGAACTTCTTCTTTCGAGCCAATATACTCAAAGTCTAAGTCATCATCTTTTAGCGATACTCTTACCGTGCCACCATCTATAAGCGAACCAAACAACAGCTCATTAGCCAGCGGTTTCTTAAGTTTGTCTTGCACCACTCGTCCCATTGGACGCGCGCCCATCGTCTTGTCATAGCCTTTAAGAGCTAACCAATCACGCGCATCTGCAGAAACCTCTAAAGATACCCCTCGTGAGTCTAGTTGGGCCTGGAGCTCAACGATAAACTTATCGACCACTTGATGGATAACGGTATCGTCTAGACTATTAAACCAAATAATCCCATCAAGGCGGTTGCGGAATTCAGGTGTGAATACGCGCTTAATCGCTCCCATGGCATCTGGTTGGTGATCTTGTTGAATAAGACCAATCGATTTTTTCTCGGTCTCAGAAACGCCCGCATTACTTGTCATGACAAGAATAACATTTCGGAAATCGGCTTTACGGCCATTGTTATCCGTTAATGTACCGTTATCCATGACCTGCAACAGCAAGTTAAAAATATCCGGGTGCGCTTTTTCAATCTCATCCAATAAGACAACCGAATGCGGATGTTTAATCACTGAGTCTGTGAGCAGTCCGCCTTGGTCGTAGCCAACATAACCAGGAGGCGCACCAATCAAGCGACTAACTGAGTGACGCTCACCGTACTCAGACATGTCAAACCTTAGCAGCTCGATACCCAGTAATTTGGACAACTGAACGGTAACTTCGGTTTTACCTACCCCTGTTGGGCCTGCAAATAAGAAAGAGCCGACTGGGCGATCATCATTACCTAAGCCCGCACGAGTCATCTTGATTGCTTCAGATAGAACATCGATAGCCTTATCTTGACCAAAGACAAGCATCTTCATTTTTTCATCTAGATTTTGAAGAATGTCTTTGTCCGATGAAGACACTGACTTTTCTGGAATACGGGCCATCTTCGCAACCATTGACTCGATATCGGCAACCCCGACGGTTTTCTTACGTCGGCTCGCTGGGACTAAACGGCTACGAGCCCCCGCTTCATCGATAACATCAATTGCTTTGTCAGGCAGATGACGTTCATTAATATATTTGGCCGAAAGCTCAACCGCGGCACGAAGTGCTTTGTTGGTATAACGAACCTCATGATGCGCTTCATACTTAGGTTTCAAACCAATCAATATCTTAGTGGTATCGTCTAATGATGGTTCAACCACGTCAATTTTTTGGAAACGACGAGATAATGCTCGTTCTTTATCAAAGATATTACTGTATTCCTGGTAGGTCGTTGACCCAATACAACGTAGCTTACCGCTGCTCAGTAATGGCTTGATAAGGTTTGCCGCATCAACTTGCCCGCCAGAAGCGGCACCCGCGCCAATAATGGTATGGATTTCATCGATAAATAGAATGGCGTCATCTTCTTTCTCAAGTTGCTTCAATATGGCTTTAAAGCGTTTCTCGAAGTCCCCTCGATATTTAGTGCCGGCCAGCAAGGACCCAATATCTAAAGAATAAATAACGCAATTTTCAATCACGTCAGGCACCAAGCCTTCAACGATTCTCCATGCCAGTCCTTCTGCGATAGCCGTTTTACCGACTCCAGCTTCGCCCACAAGCAATGGGTTATTTTTACGACGACGACACAATACTTGTATGGTTCTTTCAAGCTCTTTGTCTCGACCAATAAGCGGGTCGATGTCACCATCTTTGGCGACTTGATTCAGGTTGGTCGCAAAATTTTCTAAGCGATCTTCACCATTTGCATCTTCAACGGGTTCACTTCCTCCGCCCAATGAGCCGCTTGTCGGTTCACTGTCTGACGCACCCGAGTTTTTGGTAATACCGTGAGAGATAAAATTAACGATATCTAAACGGCTAATATCGTTTTTCTTCAGCAAATAGGCAGCATGTGATTCCTGCTCACTAAATATGGCAACGAGCACATTGGCCCCTGTCACTTCGCTACGACCAGAAGATTGCACATGGAAAACAGCGCGTTGCAACACTCGTTGGAAGCTTAGTGTTGGCTGTGTCTCACGGGTATCGTCGTTATCAGGAATTAACGGCGTAGTTTGGTCGATGAATGCGTCGAGCTCTTCACGCAGATTGTCGAGATTTGCGCTACAAGCCGTTAAAGCTTCTTTAGCAGAATCGTTTTCTAACAATGCTAAAAGGAGATGCTCTACGGTCATGAATTCATGTCTTTTGTCACGGGCACGAGCAAATGCGCCGTTGAGACTCGATTCTAATTCTTTATTCAGCATAAGTACCTCCTAAGGAATGACAACTGCCATTCATTCGAAAATTAGGCTTTTTCCATGGTACACAAAAGTGGATGTTCATTTTCCCTTGAATACATGGTCACTTGAGCAACTTTTGTTTCAGCGACTTCGGATGTATAGGTGCCACATACGGCTTTACCGTCATAATGTACCTGTAGCATCACTTGCGTCGCTTGATCTTCGTTGAGTGAAAAAAAGCGTTCCAAGATTTCTACAACAAAGTCCATCGGGGTGTAATCATCATTATTTAAAACAACGTGGTACATGCCCGGTGGCTTAACCTTAGTTTTTTCTTTCTCCAGTAAATCTGAGTCTGGAGTCACCCATTCAAAATTTTTACTCATGGCCAGAATGTTTGAGAGTTTTCGTTAATATTCAAAAGACTGTATAAACAACATCGTTACCTTACTGTTACAGAGGTACATTGTCGCTACACTCGAAAAGCATCTCTATATTAGAGACTAAGACACCAATTGTATCGCTGCAAACAAAACAATGCTATTAGTGTGTGTCACATATGAGCCAAGTAGAAAAAACATTTCCCCCTCCCCATTAAGAATACATCATCACGCCCCAAACTAAAGCCACCGTTTACGACATTGTTAAAACCAAAGTGAATATGTTTAGAATATGTAGTTATTTATGTGACATTCTTATTGACTAAGTTTAATGATTGACTAAAGTGGTTATTTAGTGACTAAAATTTAACAAGTTTATCTTGATACTCTCCCTTGGGTAGGAATTTACTTACTGTGGATTTTTTATCCTAGCCGCGATGAGATAATTAAAAGAGCTTAGAAAATTTAAGTGACCGATAAGGAAGTGTCGACGGTGAAGTGGTAACCCGTGTCTTCGAACAACTTCAGAAAAATGCATGAGGGATGTATAGCATGGCTACAGGTACAGTAAAATGGTTTAACAATGCCAAGGGATTTGGATTCATTTGTCCAGAAGGTGGCGACAACGATATTTTTGCACATTATTCAACGATTCATATGGATGGTTACCGCACATTAAAAGCGGGACAACAAGTCAACTATGAAGTAGAAGAAGGGCCTAAAGGATACCATGCAAGTTCTGTGACCCCTGTGGACGGTGACATGGCCAAATAACGTTTAAGTTCACACTAATAAATATTTAATCGAAGACACGATGTTTCAACGATCTAATGGGTATCAACAATATATTAGGTATCAACAACCTAATTGCTCTGCGGCTTAAATGATTACCACTCATTTGTGCAATATAATGTTATACGGCTTACAATTTAGTTAGGTGATTTACCGCACTATCGACGTAGATTCCATAAAAAAACCCTCTGTAGAGGGTTTTTTTATGCTTTGTTTACTGAGTCAGCTATTTATGACGCTCTTTCAATTTGTTAACAACGTCATTAAGTGATAAACCTTGGTCCTGCAGTAAAACAAGTAAATGGTAAATTAGATCGGCTGACTCACAGACTAATTCCGCCTTGTCACCCGACGTTGCCGCAAGCGCGACTTCAACGCCTTCTTCGCCAACTTTCTGCGATATACGCTTGGTGCCCCTAGCATAGAGGCTCGCGGTATAGGAGGAGTCAGGATCAGCATTTTTTCGGTCGGCGAGCAATTGCTCGAGCTGATGAAGCCACACCATTTGTGATTCTTCTTGTTGATCGGCGTCGAAACACGTTGTGGTCCCAGTGTGGCAGGTCGGTCCAATAGGGTCTACTTTCACCAATAGCGTGTCATTATCGCAATCTAACGCGATCGATTTTAGTTGAAGAACATTCCCAGATGTTTCCCCTTTGGTCCAAAGTCGTGCTTTTGTACGGGAGAAAAACGTGACTTGTTGAGTCTCAGTCGTTTTATCTAACGCATCTGGTGTCATGTAACCCATCATCAGCACTTGGCTTGACTGAAAGTCCTGAATGATCGCAGGGATCAGTCCATCTACTTTTTCCCAGTCAATACGTTCTTTTAATGCTGCAGCTGTATTACTCATAATCTGATCTCCACACCTTGACCAGCTAAATATTGCTTTAGCTCACCAATATTAATAATTTGCTTGTGGAAGACAGACGCGGCGAGCGCCCCATCCACGTTTGTTTCTTTATATACTTCAGAAAAGTGTTCCATCGCCCCAGCTCCGCCTGAAGCAATGAGAGGGACATGGCAAACTTCGCGAACCATGTTGAGTTGAGTCAGATCGTACCCACTCCGAACACCATCTTGGTTCATCATATTAAGAACGATCTCTCCAGCCCCACGCTTCTGCACTTCTTGCACCCAGTCGCGGGTTTCCCATTGTGTCGCTTTGGTTCGGTTTTCATCACCCGTAAACTGGTAGACCTGATATTTACCCGTCTCTTTATCAAAGTAGGAATCTATGCCCACCACGATGCACTGAACACCAAATTTGTCGGCTAATTCAGTAATCAACTCAGGATTCGCTAAAGCCGGAGAGTTAATTGAGACTTTATCAGCCCCGAACTCCAAAATGCGAGCAGCGTCCTCTGCAGACTTGATGCCACCAGCAACACAAAATGGGATATCAATTACTTCAGCGACTCGAGCAACCCAGCTTTTGTCAACAACACGGCCATCACTCGATGCGGTGATATCATAAAAAACCAGTTCATCTGCACCTTCTTCGGCATAGCGAGCCGCAAGAGGGACAATATCACCTATTACTTCATGGTTACGGAACTGGACACCCTTCACCACTTGACCATCTCGGACATCCAGACAAGGAATTATTCTTTTTGCTAGCACTACTTGCTCCCTTCGGCATAAAACGGAGTTATCGTTCCCTTTTAACCTTCAAACCTTCACTTTCATGTGATTTAACACCGTCGCTTCACACCGATTAGAAGCAAGTCTAATGCGGGTGTATTGTTCCACTTCAGTCATGTAACTAAATCGTACGTCAAAACACTATATAACAACCTTTTTTACATTTCATTGAAAAGTTCAACTGTTCTTAAAACCCCATCTGCACTCTGCTTCACATCTAGCAAACTTCTCATGTTATCACGTAAAAAAAGAGCCTCGCATTTCTATGCGAGGCTCTTCAATTTAATCATTTCAACACTGCATTCATATCGTTAATTATTTCGATTAGTCAAAAAGGTAAGCTCAGACTTCATCATGTTGATATCTTCAGTAAGGGAGTCAGCTTCCAGCACTACTCGACCATTAAAATCAGAGTAAGCCGCGCTTCCATTACCAACATGATCTTGCATATCTATAGAATTCTTCATTAGATATTGAGCTGAGTAAGCAAAACTTACATTACTTTCATCAACTGCGACCAAACCTATCTCGATAGTATCACTCGCCGTAGTCGGCGAAACCTGCTCCGTTGGGCTTTCTAAGACGACTTGCGATGATGTTACGGGACCGTATATTGATTGATAGAAATTCTTATTTTGATCAGTTTTACTGCGAATTGCCGTTCTTTGGATAGCGAAATCGTTCACACTGTAAGACGTTGAAGTTACGCAATATCCCGAGTCGCAATTTGATATCGATGTCCCAGTAAAATCAGTGACTGTAGGAGCTACAATAGTTGCAGGTGAAGCAGATAGTGGGAGTAACCCAACATAATTCCAATCATAGGTAGTCTTACCATAAACTTCGGCCGTCCAATTTGATAACCTCTTTTCAGACGCCACGTATGAAAAGTCGTTGGTGTCGCTATTGATCGGTTGCCATCCATAAACGTCGTTATCAAGTACAACTTTCACCTTACTTGCTTCATTTAATGTGATATTTGTATTTGTAAATGGATATTGAACCACATCTGAGCTGGTCATTTCTCTAATAGGCTTACTGGTTGGAGGCGTTTGCTTATCATACACGTCGGCTGACTCAATAATGGCATAGTGCGTAAGCGAATTTAGCTTGCTTCCCGTTGGGTTAAAACCAGTTACTATCTTTCTTTCTAATGCAGGAAACCCCGATACCACTGGTAAGTCAATTAACGTACTTCCTTCCAACACTTTCGCTCCTGATGCACTAGTTTGAAATTTAGTCGCACCTGAGCTGTCAGGTGACACAGCAATCACCGCATCATCGTTAGCATTTTCTTCTAGCGCTAAACCACCACGATAACAAGCATTTCCACTAGGTTGCTCATTTCTTACGGCAATAGTCATACTGTGCATCAAATCTTTTTGCACACCAAAGATATAAGACTCTCTTTGCCCAGACACGAGGCCACTTAACTCTTCCAAAGCCACATAGCCCTTGTAAGGTATGTCATCTTTCTTAATAGAAACAAGCCCATTTGTCGGAATGTTATCTATCGTCTTTTCTGTTACAACCTGACCATTCTCGTCATGAAACAAAATACGGAAGTTGCGATCAGCAACTCTCGCTGCGATGACATTACCATCGACAGAGTCATCATTCGCAAAAATCGCACAACCCGAAGATACTTTTGAACGTTCAATCGAATACAGATCAACAACTTGCCATTGATATACGATTGGTGCAGGGCCACTAGATCCACCGCTATCACCGCCGCCTCCGCCACACCCAACCATTACTGTAGAAATCGCGGCAACAAGCGGCAACATTAGTCTTTTTTTCATCATTCTTTCCTAGCTGATTTTTGTGCGGCAAAGCGTTGCCATGCCAATCTATTACCTTAAATTAAGCAAGGAATATGCCACCTATTAGTTTTGTTGCAATGGATTGAGTTCTTTCCACTTAGTAAACCTGACTCATATTGTTAATTTGTGAAAGCGACTTACGCAGAATGTTAATCAAGTGCGCACATTCAAACATTGGTTGTAATTTTCTTTCACATTTTTTCGTAAAGTGATCAAGATCAATCAAGCTCTTAGCGTTGCTTGCTAGACTCGGCTGCATTGATATAGCACGAATAATTCGCCTACTTGTTATAGATATCGTCTATTCTTAAGCACGCTAGTCGCGTGTAAGTATCCATTTCATATTCAGCGAATGTATTCTTCTATCAAGCCAAACGACTAAAACGCCAAACGACTAACTTTTTATAAATGAGGAATCTATGTCAGACGCCGTTAATAAAGCGCATTCTGATTCAGATATTGAGACTAAAAGCTATCAAGAGCTTCACCGTCCTGCTTCTGAGTTTGCCAGCCGCTCTGAATACCTAGACCACGAACTTCAAATCATGAAACCACGCCGCTATGGATTAAACCTGCCGGGTCGTGATTTCCGCTTTGAACTCGAAGACTTAGTACCTGCCCTGGCGGGTACTATTGGTATTATCGCCATGTATTCAGCGGTAATGATGTCTTGGGCTGACGGTTTAACCGCAGCATGGGACCATGTAAACCTTGGCAAAGAATTTGCAATTGAAGTTGCACGTGTAGAGATGCTAATCCCTGCTTTGTTGTTCTGTATTCTTGCTTCTGGCTTCTTCAATCCAAGAGCTAACCTTGCCGGTAACCACGGACCAATGATTCCACTGATTGGCTCGATTGCTCTTGCAGGCGCTCACCCTCTTGCTCTTGCTATTTTATTGGGTGTCTTCGGTCTACTATTGAGCTACTTCAAAGGTGGGTCCAAGCTGGTGAATCTCACCTCGCAAGGTACCGCTGGTGGTCTATTGATTTTCCTAGGCTTCACCGGGACCATGAGTCAAATCGGATCGATTCAAGAATGGGCAGTAGGCCTTTCGTCTGCCACGGTTGACGCTGGGAGCATGGGCTATGTTGGCTTAGTGGTTCTTGGTATTAACATTGCTGTGTACGCCTATCTTGCGAAAATCAACAAGCGTTGGTTAGCGATTCCAGTTTGTGCGATTACCGGGTTATTGATTGCTCTAGGTTTAGGCGCCGGCTTTGACCTAACATTTGAAACACAAATGGGGATCCCGAACCTGAACCCTGTTTACTGGTGGGGCAGCACAGAACAAGGTTGGCAATTAGGTTTACCAAATCTTGCACACTTCATTGCTTCATTACCATTCGCGATCTTAGCGGTAGCAATGTGGTCACCGGATTTCTTAGGTCACCGTATCTTCCAAGAACTTAACTATCCTCGCAAAACTGAAAAAGTATTGATGGATGTTGATGACACCATGACGATGTGTTCAGTTCGTCAAATGGTTGGTACTGCAGTAGGTGGTGGTAACATTACCTCTTCTTGGGGTACGTACATGATCCCAGCAGCTATCGCAAAACGTCCAATTCCAGCGGGCGCGATTCTTCTTGGTTCTCTATGTATCATTGTTGCAATCCTAGGCTTCCCGATGGATGTTGCAGTATGGCCACCAGTGATGCGTGTTGCGCTGCTAGTTGGGGTATTCTTGCCGCTACTTGAAGCAGGTATGCAAATGGTAAGAGAAACAAAAGACTCTCAAGCAGCAGGCATCTGTATCTTTGCAGCTGTGGTAGCGAACCCTGTACTTGCTTGGGCGCTAACCATGTTCCTCGATAATAATGGCCTTATTGGCGACAAAGAGCGTGCATCTCGTCTATCTTTTGTAGACAAGATCGTGATCCCTGTCGGTGTCTTCGTCGTATGTCTGATAGCAATGCTTGCTGTTGGTATGCTAGAAGGCCAGTATGGAATCCCAGCATTCCTATAGAAATGCAGTGAAAAATTTGGGTAGTGCCCGTCGCTACCCAAATTTTTATTATGTTTTTTTAATTTTTATTGATTTAGTTTAAGTTTTACAATAAATTTTTAGTGTAGACTTGATTTCAACCTGATGAATAACAATATTTATGATTAATTGGTACTATGATTGACCATAAATATTTTTATTAATGTGTGTACTGGTTCCCCATTCGGAGAGCACTCGATTACTTGAGAACAGTACGTGTTTTTTCTACTAACAAGGTAGGTATGTCATGGCAGAGCAATTTGCTAAAGCTTGGGAAGGTTTTGCGACAGGTGAGTGGCAAAACGAAGTAAACGTTCGTGATTTCATCCAAAAGAACTATGCACCTTATGAAGGTGACGAAGACTTCCTAGTTTCTGAAGGTACTGAAGCAACTAACAAGCTTTGGGCTAAAGTAATGGAAGGTATCAAACAGGAAAACGCGACTAAAGCACCTGTAGATTTCGATACTTCTGTTATTTCTACCATCACTGCACACGATGCAGGCTACATTGAGCAAGACCTAGAGACTATCGTTGGTCTTCAAACTGAAGCACCACTTAAACGTGCAATCATCCCTAACGGTGGTGTACGTATGGTTGAAGGTTCTTGTAAAGCATACGGTCGCACTCTCGACCCAATGGTTTCAAAAATCTACTCTGAATACCGTAAAACACACAATGCTGGTGTTTTCGATATCTACACGCCTGACATCCTAAAATGTCGTAAATCAGGTGTTCTAACAGGTCTTCCTGATGCATACGGTCGTGGTCGTATCATCGGTGATTACCGTCGTGTAGCACTTTACGGTATCAACTTCCTAATGAAAGATAAGCAAGCTCAATTTGCTTCTCTTCAAGAGCGTTTCGAAAACGGCGAAGACCTAGTAGCAACAATGCAACTTCGTGAAGAAATCTCTGAGCAACACCGTGCACTTGGCCAAATCAAAGTTATGGCTGAAAAATACGGTTTCGATATCTCTGAGCCAGCTCAAACTGCTCAAGAAGCGATTCAGTGGACTTACTTCGGCTACCTAGCTGCAGTTAAATCACAAAACGGCGCAGCAATGTCTCTTGGCCGTACTTCATCTTTCCTAGATATCTTTATCGAGCGTGATATCGCTGCTGGTAAGATCACAGAAGTTGAAGCACAAGAAATGATTGACCATTTCGTCATGAAGCTACGTATGGTTCGTTTCCTACGTACTCCTGAATACGATGAGTTGTTCTCTGGTGACCCAATCTGGGCAACAGAATCAATGGGTGGTATGGGTATCGACGGTCGTACACTAGTGACACGTACTAACTTCCGTTTCCTAAACAGCCTATACACAATGGGTCCATCGCCAGAGCCAAACATCACGGTTCTTTGGTCTGAGCAACTGCCTGTAGGCTTCAAGAAGTTCTGTGCAAAAGTATCTATCGATACTTCTTCTATCCAGTACGAAAATGATGACCTAATGCGTCCTGACCTAGAATCTGACGACTACGCAATCGCTTGTTGTGTATCTCCAATGATTGTTGGTAAACAAATGCAGTTCTTTGGCGCTCGTGCTAACCTTGCTAAAACAATGTTGTACGCAATCAATGGCGGCATTGATGAGAAACTGAAAATGCAGGTTGGTCCTAAAGAAGCACCAATGACTGATTCAGTTCTTGATTACGACAAAGTAATGGACCGTCTAGACCACTTCATGGATTGGCTAGCGAAGCAATACGTGACTGCGCTAAACAGCATTCACTTCATGCACGATAAGTACAGCTACGAAGCGTCTCTAATGGCTCTACATGACCGTGACGTTCGTCGTACTATGGCATGTGGTATTGCAGGTCTTTCTGTTGCTGCTGACTCATTGTCTGCTATCAAGTACGCTACTGTTAAACCAGTACGTGACGAAGACGGCATTGCAACTGATTTCGAAATCGAAGGCGATTACCCTAAATTTGGTAACAACGACGCACGCGTTGATGACATCGCATGTGAACTTGTTTCTACGTTTATGGGCAAAATCCGTAAGCTTAAGATGTACCGTGATGCAATCCCTACTCAGTCTATCCTTACTATCACTTCAAACGTGGTATACGGTAAGAAGACAGGTAACACTCCAGACGGTCGTCGTGCTGGCGCTCCTTTCGCTCCTGGTGCTAACCCAATGCACGGTCGTGACGAAAAAGGTGCTGTAGCTTCACTTACTTCTGTAGGTAAACTACCGTTCGCTGACGCACAAGATGGTATCTCTTACACTTTCTCTATCGTTCCTAACGCGCTAGGTAAAGAAGAAGACAGCCAACGTGCTAACCTTGCAGGCCTAATGGATGGTTACTTCCACCACGAAGCTGGCATCGAAGGTGGTCAACACCTTAACGTTAACGTTCTTAACCGCGGCACTCTTGAAGACGCAGTTAAGCACCCTGAGAATTACCCTCAGTTAACAATCCGTGTATCAGGTTACGCAGTACGCTTTAACTCTCTAACACCAGAGCAGCAAGCAGACGTAATCGCACGTACATTTACTGAGTCTCTATAATTTAACGTTATAATGATTTAGACATAAACCTCGCTTCGGCGAGGTTTTTTTTAGCCAATAATAGGCTTATTTTCCCATTTAGTATTAATCGTTACGTGTAAATATTACTTACAATTCTCCCCCTCTCTACACCGAACTTTCGCATCTAATATCCAACCTTCCCCTTCACAAATATCACACTATCGTCTTAACTTAGATTAACTCTATCCGTTGTACTGAAAGAGAGTGGGTCATGAATTATAGTGTTGTATTCCCTTTAGTTTTGTTATCTGTAAGTGCGCTCGCGTCTGAACGCTCTACCCTTGCGTTCTCAATAGACAATGACAGTGTGTTTGGTACTGACGAAGACTATACTAACGGCCTATTCTTTTCCTATACGAGTGGAAAAATTTCACCCTATCCTGCTTTTAAACCATTGAGTTTGTCGTACTGGAAAGCATCATCACTTGATAAGATAGAATTCCAACTCGGGCATAAGATGTGGACACCTTCGGATATCAATTCTTCCAAACCTGTCGCCAATGATCGCCCCTATGCGGGTTTTTTTTACGCAGAACTAAACTATATCAGCTTGCACCCTCAACAAGCGCAACGGTTCAACCTTACCATAGGCGCTACTGGCGAAAGCTCATTTGCTGACCGAGCTCAGAAGCTTGTTCACTCAATAACAAGGTCAACCGAGCCTAAAGGCTGGGAATATCAAATTGAAGATCAAGCCGCCGGCAGTATCGGCTATTTAACACATTTCAATTTACAAAGGCAGTCACTGTCTGAGCATACCTCATGGGAAATATCGAACGTCACAGAGACTAACATTGGTAACTTTAGAAGTGCTCTATCTACAGGTGCGATGTTCAGGTGGGGAAAGGACTTAAGTGGCAGTTTTGGGTCCGCCAATATCAGCAGTGAAAATCCATTTAAGGCTGGCATGATTGGCGCTTCAAACACCGGCTGGTTTGGCTATTTGGGAGCAAAAGCCCGCTATCGATTTAATGATCTGACCATTCAAGGCGATCGACCTGGTATTCCAGAGCCAAGCGCCGCCTATAATGTCACATTAGAACCACTCCAAGCAGAGGCTATTGTTGGAGTAACTTGGTATAACCAATATATTGGTATCAGTACCTTTCTAGCGACTAAATCCTCGGAATATAAAGAAGCACCTCGTTCGATTTACACTAACGGCGGGATGTCTATGTTTGCTTTTTTTTAAGTGGCTACGCCGCGTACCTAATCATTACCTGCAGTTGCCGCAGAGTCGTTTCAAGACTCGTCACAATCAATAAAGCCCAAATGAACGTGACGGGTACCACTATTCCAGCATCTAACAGTTACCTATTATTAACAACATCATACGCTGTATTCACAGGATGAAGGTTTCCGCCAGTTTTCCTGTTAGGCGCCGCTGTTTTATAATAAAATAGCGGGTAAAAATAATTAGTAGAGAAAGAGCTCATGTCAATATCTGGACGCATTCACTCATACGAATCCTGTGGTACAGTCGATGGCCCCGGGATACGCTTTATCGTGTTCTTACAAGGCTGCCTTATGCGCTGCATGTATTGTCATAATCGCGATACATGGGACACTCACGGCGGGAAAGAAGTAACGGTTGATGAATTGATCGCTGAAGCGAAATCATACCGTCATTTCATGAATGCCTCAGGCGGCGGTATTACATGTTCGGGTGGCGAAGCGATGCTTCAACCTGAGTTTGTCCGTGACTTTTTCCAAGCAGCACAAGCCGAAGGTATCCATACGTGTTTAGACACCAATGGCTATATTCGAAAGCACACCGAGGTGGTGGACGAAGTGCTCGCCGCAACCGATCTCGTTATGCTAGATATCAAGCATATGAAAGACGAAATTCACCAAGATTTCATTGGGGTCTCTAACCGACGAACCTTAGATTTCGCTCGCTATCTACAAAAAATAAATCAGAAAACTTGGATCCGCTATGTCATTGTTCCTGGGTACACCGACGACCCTGAATCTGCGCATTTGTTAGGCCAATTTATTCAAGGTATGGATAACATTGAAAAAGTGGAGCTATTGCCATACCACAAACTCGGTGCACATAAGTGGGAAGCTCTGGGGTATGACTACCCATTAGAGGGAACGCAACCACCATCAAAAGAAGTGATGGATGGCATCGTTGATATCCTTTCACAATATACAGATGTCGTAAAATACTAACCGATATGCACCTCAGAACAAAAACGCGCTTGATGCGCGTTTTTTTGTCACAATTTTGTGTTGAGATCATGTTCCTTATTGGCCGTAAACTGGTACCCTAACTAAAATTCAAATGCGGTACACCGCATATAATAAAAGACTATCTGTAGTGAGGCTCCAAAGATGGAAATGACTAATGCTCAACGTCTAATTTTGTCGAATCAATATTACCTAATGGCTAAACTTAGCCCTGAAAGTGAAAACAAATATAAAAGACTACAAACCATTGTTGAACGTGGCTATGAACTTCAAATGCGTGAGATGAACAAAGAGTTCGGTTGTCTCGTTGAAGATGAATGTCGTGAAATTATCGACATCATGGAGATGTACCACGCCATGCAAGAATCGAACAAAATGCTCGACCAAAATGAGCGTAAAGACGTCGATCAACGTCGTTTGTTATTTCTAGGCTTTGACATTGCAAGTGAGGCTCAACTTGTCAATTATGTCCGTTTTTTAGTTGACTCTGAAGGGTTATATCCACAATTTGATAAAGCAGACCATCATTTTAACAGCCAAATGCCAATGCTTGAAAAATATCGTCGTATGCTGGTTACGTGGAAAAATTGTCCTCGTCAGTACCATTTATCTAGTGCTGAATTTAAGCAAATATTTAACGCTTAATCGTCTACACGAAGTGTGATAGCTCAAATTTAATACGCCTCGCAACTATCAAGCGGGGCGTTATTCATTCAAGTGCCCCAATAGAAATACCGACAATTCCCAAAAACAAGACCGCTGTTTAATACCTGAGACTTCCACTGATTTTCATCCGCCCTTCTCCACTGGTTTACAAATAAACACATAATTGTAAAGCATAAATCTCAAAAGCCTACTAGTCTTTAAATTGACATGGAGTCGCATTATTTGTGTGTTATCAGTCAGCTTTGCCGGTTTAAGGGGAATCAGCTATGAGTATTTTCGACCATTATCAATCGCGGTACGAAGCCGCAAAAGATGAAGAGCTATCAATTCAAGAATTCTTGAGTCTATGTAAAGACGAAAAAAGTGCTTACGCTAATGCAGCTGAACGTCTTTTACTTGCGATCGGTGAGCCTGAGGTCATCGACACGGCACAAGATCCACATTTGAGCCGCCTTTTTTCAAATAGAATCATATCGCGCTATAAAACCTTCGAAGACTTTTATGGAATGGAAGACGCCATTGAACAGATCGTCTCCTACCTCAAGCATGCCGCTCAAGGCTTGGAAGAAAGAAAACAAATTTTATACCTTCTCGGTCCTGTAGGCGGAGGGAAATCATCACTTGCTGAAAAACTTAAAGCATTAATGCAAAAGATGCCTATCTACGTTTTATCTGCAAACGGCGAAAGAAGCCCAGTAAATGATCACCCATTCTGTCTGTTTGATGTGTCTGAGGATGGCGATTTACTTAAAAGTGAATACGGCATTGAAAAGCGCTATGTTCGTTCAGTGATGTCTCCTTGGGCAGCAAAACGTCTGCACGATTTTGGTGGTGATATTACCAAATTTAAAGTGGTGAAAGTGCGTCCATCGATTCTCGACCAAGTCGGGATAGCGAAAACCGAACCCGGCGATGAAAACAACCAAGACATTTCATCGTTAGTGGGTAAAGTCGATATTCGACAACTTGAGCATTTCTCACAAGATGACCCTGATGCCTACAGCTACTCGGGTGCACTTTGTCGGGCGAACCAAGGCTTGATGGAATTTGTAGAGATGTTCAAAGCGCCAATTAAGGTGCTACACCCATTATTGACAGCAACGCAAGAAGGCAACTACAACGGTACTGAAGGGCTTTCTGCCCTGCCCTTTGACGGTATGATTCTGGCGCACTCGAACGAATCAGAATGGCAAACGTTTAGAAACAATAAGAATAACGAAGCATTCCTAGATCGTGTCTATATTGTGAAAGTTCCTTACTGTTTACGAGTCTCTGAAGAAGTTAAAATTTATCAAAAACTTCTTGAACACAGTGAGCTGACCAAAGCACCTTGTTCACCAAGTACGCTAGAGTTATTAGGTCAGTTCAGTGTCCTTTCACGCCTAAAAGATCCAGAGAATTCATCGTTATTCTCTAAAATGCGGGTTTATGACGGCGAAACGCTTAAAGACACGGATCCTAAGGCAAAAAGCTATCAAGAATACCGAGACTACGCTGGCGTTGATGAAGGCATGTCTGGGTTATCGACACGGTTTGCCTTTAAGATCTTGTCTCGCGTGTTCAACTTTGACCAAACAGAAGTCGCGGCCAACCCGGTACATCTGTTTTATGTCATCGAGCAACAAATTGAGCGAGAACAGTTCCCTCAAGAAGTGGGCGAAAAATACCTTGAATTCTTAAAGGGTTATCTTGTACCTCGCTATGTTGAGTTCATCGGTAAAGAGATTCAAACTGCTTATCTCGAATCTTATTCTGAGTACGGCCAAAATATCTTTGACCGATACGTCACGTATGCCGATTTTTGGATTCAAGATCAAGAGTATCGTGATCCAGAAACTGGGCAGTTATTTGATCGTTCTTCACTTAATGAGGAACTCGAAAAAATTGAGAAAACAGCAGGGATCAGCAATCCAAAAGACTTCCGTAACGAGATTGTTAACTTTGTTCTTAGAGCACGTGCAAACAATAACGGTTCGAATCCAGTTTGGACGAGTTACGAAAAATTACGCACCGTAATCGAAAAGAAAATGTTCTCTAACACTGAAGAACTGCTGCCCGTCATCTCTTTCAATGCCAAAACTTCATCAGACGATCAACGTAAGCACGACGATTTTGTCAACCGTATGATGGAAAAAGGCTATACCGAAAAACAAGTAAGGCTATTGTCTGAGTGGTACTTGCGCGTTCGTAAGTCCTCTTAAACACACCGAGCTTTTTACGCAGCCCCGAGCGAACGCTCGGGTCCTGCTTGGTGAGGGGAATACAGGGAGTAATAGCTCATGTCTCAATTTATCGATAGACGCCTAAATGGTAAAAATAAGAGTGCCGTTAATCGACAACGATTCTTGCGCCGACATAAACAAAAAATCAAAGAGTCCGTCACTGATGCGGTGAACCGACGCTCAATCACAAATACGGAAACCGGCGAAGATGTCTCGATACCCAATACTGATATCAGCGAGCCAATCTTTCATCAAGGTAAAGGCGGATTAAAAGAGCAAGTGCATCCGGGTAATGACCAATTCATTACTGGTGACAAAATTGAACGTCCCCCGAAGGGAGGACAGGGCGGTGGCGCGGGTCAAGGCGATGCCAGTCAAGATGGCGAAGGGGAAGATGAATTCGTTTTCCAGATCTCAAAAGATGAATATCTCGATATCCTCTTTGAAGACTTAGCGTTACCTAACCTACAAAAAAATCAAATCAATAAAATAAAAGAGTGGAAAACGCACCGCTCTGGCTACCAAACGGCTGGTATGCCATCCAACATCGCTATTGTACGTTCATTGCAACAATCATTAGCACGCAGAACGGCTATGACCGCCGGGAAGCGTCGATTGGTTGAGGAGCTATATCAACAGTTAGACGATATTCAAATGAGTGAACCCGCTCAGCCTATTGAAGAAAAACGCATCAAAGAAGAAATAGCCAATCTTCGTAAAAAAATCGAAAGCGTGCCCTTTATTGACACCTTTGATCTGCGCTTCAAGAACTATGAAAAACGTCCGGTACCTTCAAGCCAAGCCGTCATGTTTTGTTTGATGGATGTGTCTGGCTCGATGGACCAAGCCACCAAAGACATCGCTAAGCGCTTTTATGTATTGCTCTATTTGTTTCTGACGCGTACATACGAAAACGTTGAAGTCGTGTTTATTCGCCACCACACTCAGGCAAAAGAGGTGGATGAGCATGAGTTTTTCTATTCGCAAGAAACCGGTGGAACCATTGTTTCAAGTGCATTGAAGCTAATGCAACAAATCGTGCAAGAGCGTTTCCCACTTGAGCAATGGAACATCTATGCAGCACAGGCTTCCGATGGCGATAATTGGGCGGATGACTCCCCTCGATGCAAAGAACTGCTCGTCAACAGCTTACTACCTGCATGTCAATATTACTCTTATATCGAAATCACTCGTCGCACTCATCAAACACTGTGGCATGAATATGAAAAGCTCGAAAATGACTTTGACAATTTTGCGATGAAAAACATACGTTCCGTTGAAGATATTTTTCCAGTGTTCAGGGAATTGTTTCAAAAGGAAACGACATAGGGAGATGTGTCTATGACCACCGAAGCTAAAACGACATCGAAGGTACTGCCTGATGGTCCTGATTGGACATTTGACTTGCTTGAGCGCTATCACACTGAAATCAAGCGCGTCGCAGCTTTATATAAATTGGATACGTACCCCAATCAAATCGAGGTCATCACGTCAGAGCAAATGATGGATGCCTATTCTAGTATTGGGATGCCCATCAATTACAACCATTGGTCTTTTGGTAAAAAGTTCATCCAAACTGAACAAGGTTATAAACACGGTCAGATGGGGCTAGCCTACGAGATCGTCATCAACTCAGACCCTTGTATTGCCTACTTGATGGAAGAAAACTCTGTCACCATGCAAGCCTTAGTCATGGCTCACGCTTGTTACGGTCATAACTCATTTTTCAAAGGTAACTATCTATTTCAAACTTGGACAGATGCCGGTTCAATTATCGACTATCTGTTATTTGCCAAAAACTACATCTCCGAATGTGAGCAAAAATACGGAGTAGAAGAGGTAGAGCAAACCCTCGATTCCTGCCATGCTTTAATGAATTATGGCGTTGACCGATATAAAAGACCGGAAAAAATATCCATCGCTGAGGAAACCATCCGTCAACAGCAACGCGAGGCTTACCTCCAATCTCAAGTCAATGAACTATGGCGGACAGTGCCACAAAATAAAGAAAAAGAATCCACACAAAAAAGCCGATTCCCTAGCGAGCCGCAGGAGAATATCCTGTATTTCATTGAAAAAAATGCCCCACTCCTAGAACCATGGCAGCGTGAAATTGTTCGTATTGTGCGTAAAGTCAGCCAGTATTTTTATCCACAAAAGCAAACGCAAGTCATGAATGAAGGCTGGGCGACTTTCTGGCATTACACCATACTCAACCACCTTTATGACGAAGGTTTGGTCAGCGATAAATTCATCCTCGAATTTCTCCATAGCCACACTAGCGTGGTTGCTCAACCTGCCTATAACAGCCCTTATTTCAGTGGTATTAACCCTTATGCGCTCGGGTTTGCCATGTTTAGAGATATTAAACGCATTTGCGAAGAGCCCACCGATGAGGATAAAGAGTGGTTCCCAGACTTGGCGGGCAGCGATTGGTTAGAATCCATGCATTTTGCGATGCACAACTTTAAAGACGAGAGTTTCATCAGCCAGTATCTTTCACCTCGATTAATGAGGGAATTTAAGCTGTTCTCTATCCTTGATGACGATAGAAAGAACTTTATCGAGATCTCAGCTATTCATGACGAGATGGGCTATCGAAAAATACGAGAAAAATTGGCGGCTCAATACAATCTAAGTAACCTTGAACCTAACATACAAGTGTTTAACGTTGATGTTCGCGGCGACCGATCGTTGACATTACAACATGTGCCTCACAATCGTATCCCACTAGACGGTGGGCACGAGGAAGTTCTCAAGCACTTGTACCGGTTATGGGGCTTTGATGTCATATTAGAGGAAGTGAAAGAATCAGGGCGACGCGAGATACTTGCCACTTGTCCAAAACGAGAGGCATACAACTCGACGATCTAAAGCTTTTGTCTAAACACGTGAATAGCCTATATCCTCACTCTTTAAACAGCTCTTCAGAAAATAAAAAAAACGGTCCTTAACAAGGACCGTTTTCATTTAGGTATCAATCATCGTCACTGGGTTAGTCACCCAACGATTCAAAAGCCCTAACGATTGACGATTGCGTTCAGTGTTGAGCTTGCACGCATTAATGGTGAAACTAAGTCATCATTAAGTAGGTAGTAACCACCAAGATCCCCTGGTACACCTTGAGCATTATTAAGCTCAGAGACAATCACACTTTCGTTGGATGCCAGCTGCTCTGCAATAGGTGCAAATTCACTCGCCAAAGCCGCATCTTCAGTCTGAAGCGCAAGCGCTTGAGCCCAGTACAGCGCAAGGTAGTAATGTGAGCCACGGTTATCTAATTCACCGACTTTGCGAGACGGGGACTTATTCATATCCAAGAATTGGCCAGTCGCCAAGTCTAGCGCTTTCGCTAATACGTTGGCACGTTCGTTACCGCTAACCGTGCTCAGGTGCTCTAAAGAGGCCGCTAATGCTAGGAATTCACCTAATGAATCCCAACGCAAGTGGTTTTCTTTTTGAACTTGCTGTACGTGCTTAGGCGCTGAGCCACCCGCACCCGTTTCAAACAAACCACCACCGTTCATGAGTGGAACGATAGAGAGCATTTTCGCTGAAGTGCCCAACTCAAGAATAGGGAAAAGATCGGTCAGGTAATCACGTAACACGTTACCAGTGACAGAAATGGTGTCTTGCCCTTTCTTAATGCGGTCTAATGAGAAAATGGTTGCCTCTAGCGGCGCAAGAATTCGAATATCCAAACCACTCGTATCATAGTCTGGGAGGTACTGATTTACTTTCTTAATCAGCTCTGCATCATGTGCACGAGCTTCATCTAGCCAAAAGACCGCTGGCACGCCTGACGCGCGAGCACGCGTGACCGCCAGTTTTACCCAATCTTGGATTGGCGCGTCTTTAACTTGGCACATACGGAAAATATCACCGACTTCGACGGTTTGCTCTAAGAGCGTTAGACCTTCGCTATTGATGACTTCAACTTTACCTGCATCGTCTAGAATGAATGTTTTGTCATGAGAGCCATATTCTTCGGCCTTTTGAGCCATAAGGCCAACGTTAGGTACACTACCCATTGTCGTTGGATCAAACGCTCCATTCTCAATACAAAAATCAATCACAGCTTGGTAAATGCTTGCATAACTACGGTCTGGAATCAGAGCTTTGGTGTCTTGTTGCTTACCATCCGGGCCCCACATTTGACCAGAAGAGCGCAGCATTGCTGGCATTGACGCATCAACGATAATATCGCTTGGTACATGCAAGTTGGTGATGCCACGGTCAGAGTCAACCATCGCAAGTGGCGGTTGTGTTTCATACACAGCCTCTAGGTCAGCTTCGATCTCAGCTTTTTGAGCCGCAGGCAATGATGCAATTTTTGCGTACACATCACCGATACCGTTACGGACGTCAACACCAAGCTCGGTAAATAACGCACCATGCTTGGCAAACACATCTTTGTAGTACACTTTAACCGCATGACCGAAGATAACTGGGTCAGAGACTTTCATCATTGTCGCTTTCAAGTGAAGAGACAGCAGCACACCTTGTTGCTTAGCTTCCGCAATTTGTGTTTCGAAAAATTCAACCAAGGCATTCTTATTTAGAACCGATGCGTCGATAATCTCACCAGAAAGCAACGCTACGTTTTCTTTTAGCGTCGTGACCTTACCGTCAACCGAAGTGAATTGAATCTTAACGTTTGTTGCCTCGGCAACGGTGACTGACTTTTCGCTACCGAAGAAATCTTTATCCGACATACTCGCAACATGCGACTGTGAGTCTTTCGACCAAGCACCCATTGAATGCGGATTTTTCTTCGCGTAGTTTTTCACTGACAATGGAGCACGACGATCTGAGTTACCTTCGCGTAATACTGGGTTTACCGCACTACCTTTAATTTTGTCGTAAGTCGACTTGATGGCTTCTTGCTCTGGTGAGCTTGGATCTTCTGGGTAGTCAGGCAGTGCGTATCCGTTAGCTTGTAGCTCTTGGATTGCCGTTTTCAATTGTGGAATTGATGCGGATATATTCGGAAGCTTAATAATATTTGCTTCAGGCGTTTTAGCAAGCTCACCAAGCTCACTCAGCGCATCGCCGATACGCTGCTCATCATTCAGATATTCAGGGAAGTTTGCAATAATGCGCCCTGCTAATGAGATGTCTCTCGTATCAACGTTGATACCAGATGAGGCAGTGAATGATTGAATAATCGGTAGTAGTGAATACGTGGCAAGCGCTGGTGCTTCATCCGTAATCGTGTAAATAATGGTCGGCTTTTCTGTAGGCATGAAATTTCCCTATCGTTCTAATTGGGCAAGGTTACCCTTATCAATTAACGCATACCGAAAGAGGCAGCGTAAACGTTATAACTCAAACTCGCTACTCTAGTTACTGCACCCAAATGTGGTGCATTAACGAGCAATTAGAGGCATTTAGTCAAGTTTAACGAAATCCTGAGCAACTATAATTAAACAAAAATGAGCAATTAGTCTATTATCTTGTGCATAAATCCTGTTTTTGAGCGCGCTTATGATAGCTCAAAACAGCGTTAGGCAAAACTAATGCAAACAGTTTGTTTACATTTTTGCAGGGTAGTTAACATGACATTTAAAACAACGCGCACTCAATCCAAGCCGCGCGCGAAAGCAAAATCAACACATTTCAAACAATCTTCAAGCTCATCTTCCTCATCAAATCGTCGTCCTTCACGCCGTTACAAAAACGATGACAGTAAACCAAGGGTATCGCTTGAGGATCGCCAGGTAATCGTATTCAACAAGCCTTACGATACGTTAAGTCAATTCACTGATGGGGACGGACGAAAAACCTTGGCTGATTTTATACCAGTCAAAGAGGTGTATGCTGCGGGTCGATTAGATCGTGATAGCGAAGGGTTACTCATCCTGACGAATGACGGTGTATTACAAGCACGCCTAACCCAACCTAGCTCTAGGTCTGAAAAAACATATTGGGTGCAGGTAGACGGTGCGCCTTCAGATGCAGAGCTCGAAACGCTAGCCAATGGCGTGACATTGAAAGATGGGCCAACGCTGCCGGCTAAGGTAGTACGAATGGAAGCGCCCGATGTATGGGAAAGAAATCCACCAGTACGTTTTCGAGCGAACATTCCAACCACTTGGCTTGCGATCACGATTATTGAAGGGCGAAACCGGCAAGTAAGACGCATGACGGCCAATATTGGCTACCCGACACTGCGTCTTATCCGGGCTTCAGTGGGTAAGTTTACACTCAACCAATTACAACCTGGCGAGTGGGAAAGCCTTCCGGCTGACCACCCCGCTCTAACCACTTACCCTTCGAATTAGTTGAGTAAGGCTTAACGTTACGGCGTAGGTTGCTCAGCAATCAATTGACGTACATGTTCGAGATCCTCTGGCGTATCTACACCCGCTGGAGGAGCTTCCAACGCCAATTCAACATGAATTTTTTCGCCATACCAAAGTACTCGAAGCTGCTCTAAACACTCGATCTTTTCTAATACACTAGGCTTCCACGTAACGTAGGTATTAATAAACCCCGCACGGTACGCATAAATACCGATATGTCTCAATAGTGGCTGCGCAGGTGACTGTTTTGATGGCGTACTGTACGCGTCTCGATCCCAAGGAATAGTCGCGCGACTAAAATACAACGCATACCCTTTCTCATCAGTCACCACTTTAACCGCGTTAGGATTAAAGGCTTCTTGCTCCGTCTCTATACTCACACCTAGCGTTGCCATTGGGGCGACGCTTTGCTCTAAGTTATTGGCAACTTGCGTAATAATGGACGGTGGAATTAATGGCTCATCGCCTTGGACATTAACGACGATGTGTTCGGGTTCAATGCCCATGAGCTGAACAACCTCTGCCAGTCGTTCCGTTCCCGATTCATGCGATGACGACGTCATACACACCTCAGCACCAAAACCCTTTGCTGCTAATTCAACGCGACTGTCATCGGTGGCAATAATGACACGTTTCGCCCCCGATAACATGGCTTTATCGTAAACATGTTGAATCATCGGCTTGCCCGCAATATCCGCGAGAGGCTTACCCGGTAGACGGGAAGACTCGTAACGCGCAGGAATAATGACCGTAAATGACATTAACGTCCCTCATCCATGCCCATGGTTCTGGCTTCTGGCTCCAGTAATACTGGAATGCCTTCTTTAATTGGGTAGGCAAGCCTGTCTAACTTGCAGACTAGCTCTTGTTTATCCTTATCAAACGTCAGCTTACCTTTACAAATTGGGCATGCCACAATTTCCAGAAGTCTATGATCCATAACTTTCTATAACCTTTCTAATTTTTGTCAGTATTTGTGTACTATCGTTGTCTGAAAAATGCGCGGACACAGGCAGGTACCACCAACTCTCACGAGCAAAATGTCGACATTTGACCGCGTCTTTTTCGGTCATGATGACATTATCCACGCCTTCTTCTAAGGCGATAAGTTGCGACAATTCAAACTCTTTATGATCAGCAAACCCTTGGGCACATAAAACATTAGCGCCAAGGTGCTTCAACGTAGCAAAGAAACGGGGCGGATGTCCAATGCCAGCAAAAGCGGCTAGTGACCCAAGCTCATGAACCGGCATTTTCTCACCTGACCGCAAATTTACAGCGCAGTCAGGCTCCAATTGAAACACTTTCTCTCTCTCACTTTTCGCTTGAGATCCATTGACGACAATGAGATCAACCTCGTTAAGCCGAGAAAGTGGCTCTCTCAATGGACCAAGAGGAATAAGGGATTCATTGCCGAAACGACGCTGTCCGTCTACGACGACAATCTCAAATGCGCGGTCTAGTGCATAGTGTTGAAGTCCATCATCGGTAATGATGACATCAACGTTTTGTTTCTCTAACTCTTGTACGGCCTGAGCACGCACAGGGTCAACGACAACGGGCGCACCTGTTCGTTCGAAAATCAATTTAGGCTCATCACCACAATGCGCCGTTGACGAGTTTTCATCGACTCGAAATGGGTAATGCGGCGCTTTTGCACCATAGCCTCTGGAAACTATACCAGGCTTAAAACCAAGCGCGGTTAGCTGTTCAACTAACCATATAACCATGGGTGTTTTGCCATTTCCACCAGCGGTAATATTACCCACAACCACCACGGGTAATGAGGATCGATAAACCGGTTTTTCACCTTGTTGATACGCGTGTCGACGCCTGTTTGAAATGATTCCATACAAACGGCTTAGTGGCCACAACAGCACCCATAATAAGAATCGAAGCGGGTGCTGGTTGAACCAAAGCTTTTCTATCACGAATGCTCACCAAACTGGATACGGTGTAGCTGAGCATACGCGCCTTGATGAGTGATCAATGCTTCGTGATTGCCACGTTCGATGATCTCACCCTCGTCGACGACGAGGATTTCATCCGCCTCTTCAATAGTGGATAAGCGGTGCGCGATAACGAGCACTGTTTTGTCTTTTTGCAATTCATCAAGGGCAGATTGAATCGCTCGCTCTGATTCTGTGTCCAATGCAGACGTTGCTTCATCGAGAATTAATACAGGCGCATCGCGCAGCAGAGCCCGGGCAATAGCAATTCGTTGACGTTGACCGCCAGAAAGGCTCGCACCGTTCTCGCCAATAACCGTATCAAGACCATGCTCGAGTCCCTCGATGAACTCCATCGCATGAGCTTGTGTTGCCGCGTGCTCTATTTGCTCACGACTATAATCGCCTTGGGCAGCGTAAGCGATATTATTGGCAATAGTGTCGTTAAATAGATGGACATTTTGCGATACTAGCGCAAAGTGCTGGCGAAGGTTTGTCAGTTTTAAATCATCAATTTTGTGGCCATCAAGAGCAATATGACCACTGTCAACATCGTAAAAACGAGTAAACAAATTGGCGATGGTACTTTTACCCGAACCCGAGCGCCCTACTAGTGCAATCGTCTTGCCTGCCGGAAGTTCGAAACTCACGTTTCGTAGCGCGGGTTTGTCCGTGCCTTGGTAGGTAAAGGTGATGTCATTAACATGAATATCACCCTTAACTTTTTGTAGTTCTTTCGTTCCGCCGTCTTTTTCCGTATCAAGGTCAATTAGCGCAAACAAGGTTTGGCTGGCCGCCATTCCACGTTGGAACTCTGCCGTCACACTAGTTAGAGCTTTAAGAGGACGCATAAGCGCAAACATGGCAGAGAAAATAACCGTAAAGGTACCCGGTGTGAGTTCACTTCGGATAGAATCAAAACTGGCGAGATACAACACCGATACCAATGCGAGAGAAGCAATCATTTGAATCACTGGATTCGCAATCGCAGATGCACCGACCATTTTCATTGTTTGTTGGCGCATTTGATTACTCATATTATCAAAGCGTTCGCTTTCGACTTTCTGGCCACCGTAGGTTAACACCACCTTGTGCCCCTTCAGCATCTGCTCTGCTGACGTCGTCATCTCACCCATAGAGGTTTGCATGTTGCGCGAGATTTTTCTAAAACGCTTTGATACAAAACCGATCGCCCATGCCACGATAGGAGCCACCGCAATCAAAACCAAAGACAATTGCCAGCTATTCCAAAACATCAAAAATATCAGCCCGATGATACTCGCGCCTTCACGCACTATACTGACAAGAGAACGGCTCGTCGCCCCTGCCACTTGTTCCGAGTCGTAAGTAATTCTTGAAAGCAGCCCGCCGGTTGATTCTTTGTCGAAAAATGAGACAGGCATATGCATAAAGTGACGGAAAATCGTCCTACGCAGCTGCATGACAACGTTGCCTGATACCCAGCTCAAGCAATACGTCGATACAAAACCGCTCAAACCTCGCACAAACATCATACCTAATATTATGATCGGCAAAATCTTCAAGAAATTCGATTCAACGTCGCCAAAACCTTCATCAAGAAGCGGTTTAAGCAAAGAAAGCATGTAAGTATCAGCGGCGGCGTTAATCACGAGGGCGATAACGGCGACGGTCAAGCCTGTTTTGTATTTGCGGATATAAATCCACAAGCGCTTAAAGGTTTGCAGCGTTGTTTCGTCTTGATTTAGCGACATAATTTATCAATCATTTTTTCTTCATTTCCCTTTATTCTACTCCGCTTCTCAACATCTGCCTATACCAAGGCGCAAGCTTATCGCTCCGAAGCGAAGAAGCGCTCACTTCTTGACCATTAAATCGATAAACCACCTGTCCCGCCGATCCAGTATCATGCCAAGTACTGCCGCGTCGCTGATAGCTTTCTTTAATCGCCGGATTAGGCAAGTTCCATCGTCCACCAAAGCGAGTCGAGGCGACCGCATAATTCGCTGTCACTTTGCTCATCAAAAACCTCGACGACGACGTTTTACTACCGTGATGTGGAACAATTAACACATCAATATTCTGCAAAGACAGGTCGCGAAATAATAAGATTTCGCCAATTTTGTCTACATCACCAGCAAACAGTACTCGATAGCTGGCCCCTGACTCCGCGGCATAATACGTCATGAGTACAACACACGAATGTGGGTTGTATGCTCGTGTCACGAGTTTCGGGGGCCATAAGGCCTCAAAGGTTACAGACTTCCAGTACCACTTCTCTCCCTTTTTACAAGGACGTGCACGATCGCTCACATCGGGGCGACGTATCCAGGTCAGCGGCCATGTATTAATAAGAGCTTGCGCTCCGCCTGCGTGATCATTATCTGAGTGACTCAATATCAAGCCTTCAACGGAATCTATACCTAATCGTGTTAACGTCGGCGTAATGACACGCTCAGCAATGCTAAATCCGTTAACCTCCATCCCAGTATCATATATCACCGCTTCTTTACCTTGCTGGATAATCACCGCAAGCCCGTGACCTATATCCAAGACATTGACCTGAAAACCAGACTTTTTGTCCGACTCTATAACCGTTATTCCAGCAGTGACGCCAAGGCAGACGAGTACCTGAACATTCATCCAAACGCGTAAATACCATAAACAAATCAACGTCATCAATAGCCAAACATAAAGCACCTCAAGCTCAAGCCAAAACCAATGTGAATAAGATAGCGCGACATCCACAACCGACAATAACGGATCCATCACAGCGCCATATAACCCGTTATGACTCACGACAAGAGAACATAACGTAATAACTAACAAACTTGGGATAACAACAAACGTAAACCAGGGCACGAATACGAGGTTGTAAAAAGAACTGCCCAGCGAAACCCCATTAAAAAGAAACACCAAAAGGGGTAAAAACAAAATGGCCAATCCAAGATGAAAATACACCCAGTGGTGCTTTTTATCGCCCTCACTCCGTTCGGGAGCATAACGACCAACCGATAAAATAATCAAAGCCGTCACGGCGTAATAAGATAGCCAAAAACTCATACTGGCAGATGAAAACGGAAGCAAGGTTAATATTACGCTCGAACTGATCAACACAATGACGACGGTGTCCGTCTTAACCTTTCTCGCATAAAAAAAATAAAGGACCACGAGCATCAACAGCGCCCTCACCGTGGGTACAGAGTAATTGGCAAGCGCACCATATCCACCCGCAAGCATAAAGCCAATAGTCACACCACCCCACGCCTGACTCACTGATAATAAAGGGCCTGGCTTCAATAGCTTGCTACACACGACTCGTACACATCGCCCAACAAGCACACCAATAGCAAATACAATTCCAACGTGTAACCCAGAAATCGCCATCAGATGTGATAACCCACTTTCACGAAGCTGAGCCCAGTCTCTCGGCGTCAGCAAGGAGCGGTCACCAAAGATGAGGGCCAGGTAGTACGCTTGGTAACGACTTGCTTCTGTCGCCTTTTGGATTTGACGATAGGTAAATGATTTCCAATAACGGGCACTCGATATGAGTACATGTGATGAGGGGGCAATATCCGCTTGGGCAATCATGCCAGTTGAAAAATAATGCTTTTCCTTATCATACCCCACTGAGTTTAACAGCCCGACAATTCGCTTTAGACGAACGGGAGCTGACACCACTGAACCAATCTCTATCGGCGTCGTGACTCTAAGCTTAATTTGCGGTCGATTAAGCCGATAAGTTGGCTCATCATTTATCTCGAGGATGGTGACGTCAACTTCATAGCCTTGACTTATTTGTTTAAAATAGCTGTCAACGTTCGCTTTTATGGTAACATCTGTGCCGAATCGAAAAAGCTGTTCCGATTGGTGCTTAAGTAGATTTCCTTGAATTAATGCCACGGATAGTGCGATGAATACCGTTAATGCTACGAAGCGACGTTTTATCACCCAGGCGACACTGATTAAGGATAAAGGAATCAACCAATAGATATTCGGCATTACTGGCCAAAAGGTTGCACTTACTAATATTAGGGTGTAAACCAAAGGTACGGTGATGCTTGTAAAGAGAGTCATGTTTTCCTATGCCAAGAAAGTTCATTAAACGTTTCATGCCCGATCACGAAGTGATCAAAAAACAAAAGGCGTTGAAAATATTCGGCAATGTCCTCTATAACCCCAATCTTTGGTGTTTGAACCGCCGATCTGCCGCGGGCGCATTTGCCGTCGGCTTGTTTATGGCTTTCGTCCCACTTCCAAGTCAAATGATTATGGCCGCTGGTCTCGCGATATTATTTGGCGTTAATCTGCCGTTATCGGTGGCTTTAGTTTGGATCAGTAACCCCGTTACCATGCCGGTGCTGTTTTACTTCGCCTATAAAGTGGGTGCATTTTGTTTGAACACACCGACACAACCCTTTCATTTTGAACTTTCATGGCAGTATCTGGCAGCACAAATGTCTACAATCGGGCCTCCCTTTTTGTTGGGATGCATGCTTTGTGGCGCGCTTGCAGCCGTTGCCGGCTATTTTGGCATTCGTGGCTTATGGCGCTATTCAGTAGTAAGAAGCTGGCAGCAACGTTCCCTGAGGTAGTCAACTCCGATATAAGCGGGTCGAATCCTCGCGGCGGTACCTTGAAAATGCATAGCGACTACCACTGAGGCTCTAGCCTAGTGGACATCCTAAGATTAAGCTGACAACCGCTAAATTAGAGCGGCTTTGAGGTGTGCACAATGATCGAGAGTCACGATACGAGCAATGTATCGGTGGTGTGAAATCGTTCTGTATGTCAGTAAGCAAAAAAGGACCACTAGGTCCTTTTTTATTTGTCTCTCGCTTAAACAATCAAGCATCAATTAGGCCATCGAAACCCATCCAGTATCTATTTTGCACTGAGTACCGAAGCAGGATTGAGCTGACTCGCTTTTGATGCTGGGTACCAGGTGGCAATTAAGCTCAGCGCAATAGCCGTACCTGACACTAACGCCACATCACTCCACATCAACTGAGACGGTAGGAAATCGACAAAATAAATATCACCTGACAAAAACTGATGACCCACAAGCTCTTCTAAGGCCGAGATAGTTGGAGTAAGATTCAATGCCAATAAAGCACCCGCTATACCACCAACAATACTGCCCACGACGCCCGAAAAGACGCCTTGCCAAATAAAGATTCGTCGAATCAATCGATCGGACGCCCCCATCGTTCGCAAAATCGCAATCTCACCAGAACGGTCTTTTACTGCCATCATCAACGTCGAGACAATATTGAAGCAAGCCACGCCAATCACCAATACCATAACTAGGTACATGATCGTTCTAACCAGCTCAATATCACGATATAAAAAGCCATATTTTTGTTTCCAGCTTCTCAGGTAGACATACTCTGAGAGCGAGTTACCGACTTGTCTTACAATCAATGGGGCATTAAAGACGTCATCCACTTTAATCGAAACGCCGCTGACTTTATCTCCCATTCGGGCGTAGCTCTGAGCATCTTGCAAAGGCACAATCACCAGACTATGGTCAATCTGCCCATTCAACTCGAGCAAACCTGCAACTTTAACCCGAATTCGCCTTGGAGACTGTACCTTACTGGTATTACTGGTCGAGGGGATCATCAAGGTGACAAAGTCACCAATTTTCGCATTGACTTGGTCTGCCACGCCTTTACCCAAAATCGCTTGCTGCTCTCCGGCCCGAAAAGATTGCCAACTTTGTTTGTTCACAAAGCTAGGTAAAGACGACACTTGCTCTTCCAGTTTCGGATCAACGCCTCTCACCTCCACCGCCTTTAGCTGACTGCCTTTTTCAACTAATGCTGTCATGCGAATATACGGCGCCGCCGCTTCCACGCTGGTATGATTGAGAGAAGTCTCCATGATCTTTTGCCAGTTTTCGATAGGTTGATTCACCCCCTCGAACTCGCCGTGAGAGATCACTGACAGCACGCGATTTTTTAACTCACGCTCAAACCCGTTCATTGCCGATAAACCGACAATAATCACCGCGACTCCAACCGCTATACCGACTATCGACGATATCGATATAAACGACACCATGCGATTTCGTTGTTTAGCTTGGCTAAATCGTTTGCCAATAAAAAAGGATAGTGACACGTTGATTCCTTAACTCTGCGCTATATCGATCAATAGACCATCTTGCATATGAAGCTGTCTATCCATTTTTTCTGCTAGCTCGTTATCATGCGTTACCACTAAAAAGGCGGTGCCGTACTCCTTGTTCAACGTTCGCATCAAATCGTAAATTGACAAAGCGGTCTTGTGGTCGAGGTTGCCCGTTGGTTCATCCGCCAAGACAAGTGAGGGCTTATTCACTAATGCGCGAGCAATGGCAACACGCTGCCTTTCTCCTCCCGACAGTTCTGAAGGGCGGTGCGTAACACGGTGGCTCAAGCCAACTCGCGTGAGTAAATCATTCGCTTCTTCTTTCGCCTGCTTGGTATTCATACCACCGATAAGCAACGGCATGGCGACATTCTCAAGCGCCGTAAAATCGCTAAGAAGATGGTGGAACTGGTATACAAAACCCAGATGTTGATTTCGAATCTTAGCTTGTTGGTTGCCATTTAAAGATAACAAAGATTGACCTAAGAACTCGACATCACCTTGCGACACTTCATCCAATGCGCCTAACACATGCAGCAGTGTTGACTTCCCTGAACCAGATGAACCAATAATCGACACCAGTTCTCCTTTTGCCACCTCAAAGCTCACGCCTTTTAAGACCTCGGTATCGACCGCGCCATCGTGGTACGTTTTTCTAATATCATGGCAAGCGATTAATGTATTACTCATATCTTAAAGCCTCAGCTGGTTTCACGGACGACGCACGGTAAGAAGGAAACAATGTGGCGACTAGGCTCAGTAACACCGCGCCAACAACAACGATAACAATTTGAGCAGGGTTAACCAAAATCGGCAACTGACCACCAAAACTAAACAAAGCAACCCCCATCGCATCAAGTAGTGCATTAAGGTTATTCGCCATCAAAACACCCAATACGCCACCGACCAAGGCACCGATGGCACCACTACTGGCCCCTTGTACCATGAAAATGGCGAGTACTTGCTTATCAGACATCCCTTGAGTTTTCAAAATCGCCACTTCTGCCTGTTTTTCCATCACGACCATGATCAGCGCCGAGATAATGTTAAATGCCGCAACACCGATGATCAGGCCTAACATCAACCCCATCATATTCTTTTCCATTCGTACGGCTTGAAACAGCTCACCACGCTGGTCTCGCCAGTCGCTCCATTGCCAGTGCTCGGGTAGTTCCGTTTTACTCAGATCAGAAACGACAAACGGATCATTGAAGAATAATCGCCAACCACTCGCCTCTTCCGGTTTAAACCGCATCAATTTGGCGGCATCGGTAATATGAGTCACAATGAGTGAGCTATCGATATCTGAGCCAGTACTATAAAGTCCCGCAATGGTAAACATACGTTGACTTGGAATGCGACCAAGCGGCGTATACTGACTTGCGCTGGTGACCATAAGACGAATCTTATCCCCGACTTGCACATCCAATTCGCGCGCAAGGGTATGCCCAAGTAAGACCTTATACTCCCCCGCTTTCAATTGATTAACACTGCCACTCACCATCCGGTGACGAATGGGATCATCACTGTCAGGCTCAATACCCAACATCATGACAGCTGCAAGCCCTTGGTGACTCTGCACGACGGATTCACTTCGAACAATAGGAACCGGAGCCTGACTTGTTGGGAAGTCAGCTAAGAAGCTGGGCGGTGGCTCGTCGATTGAAATCGTACCGCTGGAATGTGTGATGACAGCTTGAGGCAATACACCTAAAATGCGCCCTTTAAGTTGCGCTTCAAACCCATTCATCACAGACAAAACCGTCACCAAAGACAAAACACCGATCGTGATTCCGGCCGTAGACATATAAGAAACAAAGCGGCTAAAGCGATCGCCTGAACGACCTCGCAAATAGCGTAATCCGATAAAAACGGGTAATGGGTGAAACATAGCACCAACCATAGAAAAAAATCTAAGGCTAATGTAACGAGAAATGCGCTTAGGTTGTAGCCCTGAATGTGATTTTCGTTTTAAATGACAGACTTTTAACGATTTGATCGGTCAATTTCTTGATAACTCAGTGATAGCCAGAGATAATTAGCACAATTAAACAGGAATTATCTATGTCACAGAATGACTTCTTTACCGTAAACGGCGCAATTAGAGCAAACATTGAACCCCTAGACGTGGGGGCAGTGTTACCTAGCTTAGAAGAGTACCTTGCGCAAATCCCTGCCCCGTTTGTCGCATCCTGTGAGTTTAGCCAACTTGATCAACAACGCGACGCCGCTAAACACGAACTGCAACAACAAAACCTAAAACACGTCGCCGAACTCATCGAACAACAAAATACCAAACTGAACCTCCTGCTCAACTATATGATTGCTCAGCAAGACCACGCAGAGTATCGTCAAATCACCACCCATTTTGGGGCGGGCGAGATAGCTTATAGCAGCAACGCCCCGTTAGAGCTTGGGCAGTTAGCCACCATAAAACTGTTTTTGGATTCGCCACCTGCTGGTATCTATTGTTACGGTGAAGTCACCAACGTCCAACAAACAGATTCGTCATTTTCAATGACACTCGCATTCGTACGTATTCTTGAAGACCATCAAGACATGCTAATTAAAGCCGCGCTGCACCATCAGCAAAAATTATTAAGACAGCGTTCGCTTGACCGAGAAAAAAGTTAAACACTATGACCAATTCTTCGTTACTCCCCCTAAACATGCCATCAGGTGCGGGCGATAAAAAATATCTGGGCAACCTACTTGGTGGCTCACTTGCACTTGCTATCAGTGAGCACGCACAAGCACATAATAGTCATACGCTCCTCGTCGTTCCAGACCCACAGCTGGCGATTAAACTGCAAGGAGAGATTGAGCAGTTTTATCCAGATAATGTCGGTATATTTCCTGATTGGGAAACCCTGCCTTATGACAATTTTTCGCCACATCAAGATATTATCTCTGAGCGAATAGCCAAGCTTTATACACTGCCGCAGCAAAGTTCTGGCATCACCATTATTCCGGTCAGCACATTGCTTCAAAGGCAAACGCCACGCGACTTTTTATTGCAACACACCTTAATGGTGAAAGTTGGTGATTTATTTTCGCTACAAAAGTTACGCCATCAGCTTGAAAATTCGGGCTACCGCCAAGTTGAGCAAGTCTTTGGTCCGGGTGAATATGCAAGTCGCGGTTCCATCCTTGATTTATACCCGATGGGCAGCGATGCGCCTTATCGAATCGACTTTTTCGACGACGAAATTGATACCATTCGAACGTTTGATCCCGAAAATCAGCGCTCAGTGGAAGACATCAACGAGATACGCTTACTGCCTGCGCATGAGTTCCCGACCACCAAAGAAGCCATCGAAGAATTTCGCGTACGCTGGCGTCAGCAGTTTGAAGCACGTAGAGAGCCAGAGTCGATCTATAGCCAGGTCTCTAAAGGGATTTGGCCGGCTGGTATAGAGTATTGGCAGCCATTGTTCTTCGATCATACTGAGACGCTGTTCGAGTACGTCAATGATGACTCGCAACTCATTATGGTTGGAGATATCGACGCTTCTATCGAGCATTTCCTCAATGACGTTGCACAACGTTATGAACAGAGAAAAGTTGATCCTCTTCGTCCACTATTGCCACCGGCCGCGTTATGGCAACAAAAAGATGAGTTTTATACTGGGCTAAAACAGCACGCCCAACTTATTGTTTCTAGTGACACGATTGACGCCAAGGCAGGCAGAAAAAACGCCGATATTAGCCCACTGCCTGACATCTCAGTCCAACATCAGCTCAAAGAGCCGATGGCACAGGTTCGCCAGTTCACTGAGCAATACCAAGGCCAGATCATTTTTTCTGTTGAATCAGAAGGAAGACGTGAAGCACTCATTGAACTACTGCATCGCATTAAGCTGCGCCCTCAAGAACACGAAAGCCTCGCGTCAGCCCTTGCCAGTAAAGACAAATTCAGTCTTATCATTGGTCAATGTGAATACGGCTTTGCCCAAGGAAAACGATTTGCCCTTGTCTGCGAAAGCGACATGCTTGGTGAACGCGTTGTGCAACGCAGGAAAAAAGAAAAACGGTCCGTCAACAGCGACACCATTATTCGTAATCTTGCGGAATTAAAACCAGGTCAACCCGTTGTTCATGTGGACCACGGGATTGGTCGATACCTCGGGCTTCAAACCCTTGAGGCTGGTGGAATCACTACAGAATACGTCACGCTAGAATATCAAAACGAAGCTAAGCTCTATGTTCCGGTCGCCTCATTGAACCTCATTGGCCGGTACTCAGGTGGCGCAGAAGACACAGCGCCGCTCAATAAGCTTGGCGGAGAAGCCTGGACGAAAGCTCGACGTAAAGCAGCGGAAAGAGTACGCGATGTCGCGGCTGAATTGCTTGACGTTTATGCCAAAAGAGAGCTCAAGCCGGGCTATAAGTTTGTGCTCGATAGAGATCAATACGCCACGTTCAAAACCGGCTTCCCGTTTGAAGAAACGGACGACCAAGCCCAAGCCATCAATGCAGTACTATCTGACATGTGCCAAGCGAAGGCAATGGACCGACTTGTATGTGGGGATGTAGGCTTTGGTAAAACCGAAGTGGCGATGCGTGCAGCGTTCTTATCAACCGACAACAATAAACAAGTGGCGGTATTAGTACCAACCACACTCCTTGCCCAGCAGCACTTTGAAAACTTTCGTGACCGATTTGCCAATTTGCCTATTCGTGTAGAGGTGTTGTCGCGCTTCAAAACTGCGAAAGAGCAAAAACTCATTTTAGAGGATGTCAAAGAAGGCAAGGTCGACATTCTGGTAGGGACACATAAGCTGCTTTCAAGCACGATCAAATTTAGAGATCTTGGCCTACTGGTTGTCGATGAAGAACACCGATTTGGTGTTCGTCAAAAAGAAAAAGTAAAAGCCATGCGCGCCGACGTCGACATCTTAACGTTAACCGCCACACCTATCCCACGAACGCTTAATATGGCAATGAGTGGCATGCGAGATTTATCGATTATCGCTACCCCACCAGCACGTCGCCTCGCGATTAAGACCTTTGTTCGCGAGCGTGATGACAGCGTCGTTCGTGAAGCCGCTCTGCGTGAGATTATGCGTGGCGGACAAGTGTACTTTCTGCACAACCAAGTGGAAACCATTGATAAGGTGGCCGAGGACCTCGCTAAACTTATCCCTGAAGCCCGCATCACCGTGGCCCACGGACAAATGCGAGAGCGCGAGCTTGAGCGCATTATGAATGATTTCTATCATCAGCGCTTCAATCTGCTCGTATGTACGACAATCATTGAAACGGGTATCGATGTTCCGACCGCCAATACCATTATTATGGACCGAGCCGACAACCTCGGTTTAGCTCAATTACACCAATTACGAGGCCGTGTTGGACGTTCGCATCACCAAGCTTATGCTTACTTACTCACGCCCCACCCTAAAGCGATAACCAAAGACGCCATTAAGCGACTCGATGCAATTGCATCCCTAGAAGACTTGGGCGCCGGATTTACGCTTGCCACGCACGATCTGGAAATTAGAGGGGCTGGTGAACTACTGGGCGACGAGCAAAGTGGCCAGATTCACTCGGTTGGTTTTTCTTTGTATATGGAAATGTTAGAACAAGCCGTAGAAGCACTCAAAGAAGGCAAAGAGCCATCACTTGACGACTTATTGCGTGAGCAGACAGAAGTTGAATTACGCATTCCTGCCTTGCTTCCTGACGACTATATACCAGATGTTAATATGCGACTGTCTATGTACAAACGCATAGCAAGTGTGGCCGATGACGAAGAACTCAGTGAACTAAAAGTCGAATTGATTGACCGATTTGGTTTGCTACCCGATGCAGCCAAACACTTGCTGGCCATTTCAGCAATGAAGCTACGTGCGGCTCAACTAAAAGTGAAAAAACTGGAGGCGCACGACAAAGGGGGTTACATCGAATTTTATCCTGATGCTGACATAGACCCAGCCTTCTTAGTTAAACTGCTACAAGCTCAGCCACACAAGTTTGCCATGGAAGGGCCGACAAAATTCAAATTCATAGAAAGCTTGACGGATCGTCGCAAGCGTCTAAATTTCCTAAATAATATGTTGGAAGAATTTGAAAAAAATCAGGGCCCGAAACGTTGATTTAGGATTGAAACCAATCAAGATAACAACGTGCTAAAGGGTGTTGAGTAACGCGTGATGGAATTGTCTCGGCAACACCCTGTATTAGTTGATATAATGTGGTTGAACACAACGATAGTGTCAATCAATGGAGAAAGAATGAAAAAGTTGATCCCACTGCTGCTCCTATTAGTTTCTATGCCAAGTTTGGCACAGCGACAGTTTGATATTGAAGTGATCATTTTTAAGCGTGCCGTGAATCCTGAAAAGGTTAATGAGTCTTGGCCAAATGACCTCACACAGATCGACTTTAAACGCAGTGGTGCCATGAATGATGCCAATTATCGGGCGTCAAAAGGTGTGAAAATGCTGCCTTATTCCGCCTATCAGTTAAATGACGAAGTGGCAAAGCTGAAAAAGCATGCTGGTTACTCTGTCCTCTTACATAAAGCGTGGCGTCAAGGCGATCAAGGAAAAGCCTCGGCGCCTAGTTTTCATATTCGAGCAGGCAAAGACTATTCTTCGACGTTCAACACCAACGGCAGCGTAAAAGGCAGTAATGACAATCAGTCTTCTCCCGTTGACGGCGTCACAGAAGTGGCCATCGATAAACCGCTTTATGAACTTGATGGCAAACTGCAAATCTACGTTCAGCACTACTTGTACGCAGAAGCCCAACTCGATTTAAAATCGCCAAGCAGTAAAGAAGTCGTGATAGCGGGCCCTACCCCTATTCAAGAAAGTGATACCGAACTGATGGCTCCACTGGCAACTGGCGATGCTTCAGAGCCAGACAATAATGTCATCGCAGGTAACCTGCAAGAAGTCGAAGTACAGACCGAGGTGCAAACCTTTTTGAAAAACTATCGCCTCGATCAAAAGCGACGCATGCGCAGTAACGAAACTCACTACTTAGATCACCCTCTATTAGGGATGATCATTCAAGTAAGAAGAGTTGCTAACTAGTAAGAGGCCCAAATATGGGCCTTTTCTTTATCTCGCATTACACGATATTCAGCCAGCTATGACTATCGTCATCAATCGACATCCCACACTATGAACACCAATTATTGTATCTATACCCCTAGATTGTGCTTACGCTTACTCACACAAGAGGACGCAATAGAGGTCGCTCATGCCATTCGTCATTCACCATCACTGCACCGTTGGATTGATTGGTGTCACGCTGGTTTTAGTACTCAAGAAGCGCAAGACTTTATTGGGGCGACAAGAGTCAATTGGATTAAAGCTCAATCGTTCGGGTTTGGACTTTTTGAAAGAGATTCGGGTTCATTCGTGGGCATGGTGGCACTCAATGAGTTCTATCACACCTTTAATATGGGCAGCTTGGGCTATTGGTTGGCCGATTCAGCGCAATCCCAAGGCTATGCCAAAGAAGGAGTTGAAGCATTAGTCGAGTTTAGTTTTGTCAGTTTATTACTCACGCGATTAGAAATAGTGTGTGACCCAAACAACCAACCCAGCCAAGATTTAGCAATACGTATTGGTGCGAGCTATGAGTGCCAGGCCGAAAACCGATTCATTTTTAATGGACAGCCTAAAACCGGACTCGTTTATTCTCTAGTACCGCCAAAAAAATAAGGCACCCAAATGGGTGCCTTATTCAATCATCTGACTAATTTAGGGTTCCGAAACGTGTTGACCACGACAGAACCGCTAAATTTATGAGCTTGATTAGTGCAGCTTAAGATTCGGTCTCAACACTCGGTTGATTCGGCCAACAAGCATCATAAGCCCAGTTTTCACCACACCATGCAGCGCCACCTGGTGCATTCGATAAAGCGAGATATAGACAACGCGAGCAATACGCCCTTCTACCATCATAGAGCCTTTCGTCAAGTTACCCATCAAGCTACCCACTGTCGAGAAACGGCTCAATGAAACCAGTGAACCGTGATCGCTATATTCATAAGCTTTGAGGTCACGGTTTGACAGCTTCGCTACAACGTTACTAAATGCTCTGCTCGCCATTTGGTGCGCCGCTTGGGCACGCGGCGGTACAAATGACCCATCCGCTTGGGTGCATTGCGCTAAATCACCAATAACAAAAATGTCATCATCGCGAGTGGTTTGTAGCGTGTTTTTGACGACCAGCTGGTTAATACGATTGGTCTCTAAGCCTGCGATATCTTTCATGAAATCAGGTGCTTTGATACCAGCAGCCCACACCATAATTTGTGCAGGTATACGCTCACCATCTTTTGTCGTTAGACCTTCTGCGTCCGCCTGAGTCACCATTGTAGAAGTACGAACCGTTACACCAAGCTTAGTAAGCTCGGAGTGCGCCGCAGAGGAGATTCTAGGAGGTAATGCAGGGAGTATGCGCTCTCCCGCCTCAACGAGGTTTACATTAAGCTTACTTGAGTCTAAATCACCGAAGCCATAAGTGCGCAACTCTTTCACTGCGTTATGCAACTCAGCTGAGAGCTCAACACCCGTAGCGCCCGCTCCAACAATGGCAATATCGACGGTACCCTGGCCACTTTTAGCGTGCAGTTTTAAAAATTCGTTGTTCATTTCGGTGCGGAAACGGTGAGCTTGCTCTGGGCTATCCAAGAAAATGCAGTTATCACGTACCCCTGGAGTGTTGAAATCATTGGAAGTCGAGCCAATTGCCAACACGAGGATGTCATAATCAATATCACGAGCAGGCATTAACAACGAGCCCTGTTCGTCTTTAAGTTCGCTAAGTTCAATACACTTTTTTTCGCGGTTGATAGCTTTCAAGCTACCCATTTGAAAATCAAAATGATGATTTTTTGCGTGAGCTCGGTAGCTCAACGCATCAACACCTTCATCTAACGAACCGGTTGCGACCTCATGTAACAACGGCTTCCACAAGTGGCTCGCTTTACGATCAACAAGCGTGATATTCGCTCGTTTCTTTCTTCCAAGTGTACGACCTAATTTAGTCGCAAGCTCTAACCCGCCAGCGCCTCCGCCTACTACGACAATATTTGTCAAAATGGCTATCCTCTAAAAAGTGAAAAAATGGGGTGTAGCTCGAGTAACTCAAACCACTAAAAATTCTTTCATTATGAGCGAATTGCTCTGGGTCTTCAGCGACCCTAAATCGGTACAGCAGCTGCTTAACGTCACGTTTTCGTCCAAAAAATTATGATCTTGAACATCTCGGGGCAAGTTTTCTTCTTGCTCTAAACTTTTTTTGATATTTATCAACAAATGTGGAGTGGATTTATTATATAGAGCAAATTAATGACCGCAACTAATGAATGGAATTATTTTTCAGATCACAGATCGTTTGTTGAGTTATTAATCAACAAATACGCCATCGATCAGAGCAAAATGCCAGACAACAGACAAAAAAAAGCAGCGAAAAACGCTGCTTATATCGATTGCACATCTCACGCCTGAGAAGCAAAAATCAGGCTATGCCCCTTTAAATGCTTTCATTGCCTGTAAATGCTGCGAGATTTTTTTGAATTTATGAGGTTCTATTTCGTCCCAGATGACATCGTAGAAACCGCCTAGTGCATCGGCCGTTTTTTGATTGTCATGAATCTCATCATTGCGAGACAAAATGACCAAGCATTGGCTGCCATTCTTAGCACGGAATTCATCAACACACTTGGTTGCAATGTCTTCATATTCTTCTGGACGATCGATTCTTCCTTGCATATTGAGTTGAGGACGCAAGTTAGGATTGAAAATCACCTGTTTTATGCCACATAAAAAACCAATGCGCTCAGCCCAAAACCCCCCAAGCCCCACACCACAGATTAAGGGTGCTTTGTCGTCAGATTGCTCAATCAGTTTATGGACTTCTTTAAGCAAATGCTGCATGTCATGTTTAGGATGCAATGTGCTGTAATTTACGAAACGGACATCATCATCGATGAACTGTAGCTGTAATATTTTTTCGTGGTTGCCCGGGCTACTCGAGTCATAGCCGTGAAGATAGATAATCATAGTACCTCTCAATTATTCCTATATGGTACGCATTTTTTAAATTTACCACGCCCAACGTATTTTAAAAGTGAATTTCTATGTATTAATCAGAGAGAAACGACAAACAGTGATCACTTCTGCATAATCGGCGATAAATATGCTCTGCATTGAATAAAAAATCGTCATTACTCCACAACTGAGCAGCCAATACATACCAGAGTAGTGCCATCATTTGAGCATGATCAGACCACACTCGCATATCATGACGCCATTGTGCTTGAAAGCTTGAGTCTTGAAAGCAGCGCTCTTGTAAGTCTAGATCCTGTAAATCGAGTCTTTGCAAATCAGGCGCTTGCAAATCAGGCGCTTGTAAATCGTGTGCTTGTAAATCGAGAGCTTGGGCGCGTTGTTGCCGTGTGTTTCGGATTAAACGCCGCTGCTCGCGCATGTACAATTCAAGCCCTTCCTCATGGTTCACTCCCAACATATCAAGTGTAAGAACAAGATCAAGTCGTGGGTCAGCGATCGCTGCATATTCCCAATCGATCACAGCGATCGCATTATCATCGCAAATAATACCACCACTGCTAAGCGTACTGGTGTTGACTAAATTGTGATGACCAAAGTCGAAATGGCAAAGTGCCGATGGGTGGCTCATTAGCGAGGGAGGCAACCTCAATTTCTGATAGAGCGTGCTATAGCGTGATTTTTCTTCACACTCTTTTATTTGCTGCCAATAATGGTCGACTTTTTGGGTGTAATCGAAACGACGAATGGTCTCAGTATGATAATGACAAGCATGCACCCTCACTAACAAAGCAATGACATCTTGTGCAGATAGTGCCTCAGATACGGGTGAACCTTCAACCCAAGCAAGCAACACGCCGTGTTCACTGTAACCTAATACCTGATTGGTCTTGATGTAAGGCGATACCAAGTTAAGAACCGCTTTTTCATTGTCTCTGCAAATATCAAACGCTGCGCTAATTTCGGTGTGACCTCGCCACACCACCCAACCTCTCGTTTGAGTGGCTATTTTCCAAGTACGGTTTGTTAACCCGCCAGAAAGCTGAAGTGCCCCTAAGGGCACTTCATTTAGCACAGTTTGCGCATGCAACAGCTCTGGTTGCTGTTGCAGCGCATGTTGCCAATCTATCATCAATTAATTTGGATGTTAGAAGCCTAACACTGAGCGAGATTCTTGTTTACGAATCTCAGTCTCATCAGCCCATTCAATAAGCCCCGTTTCTAGGTCCATAAGACGCATCGTCATCTTGTAGTACACATCTTTATCGCTGCCCGCTTCTTTCACGATGCTGCTTAGGTTGCCATAAAGCATGTATTGTGCACCGACCATTTTACCAAACTGAATGGCCGTACTTTGATTGACTAGCTCATCATTGTTTTGGAAATCAAGTTGCTCACGAACCGACTCAACACGATCCATATCAACGAAGCGGAATTTACCTGAGTTCAGCATTTTTGTACTAATGCTGTCGGTAATAGACTCAGTATCAATATGTTCTGTTGTTTTATTTTTGATTCGTTCAACGAAAACAATTGGACGTGAGTCCCTTGTAATGGCAGAGACTGAACCAGACATCAACATGCTATCTACCATATCGCCAGCAATTTTCTGCAAATCGGTAGAACCAAAATCGATCGTTGTGGTTTCAGTGGCCTGTGAATCACCATAACTAACTTGATTTGAACAACCACCTAAAATGACGGCCAACCCCAACAAAGCAATAATACTCTTTTTCATGTTTTTTCCTTAGTCTCGCTAATTTTTCCAACTCTTACTCAACTGAGTAATTAAAAGGTGGCTACGTTATTCATCTGCTCCGCGCAGTTGTACGCGAAATTCTTTACCATTCGGATTTACTGACACTTCTGACAGGGTAACCGTTTCGTCACCGCGTAAAATTGCTCGCTTCCAAGGCGCTTGTTTCGTATTCACTTCTAAGCCTTGTTCGTCGTACCAATAAAACCGATATTGTACAATTTGATCAACCGATGTTTTGTTTGCCAGCTTAACAATACCTCTGGCGTGCCCATTCGTATCAATCGTTGAAATGTCATCAATAGAAAATTTACTGCCCATACTCTCATCGCCATACAGTACAGCTTGAGTTTGACCTTCTATCTTGATTCCTGATGTATTGTTAGATGAACAGCCTACTAATACAAGCAGTACACCGATACTCAATAGCCATTTTTTCATTACAACCTTCCTAATTGTTTATGCCAAATGGTAGCACTGCCACCCTGGCGTGACAGCCAAACAAGCGTGGTTTGTTTGTCTCTTACATCAAAAGTATAGTCTTGCCCATCAACAATGATGGTATGAGTGCCTGCCTTGACGATATTACTTGAACTGTTGACGGTACTTGGTAGCGTCTGCCAGCTTCTCGTATCTGGTTGTTCAGTCAGTGTGTTCCAAACATTAAACAATAGATTGCCAACATCATCATCTTTAGCCGTACTTTTACGAATCTGATCTTTTGCATACACACGCAATGCCTGACGGACTAAGATGCTTGGCATATTTTCAGTCAACTGTTGCTGCGCCATCAAATTAACATCGACAAGTCCATCGCCCTTCAGCGATTTACCATCTAATGTCACCGCGGGATACGCTGGTTGAGGGCTTGGAACATAGTGAGGCAAAGCAATACTATATATCGCCGTATTACCTTGACTGTCATAAACAGGCAAAGACAAATTCCATGATTGCATCGCACTAACTGCACCACGCTCTTCAAGTACAATAACGCGACCTTGACCCACCTCTAACGACGCTGGCTCACCATATTGTTTTTTCAATTCATCTAAGGCTTGTCGTCGGCCCGCACGTTTTGCCACTCGCATAACAGCGTCAATCACGGCTTTATTGTCTGGGGCAACCGCTAATGCACGCGTATAGTCAATATAAGCACCATTAAGGTCGTTAGAAGCCTCATAAAGCAACCCGGAAAGAAAGAGGAGGTAGCCATTTTGTACCGCTTGCAGTTTACTGCCCGCGTCTGGGTAACGTGATAGCACGGAGCCTAAGTTCGGCGAAATTCCTTTTTGTTTCAGCTCTGACTCTGCGGATTTCAGGTCTTTCTCTCGTGATTGTCTCGCTCGCTCTTGAACCTGATTTGCTCTGCGAACCTCAACAAGCGCACCTTCTAGATCATTCTTTTGGATGTAGTTTAAACCAAGGTAAAGATGTAAAAAACCAAGCTCATAATCAGGAGGAACATACTCGGTAATATTATCGTTTACGGCCAATGCTCCGACGCTTGTCGCCGCATCAGAAATAGACAACAATGCTTTATCTTGTTGCACTCGTACCGCTTTGTCACTGACCTCTAAGGCCAATTTACTCTCAGGATAAGCTTGACCTAAAAATTCGACACGCCCTTTTTCTAGATTATCTAAGATGTCACCGGCAACAGGCTCTGGTGGTAACGCAGATTGAGCTTGTTGGTACTGTCCATTTTTTACTGCTTGATAAACGGTGGCATTTTGTTGCGAATAATGGCTGAACAAATTACCGGCTGTCAGGCCAGCACAAGCGGTAACACTGAGAGATAGGAAAGCGACCAAGGTGTGTTTAACACGACGTTTTAGCATAGACACATCAAATGAATTTAAGTATTACAAAGTACTGGTTACTTTTGCGAACCAAAGTAACCAGTACCGCTATCGGTAAAGGCGCTGTTAGCTCATTAGCAATGGGCCCAAAGGTCGACCGCCCACTAGATGCATATGAATGTGGTACACCTCTTGCCCACCGTGCGCGTTGCAGTTAACGATAAGGCGATAGCCATCCTCGGCAATCCCCTCTTCTTCAGCGATTTTTCGAGCCACGGTAAACATACGCCCCATCATCGCTTCATCATCAGCAACCACGTCATTGACTGTTGCAATAAGCTTGTTCGGTATGATCAGCACATGGCTTGGCGCGCGGGGATTAATGTCACGAAAAGCCGTGACGAGTTCGTCTTGATAGACAACATCTGCTGGGATTTCTTTACGAATGATCTTACTAAAAATGGTTTCTTCAGCCATGAAGACGCTCCGAATTGATTACGGTTTAATGAGAGTCGGCATATTATTGTTGCCGTTACCGTGAAGTATGCACTAAGGGCCGTCTGATCACAATTTTAAGCGATTCGATAGGCAACTGTTTTTATTATGATTCACCCTCAATGACTTCGCACACTTATTAATCGAATGGACAATTTAGCATTTGAATTTCAGTACTTTCTTATATTTTTGCAGTATGCGTCATAAAACGTAGCACCGCATCTCATTTATATTTCAGTTTTTGTTATTTCTAACGATAAAGAAATTAGAGACAAAGAGACAAGTACCCAAAAACATTACGTGGCCAATGACAATGCAACACTTTTACTTTGTCAGCCGGTAGGGTAACGCGTCCAAGGTTGTTTATTTTATATCGCTGCACAACATAGAAGAAGGAACAGGTATGCAAGGTTCAGTTGTAAGGCGGATGTACGCGGGATTCACTCTCATCGTCATCCTATTTGTCATCACCATTGCCATCATGCTCAACGGGATGAGCCAGATTTATCAATACTTTGGTACCGTCTCAAAAACCTCACTGCCCTTGGTTTCTTTATCTAATCAAACGAGTGTTGAACTGCTCTCTGCAGACAAATCGTTTAAAGACTTTTTGACCACTCAAAATGAAGAACGCATGACCATGAGACGTCAGGACTTTTCGGAGTCAATGGCGGTATTTGGCTCTGTACTTGACCAACTTGAACAGGCGAGTGCTTCCGTTCCCGCACTTGAAGCAAGAATCGGTGAACTACGAGATGTACAAACCCGTTATAGCCAAGAAGCTCAAGAAGCGATGGACAACTATCAATCCATGTTTGTCGCACAAGAACAGGTACAACAATCTTCGCGTCGCTTCCAAAAATTGCATACCGACTTATCCGTAGGCATGAAAGAATACGTCGATGACGTGTCGAGCATCTCCGTTAAGGTCATGGCAAAAAGCTATTTTATTAAGCTAAAAGATGCGGAACTCATTACCTCAGATGCGCTAGCCAGCAACGACACTCAATTTGTGCAAGAAGCCGTCGATAAAAACCGAAAAGCGGTAACTCACCTCAACTACGCTTACCGAGGCTTAGTTACGCAAATGCCGGAGCTAAAGAAAGTGTTTGATGAATCTGTCGAACAATTTACTAAAGACGTCGGTCAAAAAGGTGGCGTGCTTGATCAACACAACAACTACCTCATCGCTCGTACCGCTTTGTATCAAAATATCGAAAACCTCGCTCAAGAAGTCGATGGTGCGATGGCCACACTCAACGGATTTACTGAAACGGCAACCGCCAACCTCAATCGCTCTCTTGCTGATGCAGGTACCATTTATGACGAAGGTGTCTTAAAAGCCATCGGTATTGGTATGTTGGTGAGCGTCATCGCGATCGGTGTAGGCTATCACATTGCTCAAAGTGTACGTCAACCGCTAAACAGCACGTTAAAAGCACTGGAAAGCCTGACCGAAGGTGACATGACACAGCGCATTGATATCAAATACAATAATGAATTCCGCCGCTTGGGTAACCATATTAATACCCTTGCTGACAGCTTACATAATGTCCTTGTTCGGTTAAACGATGCTTCTGATAACTTGACACAAACCGCCAGTAACAACCAAAGTACCTCAACGACAGCGCAGACAAAACTAAGCTCTCAGCGCGAGCAAACCGCTAATGTTGCGACGGCCATGACCGAAATGTCGCATTCTGTACAAGAAGTTGCCAACAGTGCCCAAAGCTCACTAGAGAAAGTGCATCAGGTTGAAACTGCGTCTGAGTCCGGTCGCCATATCATGAGCACCAATATCAGCACAATCAATCAACTTGAAGTGCGCCTCAATGAATCGGTAGAAGCGGTGGGCGAGCTGCAAAAAATGAGTAGCCATATTGGCAGTATTCTGGATGTTATTCGCAACATTGCTGAGCAGACTAACCTTCTTGCGCTGAATGCGGCCATAGAGGCGGCTCGTGCGGGTGAACAAGGTAGAGGGTTCGCGGTCGTCGCTGACGAAGTACGAGTGTTAGCACAACGAACCACAGAATCGACAAGCGAAATCGAAACCATGATCAGTAACCTGCAAAGCAGCTCAAAAAGTGCCGGTAAGGTGATTGAAAGTTGCATGCAAGACATGGAGCAATCTGTTGAACAGGCCTCGAGTGCTAATGGCGCAATGGAAGAAATTCAAGCGTTGATCATCGAAATTAGCCAGATGAGCACACATATTTCTCAGGCTGCCGCTGAACAAAGTGAAACCACAGCAGACATTGCCAAAAACATTGAAGAGATCAATCACATTGCCGATGAAAGCTACCAGGCAATGTCTGAGATTGCCTCAACAAGTGAAAGCCTAACCAGCCTAGCAAATCAGCAAGGAGAGCTAGTTCATCGCTTCAAACTGTAGCACTTAACCCCTTTGCTAGAGTGTAAGCCTCATACCCGCCAGAATAAGAAAAAGGGGGGAAGTGAGCAAAAATAATACAATTAACGTAAGAAACTCGTTAAATATTGTCCAAGAGCAGGCTTTCCTAACAGCCTGCTCTTGTTTTTTATGTGAAGCGGCGTTATATCTTGAGAATGGCTTGCTCCACTTTTTAATGACTTACCTGTCATCTCTCCCTCTTCTTTCAGCAAGCCAAACGTTGAAGGAAACATTATGGCTGTTCATGTTGGTATTATTGACAAAGACCCAATTCGTCTTGTCACCCCACTTCTTGATGATCGAACGGTAAGTAGGCACATCATCTTTATTGGTGATGAAACTCAATTTGGTATGTTTGAACGGCTGAGCTCAGTGCTGCAACAACGCGACATTACGTCCGAATTCTTTGAGATCCCAAACATTGCGAACACTTCTGCCATTAAGCAAACCGTGCTGGAATTGGCAAAAACACTAAAAGACAAAAACGTCGAAGTAAAACTTAACGCCAGCTGTGGTTTGAGACATCGATTGCTGTCAGTGTATGAAGTATTTAGAACCTTTCATTGGCCTATATTTGTGGTAGAGCCAAGTAGTGACAGAATGTGTTGGTTGTACCCAGAAGGTGCTGAAGATGCACAGGTGCAAGACCACATTACGATTAAAGATTACCTTACGGTGTTTGGCGCACGTGCTGAATTTACCGAGTATGACATTCCACCACAACTTGATAAAAAACTGTATGCACTCGGCGAGCGTTGGGCAGGAAATGCACTCGAGTTAGGCCCTGGCCTTGCGACGCTGAATTATCTCGCAACAACGTGTCGAAAAGAACAAAGGCTAGACGTTGAACTGTCTGATAAACAACAAGGCTACCGCGAACTTAATATGTTAATAAGCGATCTTGTTGATCTAGAGATCGCCTCGTACAGCAACGGTACCTTAACTTTTATCAGTGAAGACGCGAGACGTTTTTCAAACGGTGAATGGTTAGAAAATCTGGTTCACAGTACCGTTAGACAAATCCAAGATGATATGCCGACAATTCAAGATCGTTCGCTCAACGTTCAGGTCTATCGCCAACTTGGAGAGCGGGAAGTAAGAAATGAGCTCGATGTCGCCTCCGTCGTTAACAACAAACTGCACATCATAGAATGTAAGACGAAAGGGATGCGCGATGACGGTGACGATACCCTGTATAAGCTTGAATCGCTACGTGATTTGCTCGGTGGATTGCAAGCTCGCGCCATGCTGGTGAGCTTTCGACCGTTACGCCATAACGATATTACACGCGCGGAAGATCTTGGGCTGGCACTTATTGGCCCAGATGAGCTAAAAGAACTTAAACATTATCTTAGCGTGTGGTTCAAAGGAGCCGGTGGTGTAGATGAGCACGGCACTCTCTCTTAAGCTTATTTAGGACGGGTCATTTAGAACAATAAAAAAGCTTGGTATTACCAAGCTTTTTTATTCAGTTTGTCTTAAACAACAATTGCCATCTACTGTTCAAGTTTTGCTGTCATTTTATGCTTTGCACCAACAATAAGTATGCAAACATACGCTGCAATCGTCAGCGCCAAAATAGCAAAAGGAAGCGCTGCCCAGCCCCAACCATCAATAGCGATACCACTGATAACACTGCCTAAGCCAAAACCAAGTGAGATAAAGAACATCATCAGACCTTGTGTAAAACCACCACCTACAAACGTCAGGCGAGCAGCAATAGCAGGAGAGATCATATCAGTCACGGTAATACCTTGAAGATAAATTAAGACCAATCCAAGAGGAATAATAAAGCCAAGTGATAATCCCGACTCAGCAATAAAATACAGACCAGCCATCACAATAATAGAAGCAACCGTGCTCAGCTTAAACAAACTTAACGCACCAAATTTAGTCACGTATTTCTCCGCTCCCACCAGCACAAATAAACCTAACACGGAAGCAATGGATAGATTCGCAGCTGACATTGACTGAACAACATCATAAGCATTTTCCATCAAGTTAGGATACTGAGCTTGAAACGCGCCTTGGCCTGCACATAAAAGACCAACGGCTAGTAGGAAAAGGCCAAAGTTGGAAAACAAAACCTTGGTCATACTCACTTTTTCCGCGCTTTCGTCGCTATTTTTCTGAGCAACCATTTCAGCATTATCGACAATACGCTGCGCTGCTTTTTTGTTGGTCATCATCGTCACAACCAGCAGTACCGCAACCAACACCATCATAGCGATAAACCGTGCTTCATAGCTCCAGCCCATCCCCGTTACCGCCGCTAACGCGACCCCTGCCAATAATGAACCAAAGATCAGAGTCTGAGCCATTCGGCCTAGCTTCATCGCTTCTGTTTTTTCATCATAGCCTGCAAATGTAATAAATACGGGGTTAAGCATCAGCAAAATTGCAGAACCGGTTCCGAAAAGAACCGAACCGATTGCCATAAAAATAAACGCCTGGCCTGCTACAAGAAAAAATGCGCCTGCGAGCAAGTACGATACCAAGCCCAAACCTTGGGCCAATCGATGTGCCTTAAATTTGTCCGCTAAAATTCCGATCAACGGAGCAAAGAGTCCGGCTAAGCCAAATAATCCCATCGCGAGGCCGGCTTGAGTCGCACTGCCCGTTCGGGCCAGAATAAATGATGGCAACATAATTGGAATAAATACGATCTGAACAATACCGTATGCAAAGTGGGCAGAGAACCACCCTTCTAGACCAAGTTTTTTCAACATGTGACGACCTCTAATATAATTGCTCTCGCCTATTTCAAGAGAATGAATACCACGAGTAAAAGGCGAACAATAAAAGTTAGGTTCGCTTTATTACAGCGACCAATTTTCTAAATGAGGCGATTATAACGAGCTTTCTCGGCCATATAAGTAACACGGGGGAACCACTTATTTCACACAGTATGTTACCTTGAGTGTCGATAACGAAATCATAACGATTCATCTCCAACCCCCACCGCACCCTTACATTATCAACACTTCTGTAACCATCAAGATTTAGGTTTGCCCCAAAAAAAAGAGCCTGGCAAATGACTGGAGGTCAGTTCAAACACCGGGCTCTTTTTCGCTAAACACTGAATCTACACTGTGGCTTCGTTACTTACTGGCACCTTGCCAAGTTGCTTCTTTTGCTTATGGGCAACCACAAGAATACAAACATAAGAAATCACCGTTAAGCCAAGAATCGACAGCGGTAATGCTGACCATCCATACCCGTCAACGGCCACACCACTCACTACGCTTCCCAACCCAAATCCAAGCGAGATGAAGAACATCATTAGGCCTTGCGTATACCCTCCACCAACTAAGGTCAAACGTGCAGCAATCGCAGGAGAAATCATATCTGTAATAGTAATGCCCTGGAGATACACAAGCACGAGTGCCAACGGAATCACATATGGCAACACCATGGCAGCCTCAGCAATAAAATAAAGTACGGCAACGACAGCAATCGAAATTAGTGCACAAAGTTTAAATAAGCTGATGGCGCCATACTTCGCGACAAACTTTTCAGCTAATACAAGAACAAACAGGCCCAAGACTGCCGCAACTGACAACGTCGCCGCAGATAAAGATTGCGCCACACCATAACCATTCTCCATTAGGTTTGGATACTGGGCTTGGAATGCACCTTGACCTGCACAAAGAATCCCTACCGCCACCAAAAAGAGGCCAAAATTAGAGAACAGCACTTTAAAAAGACCAGTCTTCGGAGCGGACTCTTCTTGTGCTGCCGCCGCCATAGCATCGGCATTATCTATGATACGCTGCGCGGCTTTCTTGTTAGTTGTGATCGTGATAACAAATAGAATGGCTACCGCGACTATCATGGCAATAAAGCGTGCTTCATAGGTCCAACCGGCCTCCGTGACTGCGGCTAAGGCAATGCCCGACAGCAAAGAGCCGACGATCAACACTTGGGACATTCGCCCCAACTTCATGGCCTCTGTTTTAGTGTCATGCCCAGCAAAAGTAATGAAGACAGGATTAAGCATGAGCATAATCGCGGAGCCCGCACCAAACAATACCGACCCAATCGCCATTGTGGTAAAGTTGGTCCCGGCAATAACGAAACATGCGCCAGCAAGCATATAGGCAATAAGCCCTAACGCTTGTGTTAATCGGTGTGCTTTAAATTTATCGGCCATAATACCAATTAAGGGCGCTAGAAGCCCTGCAATACCAAATAGGCCCATTGCAAGACCGGCTTGAGTCGCACTTCCCGTGCGAGCAAGAATAAAAGATGGCACCATCATTGGTATAAATACGATTTGAACTATGCCATATGCAAAGTGTGCTGAGAACCAACCTTCTAAGCCAAGTTTTTTCAACATATTACAGACCCCGTAGGTAAATCACTATTAGTCGATACATCGTCATTAATAGTGGATAGATAGAATTAAACCGTAAAAAAATCCATTTCTACTAGTTATAGAAAAGCGTAACAATTCATGATTGAAATTTATAATTCGGTGTTTATTACTATTCTCAATATCGAAAATAAAACCACGTAGTTACTATGCTTATTAATCAAATTCATCTTAATCACTCTATAAATAAAGTGATATAGGGTCTGCGCACCAGTGCCAATATAACGCTTCACTCAGTGCCAACATTGCTATACTCTAAGTACAACGATAAAAATAATAGCAGCGATTAAGAAATGTCCCTTCATTTAAGAACGGAGCCTACCTCATGAACCTGACAAAATTACGTGTATTTACGCTTACTGCGGAACACGGTTCTTTAACCAAGGTTGCCAATATCATGGGCAAAACTCGTACGTCGCTTAGCATGGCGCTGTCTAGCTTAGAAGATGAGCTTGGCGTCGAATTGTTTGAGCGTACACGCAATAGGTTAGTGCTGAACGAAGCTGGCGGTGCCCTACTCACCGACTGTAAAAACATATTAAATATGGCTGAAAGCCTCTACTCTAAAGCAGAGCAATTTCGCCAAGGTGACAGTGATAAAATACGCATCGCGTATGATGACACGCTCCCTTCCTCGTTTTGGCGTCAACAACTGGTCGCGCTATCCGACAACTTCCCTCACCTCTCGCTCACCGTGATTAAGGCTTCCAGCGCGGATATACCGACACTGGTTAAAGAAGGACACGTTGATCTAGGCTATGGACTTGTTTTTAGCTCAGGTGATGACCCTCAGATCAAAGTGCGCTCCCTACACAGAATCCGCATGATGGCGGTATGTTCACCGAAGCATCCACTAGCGCAATCAACGAGCGTAACGTCGACCGACATCAGTGCACACCGACAAATCGTGTTATCACACTTGTTTGAAGAGATTCATGAGGATTTCCGTCCTATTTCAAGCAGCACAATCAGCTTTTCGAACCACCAAGAAGTGCTAGAAGCGGTCGTTGATAATCTTGGATGGGCCATTATTCCGGAGACACTGGTCAAGCATGAACTCAGACAAGAACACCTTGTCGTCGTGAAACATCCGAACGGAATGTATTTTGAAAGTTTTGGTGAAATGTCTCGTCCCAATGACCACGCGGTTGAAACTCGCCAGTCACTTATTGATGGGATAGAGGAAAGCATTTACGATTTATTTTAGGTTCCCAGTTCACCCTCAATGTGTAATCACATTTCAGGACAGGCATTAATTAATTAGCATGGGAAATACAACAAAAAAAGCCGAAGCAATATGCTTCGGCTTTTTCGTTTTCATCAATCGGGGTAAATTGATTAAACGATGCGTAGACCGCCTTGAGCGATAGCAAAACGACGTGCACGTGTGTAAGACAGTGCGTTCGTGATGCCTTCACCAGTAGGACCAGCGATTGTGAACGTTGAAGTACCTTCAGCGTTGTAACCTACACCAGATAGTGTTGGACCGTTGTGAGCGAAGATAGTTGTGTTGATTGCACGACCAAACTTAGTCACGTTCTCAATGTTACCAGAGTAGATGCAAGAAGAGTGCTTGTTGCCACGCTCTGCTGCTACTGCACGCTCAATCGCTTCTTCGATGTTTGCACAACGAACAACTGGAAGTACTGGCATCATTTGCTCAACGTGTACTAGTGGGTGATCGTTCTCAACAACCATTACCGCTAGACGTGTATCAGATTCAACACCGATAGACTTCAGGATTTCACCAGCGTCTTGACCAACGTGTTGCTTAACTGGGTGCCATACGCGAGCGATTTCTTGAGCAGTACAAGGCTTAGCACCGTCAATTTCGTCCATAGTAAGGATTTGTGCTGTTAGCTTCTCAGCTTCTTCAGCAGAAAGCACGTATGCGCCAGTCGCTTCTAGCTTAGCTAGGAACTCGTCAGCCACTGCGTCTTCAACGAATACTTCTTTCTCACCGATACAAAGTAGGTTGTTATCGAAAGATGCGCCGCCGTATACGCCAGCCGCTGCTAGGTCTAGGTTAGCTGAAGCATCAACGATTACTGGTGGGTTACCAGCGCCAGCGCCGATGCCTTTTTTACCAGATTGTAGGATAGCTTTAACTAGACCAGGGCCACCTGTACCAACAAGCATGTTGATTAGTGGAGATTTAGCGATTTCGTTAAGTGTTTCTAGAGTAGGCTCTTTAACCATAGTGATTAGGTTAGCTGGGCCGCCTGCTTCAACGATAGTCTTGTTTAGAAGATCGATCATGATAGCTGAAACAACTTTTGAAGATGGGTGAACGTTAAACGTTACCGCGTTACCAGACGCTAGCATAGAAATAGCGTTGTTAACGATAGTTTCAGTTGGGTTAGTTACTGGAGTAACTGCACCGATAACACCGTATGGTGCACGCTCTTCTAGAGAGATACCGTTGTCGCCAGACCATACTTTAGTTTCTAGAACTTCAGTACCAGGAGTTTTAGCAGCAGTCAGTTGGTGCTTAGCAATTTTGTCTTCAACACGGCCAAGTTTCGTTTCTTCACGAACCATTTTTGCGAAATCTTCAGCTTTAGCTAAAACTGCGCCACGCATAGCAGTCAGGATCGCTTCACGACCTTCTTTAGTAGACGTTGCGTAGAATTCTACTTGAGCTTTGTGAGTTGCAGCGATTGCAGCTTCAACAGTTGTGAATACACCTTGTGCATTATCGATATCAAAAGACATGTTTATTACCTCTGTAAAGTATTAAGTGGTTGTCCACTTTCGCAGAGCAGGCACTAGAGCCTGCTCTAATCTTTATTTAGTTAGGCGTCGCTCAGTCATTAAGCGCCGCCCTTTTATTAAGCGTCAGTTTTTATTAAGCGTAAGTTTGAGCAGCTTCTTCGCCGTTAACTACACGCAATGTACCTAGTACAAGAGCTTCAAGCTCTACTTCACCTGGGTACGTTTTAACTGGTGCTACGAATGAAACGCGCTTAGCAATTTCAGCCGTGATGTATTTGCTGTAAGCAATACCGCCAGTGAGCAAGATACCGTCGATAGCTTCGCCACCGAACACAGCACCCATAGAAGCGATTTGCTTAGATACTTGGTAAGCCATTGCATCAGTCACAAGCTTAAACTCAGCGTCGCCAGCTTCTGCTTTCTCTTCGATTTCACGCATGTCGATGCTACCTGTGTAGCTAAACGCGCCGCCTTTACCTTGGATGAACGCTTTCATCTCTGCGTGCGAGTATTCGCCGCTGAAGCAAAGGTCGATAAGTTCGCGAGTTGGTAGGTCGCCACAACGCTCTGGTGTGAAAGGACCTTCAGAAACTGCGTCGTTTACATCAACAGTTTGGCCGCCCATGTGAGCGCCAACAGTGATACCACCACCCATGTGACATACGATGACGTTTACGTCTTCGTACTTCTTACCTTGCTCTTCAGCGAACTGACGAGCGATAGCTTTTTGGTTAAGCGCGTGGAAACGACCCTTACGTTTAATCGCTTTGTGGCCGGAGAAAGAAGCCAGTTCAGATAGCTCGTAAGTAACCGGCGCATCTGTGAAGAACGCGTCGATACCGTTTTCGTCAGCAATCTCTTTACCAATGATCGCCGCTAGGCTCGCTGGATGTTGGATTTGTGCTTCAAGAAGGTCTGCGATTACTGCGTCTTCAACTTTGTAAGTACCGCCAGCGATTGGCTTAAGTACGCCACCACGACATGCTACAGCTGCAAGCTCAGATGCTTTAACGCCAGCTTCTTCAAGCGCCGCTAGAATCGCTTCTTTACGGAACGCTTTTTGGTGAGCAACCACTGCACCAAATGGCGCCAATTCTTCAGCGCTGTGACGTAGCGTTTTTTCGAAAAGCTCAGTAGTGCCTTCGAAAACACCGATCTTTGTAGAGGTAGAACCTGGGTTGATAGCTAGAATTTTCATTTCTTCGTTAACCTGAATTAGTGACTTTCTATTTGTAATTACGCAGAGACTTCTGCAGCTTCTTTCTGTTGGCTTAGAGCAGCAACAGAACACGCAAGCGCGATAGAAACGGTTTTCTCAGCTTCGCCGTCTGCACGCGAAACAAGAACAACTGGGATACGAGCACCAAGTAGAACACCCGCCATGCTAAAGCCAGCCATGTACTGAAGTGCTTTAGCAAACACGTTGCCTACTTCGATGTTTGGAACCATTAGGATGTCAGCTTGACCAGCAACTGCATCGGTACAACCTTTTAGGTTTGCTGCATACTGAGATACTGCGATATCGAGAGAGATAGGGCCTGAAACGATACAGCCTTCAATTTCACCATTCTGGTTCATCTTTTGAAGTTCAGCGGCGTCCATCGTGGCTGGCATTTTGTCGTATGGCTTTTCTTTCGCACATAGGTTCGCTACTTTTGGCTCTTCGATACCAACAGAGTGCGCAAGTTGAACGGCGTTTTTAATGATGCCTTTCTTTTGCTCAAGCGTAGGAGCAATGTTCATTGCAGCGTCAGTAAATACGTGGAAGCTATCGCCACCTTCTTTGAAAAGTACGCCTGCGTGGCTAAGAACGTTACCAGTACGTAGACCGTGTTCTTTTTTAAGTACTTCTTTCAGAAGGATTGAAGTGTCAATGAGACCCTTCATTAATAAGTCGCCTTTGCCTTCAGCAATTGCGGTTACCGCAGCTGCTGCTGTTGCTTCAAGGCCGTCAGCTTCAATGATTTCGAAATTAGCCAAGTCAACGTTCGCTTTCTCAGCTGCGGCATTGATTAACGCACGTTCACCAACAAGGATGACGTCAGCCATGCCTTCTTTAAATGCATTATTCGCTGCGTCTAGTGTTGCGTCATCGTGAGCTGCTGCAACAACCATGCGTTGCTTTTTACCGAATTTCTGAGCTTGCTTAATAAAGAAGTCTTTATTGTACATAGGGGCGATACCTTATAATTTAGATAGTAAAGCTCAATATTGGCTTTACTATTTATCTATTTCGTAGGCTCTCATCAAGGTTAAGTAATCAATATACTGTGGAGCAATATATAGTGATTATTCTTAATCCCTTTCAAAGGATGAAATTAATTTAGCCTACAAACGCCTCACATTAACTTCACTCAGAGTCAATTTTTTTGAACGTTTTACGGTAACAGTCATTTGACCTTAATGAATAAAGCGATCATGCATTTATTTAATCAATATCTAGTTATACGGCTCATAAAACAGTACTATTCGACTCATGAAACACACAGAATAATTAACACAAAAACAACAATATTCATTTAAGTAACAAGCTTCGCCGCAAAGTAAAATACTCTCACTCTAAAAGTAACTCGCCATTGTTGTTACTTTAATCATATGAAAATAATAAAATCCGCCTAATATAATGTGTGTGGAATACTTATTTATCTCCGTCGAATCTCGATTAAATGCTCATGAAGAATTAACGCATTCACCACGTGAATAAACAACCTGTACATTTCAAGTCAATTTATCCACACAGCGTAAGATTTTTTGACGCTCAGTGAAGTGATGACTCTAATCTGCTTACCTACAATTCATCTCAAGCAAACAATAAATAGAACCAGATACCACATTCTGGTTCTTATTACCTATACCGTGACTACTAATAAGGGTCGAAGATGAAATATCAAAACCGCCTAGAAGAAAGCGTAAATCGCCTTAGCACTGTTCTTGATGAGCAAAAACAACTGCTTGCAGAGCACAAAGCAACCATGAACTACGCTGAGCGTCTAGAGAACATCCTGACTCCTACAGACGAGCTAAGCACTCAAGGCGACGACTTGCTAATCGGTGGCTGTAAAGCAACGGACCTTATCGAGCAATACGGTAGCCCGCTTTTCGTACTCAGCGAAGACACGCTACGTAACAACCTGCGTCGCGTTAAAAACGCATTTGGCAACTACTGGCCAAAGCCGGTCAACGTGATGTTTGCTATCAAATCAAACACTAACTTTGCGGTTCGTGCCATTTGTAACGAAGAAGGCGTTGGCGGTGACTGTTTCGGTCCTGGTGAAGTTGAAGCGACTCACTATGCAGGCGCTGACCCAAAAACCATCGCGCTTAACGGTACGGTTAAACCTGAGCTTGCTATTCGTAAAGCGATTGAATACGGCTACGCAGTTCACTTAGATTCTTATGAAGAAATTGAAATCGTTGAGCGCATCGCTCGTGAAGTGAAGCCAACGGAAAAAGTACGCATCGCGGTTCGTCTAAAAGTCATCCCAGAAGATTTCTTCAACGATTTCGAACCTGACGCCTACCCGTTCCCTAACTTCATTGGCGCGATGAAATGGATCAAGTTCGGTCTTCTTAAAGAAGAAGCGAAGAAAATTGTTAACCGCGTAAAAGAAATTGATGTCTTTGAATTCTACGGTTTCCACACTCACCTAGGTCGTTTCTCTAAGCAACCTGAAGGTTGGGATGCACTTTACCGTCAGTATGCTCGTGATGTTATCGAGATCTCTCGCGCATGTGATGTTCAACCTTTCCAGGTTGACCTAGGCGGCGGTTGGCCACGTGAGCGTGAGCCAGAATGTCGTAGCAAAGAGCACATGATGAACTCCAACACTATCGAAGACTACGCGAAAATCGTATGTAACGGTATGCTTGAAGAATTCAACAAAGAAAGCTTTGAGCTTCCACAATTGTGGTTAGAACCAGGTCGTTACATTGCAGGTAACATCGGTACACTTCTTACTTCTGTGTACGTCGTGAAAGATGACCAAGAGATGGACTACAGCTACACCATGGTTGATGCATCAACTTACCTAGCAACGCTTGTTGAGTCTCAAGAATCCAAGAACCCTGTACTTCCTGCTAACAAGATGACTCAAC
>NZ_JBHFOL010000020.1:0-69241 GCF_053544015.1 Vibrio sp. E150_011
AATATATAGTTATAAAGACATTGGAGAATCTAGATAACGTTGTATGGTGGCTACTGCGGGATTTGAACCTGCGACCCCATCATTATGAGTGATGTGCTCTAACCAGCTGAGCTAAGTAGCCATGTTTTGCAAGCGAGACAATATAATACAATCTTATCTCTAGTTCTACCGAATTTAAGAAAAACTTCTATTCAATAAAACAAAATGTTGGCTGGGCTACCTGGATTCGAACCAGGGAATGCTGGCATCAAAAGCCAGTGCCTTACCGCTTGGCGATAGCCCAACAGGATGGTTTAGAGTACTTGAAACTCAAAGTCATCATACTTGATTCTTTATTTCTAAAGAATGGTGCGGTCGGAGAGACTTGAACTCTCACACCTCTCGGCGCCAGAACCTAAATCTGGTGCGTCTACCAATTCCGCCACGACCGCATTGTTGTTCCTGTTACAAGAAAATTTGAAATGGTGGCTACTGCGGGATTTGAACCTGCGACCCCATCATTATGAGTGATGTGCTCTAACCAGCTGAGCTAAGTAGCCATTTCTTTTCAATTTTTCACTCCCGGCGTTAAGTTGCCTTATCGCTGAGAACGGGGCGCATTATGCGTAGTTGAGACAAATGCGTCAACTTTTTTTTTGAAGAAATCCACTAAAAAGTGCTGTTCGAGTTTTTTTTAAACAAATAGCGTCGTTTGTGATCAAAAACTGTTATATAAGCACCAGCTAAATGGTGTTATTTGTTACGAGTCATTTGATAGCTGAGTTTTACGCTAAGGCTTTAAAAACAACAAAAGCCAGCAGATGCTGGCTTTTTATACAAAACAACAATTGCTTTGTTAAACGTTGAAACGGAAGTGAATTACATCGCCATCTTTTACAATGTAATCTTTGCCTTCAAGACGCCATTTACCCGCATCTTTTGCTCCAGATTCACCGTTGAATTCGATAAAATCATTGTAACCAACGACTTCGGCACGAATGAAGCCTTTCTCGAAGTCAGTATGAATTTTACCAGCAGACTGTGGTGCCGTGGCGCCGATAGGAATCGTCCATGCACGTACTTCTTTAACACCCGCGGTGAAATAAGTCTGTAGCGTTAGAAGATCGTAGCCCGATCGAATCACACGGTTAAGTCCCGGCTCTTCGATACCCATGTCGGCGAGGAATTCTACGCGATCTTCATCATCAAGTTCTGACAGCTCAGATTCAATGGCTGCACAAACGGCAACCACCACGTTGTTTTCATTGGCTGCAAACTCACGAACGGCATCAAGATACGGGTTGTTTTCAAAACCGTCTTCGTTAACGTTGGCGATGTACATCGTTGGTTTAAGGGTTAGGAAGTTCAAGTAGCCAATCGCTGCGAGTTCTTCTTTTGCCAGTTCAACGGTACGTGCCATGCCACCTTCAGTAAGCACTGGTAGTAACTTTTCAAGTACAGTGGTTTCAAATTTTGCGTCTTTATCGCCGCCTTTTGCTTTTTTAGCATTGCGGAAGATCGCACGTTCACAACTGTCAAGATCGGCTAATGCTAATTCTAAGTTGATCACTTCGATATCATCAATCGGCGATACTTTACCTGAAACGTGGATAATGTTGTCGTTTTCAAAACAACGAACAACGTGGCCAATCGCGTCAGTTTCGCGGATGTTAGCTAAGAATTTGTTACCTAAGCCTTCACCTTTTGATGCGCCAGCCACAAGGCCCGCAATATCAACGAATTCCATTGTTGTCGGCAAAATCTTTTGCGGATTAACAATTTTAGACAAGGCGTCTAGACGTAAATCTGGAACAGGAACGATGCCAGTGTTTGGTTCGATAGTACAGAACGGGAAGTTTGCTGCTTCAATTCCTGCTTTTGTTAGTGCGTTGAACAGAGTTGATTTACCAACGTTTGGCAATCCAACGATGCCACATTTAAAACCCATGATTGTAACCTTATTCAGCTTTGAACGTGTGTAGGCGATTTTGTGCTTTTGGCAGGCCATCTTTAAGTAAAATATCAAGACTGCGTACAGATTCATCGACAACAGCATCAAGGCATTCTTGCTCTTTTGCTGGTGCTTTACCTAATACATAGCCTGCGACTTTGTCTCTGTGTCCAGGATGGCCAATACCAATCCGAAGGCGATAGAAGTCTTTATTGTTGCTGAGCTTACTGATGGTGTCTTTGAGGCCATTATGACCGCCATGACCACCACCTTTCTTGAACTTAGCAACACCTGGAGGTAAGTCTAGCTCATCGTGAGCGACCATGATTTCTTCAGGTTGAATTTGATAGAACTTGGCTAAAGCGGCAATGGCTTTACCTGATAAGTTCATAAATGTTGTTGGAACTAATACTCTAAGATCACTGCCATTAGCCTGGATTCTACCAGTTAGGCCAAAGAATTTTGGTTCATTCTTTAAGGTGATGTTATGAATTCGAGCAAGCTCTTCGACCACCCATGCTCCTGCATTGTGGCGCGTTCTCGCGTATTCGGGACCTGGGTTGGCTAGGCCTACAAGTAATTTTATCTGCTGAGTCAACGGACCGATCTCTCTTGAATATCAAAAAGCGCGGTATGATAGCACACTAAGTGGAGACACAAAACGTGAATACAAAAAAACCACTTCATCAAGAAGTGGTTTTTTATAATACGTTGAACGCTTACTTAGAGCTGAACATCGCAGAAATTGACTCTTCGTTGCTAATACGGCGAATCGCTTCAGCCAGCATAGAAGATAGCGTTAACTGGTGAACTTTACCGGTTGCTGCCATTTCTTTTGTCAATGTAATTGAGTCAGTCACGATGACTTGGTCAAGTACTGAGTTCTTGATGTTTTTAGCGGCGTTGCCAGAGAATACTGCGTGTGTTGCGTAAGCAAATACACGCTTAGCGCCACGTTCTTTCAGAGCTTCGGCTGCTTTACACAGTGTGCCACCAGTATCGATCATGTCATCGACGATGACACAGTCACGGCCTTCAACATCACCGATAAGGTTCATGACCTCAGACACGTTTGCACGTGGACGACGCTTATCGACGATCGCGATGTCAATATCACCGAGTGCTTTTGCTGTTGCGCGAGCGCGTACAACACCACCAAGATCAGGAGACACAACGACTGGATCTTCTAGACCACGGTTAGCCATATCTTCAAGCAGTACTGGTGTACCGAAGATGTTATCAACAGGTACGTCGAAGAAGCCTTGGATTTGCTCAGCATGTAAGTCGATAGTCAACACACGGTCAACACCAACGTTAGAAAGGAAATCAGCAACAACTTTAGCTGTAATTGGCACACGAGCAGAGCGTACGCGACGATCTTGACGTGCATAACCAAAGTAAGGAATTACAGCAGTAATACGGCCTGCTGAAGCGCGGCGCATTGCATCAATCATTACCACTAACTCCATTAGGTTGTCGTTAGTTGGCGCACAAGTTGATTGAATGATGAATACATCACTACCACGAACGTTTTCATTGATTTGAACAGCGACTTCGCCATCAGAAAAACGGTCAACAGTAGCATCTCCAAGAGAGATGTATAGACGATCAGCAATACGTTGGGCTAGTTCAGGTGTAGCGTTACCAGCAAATAGCTTCATATCAGGCACGGTGGAAACCTCAGGGTTGCGTCTAGTTTAAACAGATTGTGTTTGGGCTAATTGGTAATTAGCCAAGGTCTCTAGTAAAGGAGAGCGGTTGCACCCTTTCGCTACATAAGCGGAGACATTGTCAGGAAGGTGGTGAAAAACTTTCTCTGCGCTCTCTTTGCTGTTAAATTCAGCAAAAATGCAAGATCCGGTTCCCGTCAATCTCGACGGCGCGTATTGTAGCAGCCAAGAAAGTTGCTTATCAACCTCTGGGTACAGCATTCGGACAATTTTTTCGCAATCGTTTACGTAAAGCGAGTCTAAAAGCGTTGGTAAGTCTCGTTTTGGCGTATCTCTAGTTAATTTTGGATGCGTGAAAATATCGACCGTTGCGATACTGACCTCTGGTTTGACAACCAAATACCATTTTTCTTTCGGCTCTGCTGGTGACAGTTTTTCACCTACACCCTCAGCAAATGCCGCAAAACCACGCACAAAAACCGGCACATCAGCCCCGAGTGCTAGCCCTATATTTGCAAGCTCATCTGTGGTGCAGTCGAGCTGCCACAAATAATTGAGTGCGACTAATGCCGTTGCTGCATTGGAAGAGCCGCCGCCAATCCCGCCCCCCATCGGCAAGATCTTCGTGAGGTGAATATGTGCCCCCAGTGATTTGCCGCGTGGATTAGCGCAAAGCGCACCTGAGATGGCGTATTTTTGCAACGCGGTAGCGGCTCGCCAAATTAGGTTGTCTTGCGTGGCCACACCATCAATGTCTGGGGATAGGGTGACAGTGCCACTGTCGTTGGGTGTGATCTCAAGGTGATCGCACAGGTCTATGAATTGGAATAGCGTTTGGAGCTCATGATAGCCGTTAGCTTGGCGGCCAGTGATGTATAAAAATAGATTCAGTTTTGCGGGGCTAGGCCACCGTGTGGTTTGCTTCGCGGTCATTGTTTCATTGTCCATTTAGAGACCACTAGTTTTAGAGTGGTGTCGCCTTGCGTGAGCAGCATACGAGTAGGCATAGGAAGGGTTTGCTCTGAGTCTGTAAGAGTATAGCTTCGGTATGCCTCGTACTCTAATTGCCATGACTTATTTTGTAATTGTTTTGTCAAGCTGCCCACGGTATTGAAACTGTTTAATTGATAAGTATCAGCGGTCGTCGGAAGGCCGATAAGCCAATCTTGAAGTTGCTCAATAGGAATATCTAAACCAACAAGTTGATAAATGAGTTGATTGACATTTCTGCCACTTAGCTTTTGGCCGTCGTAGGTTTCAATGAAAGCCCCGCTGGGCGTTGACGTTAAATTTAAGACGGTCTGCCCTAGGAAGGTGGTCAACCTAACTTGAGTAAAATTAGGGGAGTGTGTCCATTGAAAGTTGAGGGTTTGTCGCTGCTCTGGAGAAACGTAGCCCAACTTCCCAATCGCAGTGTACTGGGTAAGAGAGGAAAGTTCAGATCGATGAGCGGTCCATTCTACGCTTTTAGGTTCAGGTGGTACGCTGGTACAACCTACAAGGTAAAAGGCGAGTAACGTATAGAAAAATTGGCGAGAGAGCTTAAGCATAGGAAACATCTTACGTGCTGGTTTATTGTTCAAATTCAATACAATATTGAAAGACTATAGCACCAAACCCACAAACTCAGGAAAACAAATTGGTCTGAGCCTTTCATTAAAGCGTGCCATCAAGTAAAATTCCGACCTATTTGTCATATCCGTATCAGAGAATTCGCTTTACATGTCATTGCTTGCCATTGGTATCAACCATAATACAGCGTCAGTGGATCTTAGAGAGAAGGTGGCGTTTCCGCCTGAAAAACTCGACCGAGCCCTGAATGAGCTAAAAGAAAATAGCAAGGTAAATGGCTCCGTCATCCTGTCAACGTGCAACCGCACCGAAATATACTGTGACACAGGTAGTTTCAGTAAAACACAACTGATTGATTGGCTGATTCAGTTTCACGGTGTTGCTGCAGAAGAGCTGAAACCTTCGTTGTATGTTCATGAGGAACAAGCGGCAATTCGGCATCTCATGCGCGTGTCATGTGGTTTGGATTCCTTAGTTCTTGGTGAGCCGCAAATTTTAGGGCAGGTGAAACAAGCCTATTCTGACGCAAGAGAGTTACGCGCGATTGATGGCAGCGTCGAGAAACTGTTCCAAAAGGTGTTTTCCGTCGCAAAGCGAGTTCGAACTGAAACAGAGATCGGCAGCAGTGCGGTGTCAGTCGCTTATGCGGCTTGTACGTTAGCACGACAAATTTTTGAAACCATCGCTGACTCCGTGGTCCTATTGGTCGGTGCGGGTGAAACCATAGAACTGGTAGCGAAACATCTGCAAGGGCATGGTTGTAAACAAATGATTGTGGCCAACCGAACCAAAGAACGCGCGGATGTGCTGGCCTCTCAGTTTGGTGCCCAAGTTATTGCTCTAAATGAGATTCCTGATGTGCTGCCACGTGCAGACATCGTGATCAGCTCGACGGCGAGCCCGCTACCCATTATTGGTAAGGGGATGGTCGAAACCGCCATTAAACAACGTCGATATCAGCCGATGTTGTTGATCGATATCGCGGTACCTCGTGATATCGAGTCACAGGTGGGGGAATTGAACGACGCCTACCTCTATACCGTTGATGACTTGCAATCGATAGTTGATGGTAATATCGAGCAACGAAAAGTTGAGGCGATCCAAGCGGAAGTCATTGTGAGCGAAGAAAGTGCTCAGTTCATGACATGGATGCGTTCACTTCAAGCCGTCGACAGTATCCGAGAGTTTAGAAAACAAGCGAATGAGACTCGCCACGATTTATTGTCAAAAAGTTTACAAGCTTTAGCCACAGGCTCCGATCCGGAAAAAGTGTTATTAGAGCTGAGTAATAAATTAACCAACAAGCTTATTCATGCGCCAACTAAGGCGTTACAAGATGCCGCCGAGCAGGGTGATCCTGCAAAACTGACGGTCATCAGACAAAGTTTGGGTTTAGACCAAACTAAATAAGCCATACCCTGAGATAAGACAGCAATTATGAAATCCTCCATCCTAATGAAATTGGAAACTCTGGTTGAACGCTACGAAGAAGTTCAACACCTGCTCGGTGATCCTGGCGTGATTGGCGATCAGAATAAATTCCGAGCGTTGTCGAGAGAGTATTCTCAGTTAGAAGAAGTGACACAGTGCTTCCAAGCCTACCAGCAAGCACAAGATGATCTTACTGCGGCAGAAGAAATGGCAAAAGAAGATGACGCAGAAATGCGCGAAATGGCGCAAGAAGAAATTGCCGAATCTAAAGCGACAATTGAACGCTTAGCTGATGAACTTCAGGTTCTGTTATTGCCAAAAGACCCTAATGATGATCGTAACTGTTTCCTTGAAATCCGCGCCGGCGCGGGTGGTGATGAAGCGGGTATTTTTGCTGGCGACCTTTTCCGTATGTACAGTCGTTATGCAGAAAAGAAAGGCTGGCGCATCGAAGTCATGAGCTCAAATATCTCTGAGCAAGGTGGCTTTAAAGAAATGATTGCTAAAGTAACGGGCGAAGGTGCGTACGGTGTGCTTAAGTTTGAATCCGGTGGACATCGTGTTCAACGTGTTCCGGCTACCGAATCACAAGGTCGTGTGCATACTTCAGCATGTACGGTTGCTGTGATGGCAGAAGTACCAGAAGCAGAGATCCCAGAGATCAAAGCCGCTGATCTGAAGATTGATACTTTCCGTGCATCGGGAGCGGGTGGTCAGCACGTCAACACCACTGATTCTGCTATTCGTATTACTCACTTGCCAACCGGCACCGTTGTCGAATGTCAGGATGAACGCTCGCAACATAAGAACAAAGCGAAAGCAATGGCGGTACTTGCCGCGCGTATCACTCAAGCTGAAGTTGCAAAGCGTGCTGCTGAAGTCTCTGACACTCGTCGTAACCTATTGGGTTCTGGCGATCGTAGTGATCGCATTCGTACTTACAACTACCCACAAGGCCGAGTATCTGATCACCGTATCACGCTGACGTTATACCGTTTATCAGAAATCATGGAAGGCGATCTCCAAACCTTGATTGACCCTGTATTGACGGAACACCAAGCCGATCAGCTTGCGGCGCTTGCTGAGAATAACTAATTGATGATATTGGAATCATCTATTGAAGCGGTGCTCAAACGGGCATCGCTTGTTCTTTCGGAGTCAGGTAGTGATTCGGCTTCGCTTGATGCGGCCGTGTTACTTTGCCATGCCCTAGATAAGCCAAGAAGTTACCTTCTGACGTGGCCTGAAAAGTGTTTAACCGACGCGCAGTCTGTGCAGTTTGAATCCTTGTTAGCTCGAAGAGTGAAGGGTGAACCTGTCGCTTATATTCTTGGTGAGCGTGAGTTTTGGTCATTGCCACTCAATGTTGCCTCCAGCACACTGATCCCAAGACCTGATACCGAGCGACTAGTTGAATTAGCGCTAGATAAGGCGAGCACTCTAACGGGCGATGTCCTGGATTTAGGCACAGGCACAGGAGCGATCGCATTAGCGTTAGCGTCTGAGTTACCTGAGCGTCAGTTTGTGGGTGTTGACTATCAACAAGATGCAGTAGAGCTTGCCACTGGCAATGCGACTAAGCTCGGTCTGGGGAATGTCACGTTCTGCCAGGGCAGTTGGTTTACTCCTATTGACGACAAGAAACGATTTTCGTTGATTGTGTCTAACCCTCCTTATATCGATAAGCACGATCCCCATTTGTCTCAAGGTGACGTTCGGTTTGAACCATCAACGGCGCTTATTGCGGAAAATAATGGCTTAGCAGACATCGAGTTGATCTCAGCTCAGGCGGCATCGTTTTTATTGCCAAATGGATGGTTGATGTTCGAACACGGTTTTGAGCAAGGAGCGGCGGTGCGATCTGTCTTGGAAAGTAATGGCTTTAAACACGTCATTACAGAACAAGATTATGCGGGTAACGACAGAGTCACACTTGGCCAATGGCAGTAGTGTGTAATTGATGATAGCTGGATAATAATCTGGCTTTACGCGGGTAGCTCTTAGAGTGGTAGAACCATAAGCAGTAACTGTAAGCCATAAAAATAAACTGTAATCCATAAAAATAAACAATAAGCCGAAAAATAATAACAGAGAGTAAAGTAGCTATGTATGAAGGACTAAAACATTTCCACTTGTTGACGATCGCACTAAGTGTTGCGCTGCTGTCTGTGAGATTTGGATTGATTATGATGAACTCACCAAAAGTGAATCATCCGTTTTTGAAGCGCTTCCCTCACATCAATGATTCGTTGCTACTGTTGTCAGGTATCGGACTTATCATGATTACTGGATTTATTCCGTTTACAGATGCCGCCCCATGGATGACAGAGAAAGTCACTTGTATCTTGGCTTACTTTGCGTTGGGTTTCTTTGCTTTAAAACTGGCCAAGAATAACTTACTTAGAATATGTGCATTTTTCGGTGCACTAGGATGGTTGATGATGGCAGCAAAGATTGCCATGTTCAAAACACCATTCTTAATGGGGTAAACGATGCTCGAACTGTTTGATGAAGATTTTGACGCCATCGCGTTAGTTGAAGGCGCTTTAATTTTAAATAAAGCTGTTGATCCAGACACTCAGAACCACTGGGCTGAGGCAGAATTAGCTCGTTTGCTAAAAGATGCTGAGCAAACTTTGGCACATGAAGTCGATGAGAAGCAACGCTTTGATGCCTTGCTCAGGTTGTTCTATAAAGAATGGAACTTTGGTGGTGATACCGAGGCCTATTTTTCGTCTGAAAATGCCTTCATCGATAAGGTGCTTGAAAGAAGAAAGGGGGTACCGGTTAGCTTAGGTGCTATCTTGATCTATCTGGCGAGCAAGCTAGGCTTCCCTGTAGAGGCCGTGACATTTCCAACGCAGTTTTTGTTGAAAGTCACTTGGCCAAACGAAGCACCCTGTTATATCAATCCATATGATGGCGAGTATGTTGCAAAATCAACATTACGTGCGTGGCTGATTGGTAATGAAGGCCCCTTGGCTAAATTAGAATCGAAGCATCTTGCCGTGTCTGATAACCCAACGGTAATCGGTCGTTGGCTGGCGTTGTTAAAAAGCGCCTTGTTAAGAGAAGAAAAATATACACTCGCGTTGCGATGTACCGACCTTGCGCTGACGTTTGTTCCTGATGACCCGTATGAGATTCGAGACCGAGGCTATATTTATCAGCAGTTGGATTGCCATCAAGTTGCCGCCAGTGATTTCCAATACTTTATCGACCAATGCCCTGATGACCCCGCGATTGAATTACTGAAAACACAGGTATCAGCGATCAGTCGTGCGCCTGTTATCCTTCACTAAAAAATTAGAGAGTATCCAATGACAGTTAAAACCGTTCACGTAGGTGATATCCCAGTAGCGAATGACAAACCATTTACCCTCTTTGCTGGTATGAATGTGCTTGAATCGCGTGATATGGCGATGCAAATTTGCGAGCACTATGTAAAAGTGACTGAGAAACTAGGCATTCCATACGTTTTCAAGGCGTCATTTGATAAAGCAAACCGTAGCTCAGTACATTCTTATCGTGGCCCAGGCTTGGAAGAAGGTCTGAAAATCTTCCAGGAGCTAAAAGATACGTTCGGTGTGAAGATCATTACCGATATCCACAACGAAGCTCAAGCTCAGCCTGTCGCGGATGTGGTGGATGTGATTCAATTGCCAGCTTTTCTTGCTCGCCAGACAGACCTTGTCGAAGCAATGGCGAAAACCGATGCGGTCATTAACGTGAAGAAACCTCAGTTTATGAGCCCTGGTCAAGTTGGCAACATCGTTGATAAATTTGCCGAGTGTGGCAATGAGAAAATCATCCTATGTGAGCGTGGTGCGTGTCATGGTTACGACAACCTAGTGGTTGATATGCTGGGCTTTGGCGTGATGAAGAAAGTATCGAACGGCAGTCCGATCATTTTCGATGTGACACACTCACTACAGATGCGTGACCCTTCAGGTGCAGCCTCTGGTGGTCGTCGTGAACAAACGGTTGAATTAGCAAAAGCGGGTCTGGCGACAGGTATTGCAGGACTCTTTATTGAGGCGCATCCTAACCCAGACGCGGCGATGTGCGATGGGCCATCGGCACTGCCACTCGATAAGCTTGAGCCGTTTCTAGCACAAATGAAAGCACTGGATGATCTTATCAAAGGCTTTGAACATATTGATATTCGTTAATCGATATTAAGTGTTTTATGTTGTGTAAATAAAAGCGGCCAATGGCCGCTTTTATTATGATCATTTAAGGCAAGTTCTTTAAGCTTTCCATTTATTCACCGGCATGACGCACTATTTTGAGTGTTGCTAACTAACCCTTCCATTGAGGCATCACCGTTTGGTTTCTTCCGGATGCTTTGGCCTTATAAAGTGCCTTGTCAGCGTAATTGATCGCCGCTAACACGCTATCGTTATGATGGTTTGCAATGTAGACTCCAGCCGACACAGTGACGTTAGCATTTCCATTTGGGTTTGAGACCGAACATTTTTGACGTAGGTGTTCTACTTGCGAAGCGATACGTTGAATATCTCCCTCGGGAAGGATAAGTAAAAACTCTTCACCTCCATAACGAATCAATTGGCCGTTAGCCGGTTTATTTGAGGCGAGTACTGAAGCGACTTTTCTGATGATGAGATCCCCCGCATGGTGGCCGTCACGATCATTGACCTGTTTAAAATGATCGATATCTAACATCACGAATGTGAGGTTCAAAGGTCGAGGTGCCTGCTCTGCATGGTGAATCCATTGATTCAAATAATGGCGATTGTGGATTTTTGTTAAAGCGTCCGTTTCACTCATATCTTTAAGGCGTTGAGAGTAGGCCGCGAGTTTAATTGATTGACTGCGTATCTTCTGGCTCTCTTCAAATCGCGTTCTGGTTTCTAGCGCTCTACGATAACTGCCAAGAATGCAGAATAGGGCAGTGCTTAATACCACCATATAATGGTTTGATTCTTTCATGGCTTCGAGTTCAGCTAGGGCGGGGTGCACGTAAAGAATATAGGGCAAAATGATGCCAATGATCGCTGTCAACGAATAACCAAATGAGAGCCGAGAAAAGGTCCCGATGTACAGCATGAGTAAAATACTGCCACTTTGGTAGTTGGTGTTTCCAATACTTAATGCAATGGCTCCAGCGAAATGGACAATGAATCCAGCACTGATAAAGAGCGCAACCTCAAGTATGGGTAAGCATCGCCATTGGTATCTTGAAGCGCAATATAATAACACGGCTGCACTGGATGCCAGGAAGATACGAGCAAAGACGACGGGGTCGGCATGTTGTTGTAAAACGAGTTTGTCAGAAATGGTGAAAAATAGAAAAACAACAATCGCCCCGTACATGAAATGTGCATAGGGTCGATAAATATGGGTGTCCAAAAATACACGATAACGTAATCGACGAAATGGATGCTCTTTTGTGAATAACAAAGAACCAAACAATACAACCACCCTTCACAACACCTGTTGCCTTGGCAACGAAAACAATACTTCTCACTATAGTGACTAAGGCTATAGGCAGTGATAAAAAACCACAACATAAATCATACAAAACGTGTTCACTTTTTATGTTGTTAAATCGGTACCCTCCTCGTTATCCCCATCTTTGTAGTGAATACGTAACACTCTTAGCAACAGTGGGTTTAACTTTATCGATATTGAAATTAATAATGTATGTAGTTAAATGTATGGGTACCAGCTCAGCAACTTGTGACCCATGCATCATAAAAGTGAAATCAACATGTTATGTTTAAATGGTTAATTTAAACTAACGCAACTTTTGTAATATTTCTAAGTATGTCTATACGTTGAAATTTAGCATGAATTGTTAATAATTATAAACCGTTTGTGAGTGGAAATATCCTTGATTACAAACGGTTAAAGCAGTGGAATCTCCTAAGTTCAAAGGTAGAACAATGAAAAATAGCCTTATATTAAAATCCGTACTTAGTGCGGCGATCATCGCATCACTTGCAGGATGCGCAACTCAACCAGAACATGAATGGAATGCCGATGAAACCTATAAGCTAACCGTTCTTCATACTAATGATCACCATGGCCGTTTTTGGCAAAACAAATACGGTGAGTACGGCATGGCTGCTCGTAAAACCCTGATCGACAGTATTCGTGCCGACGTAGAGGCCGAAGGTGGCAGCTTATTGCTCTTGTCTGGCGGTGATATTAACACCGGGGTTCCTGAATCAGACCTGCAAGATGCTGAACCAGATTTTAAGGGAATGAGTAAGATTGGCTACGATGCAATGGCATTGGGCAATCATGAGTTTGATAATCCTCTTGAAGTACTGTTTAAGCAAAAAGAGTGGGCGAATTTCCCAATGTTGTCTGCCAACATTTACGACAAGAAAACCGGTGAGCGCATGTTTGATGCTTACCAAATGTTTGACAAGCAAGGTATTAAAATTGCGGTTATTGGCTTAACAACCGAAGACACGGCGAAGATTGGTAATCCTGAATATATTGGGGGAATTGAGTTCCGTGACCCGAAAGTTGAGGCTAAAAAGCTCATTGCCGAACTAAAAGAAACAGAAAAACCCGATCTTATTTTTGCCGTGACTCACATGGGTCACTATGAAAATGGTGAGCGTGGAGTGAATGCACCGGGTGATGTTGCGTTAGCACGCTATCTTAATGAAGGCGACCTAGACATGATTGTCGGTGGTCACTCACAAGAGCCGGTCTGTATGGAAGGCCCTAATGTCGTTAAAAAGAATTTCAAACCAGCGGATGAGTGTAAACCTGATACTCAAAACGGCACTTGGATTGTTCAAGCACATGAGTGGGGTAAATACGTAGGTCGTGCCGACTATGAATTTAAAAACGGCGAACTCGACATGGTGAGCTACGATCTGATACCGGTTAACCTGAAGAAAAAAGTTAAAGTTGATGGTAAAAAACAACGGGTACTGATTGAAGGTGAGATTCAGCAAGATGCAGAATTACTTGCCTTCTTAACGCCGTATCAAGAAAAAGGTCAGGGTCAATTGGGTGAAAAAATTGCTGAAACAAATGGCAAGCTCGAAGGGGACCGTAATGTGGTTCGCTTTAAGCAGACTAACCTAGGTCGTTTGATTGGTATATCTCATAAAGAGCGAGCTAAAGCCGATTTTGCGGTCATGAACTCTGGTGGCGTTCGCGACTCCATTGAGCAAGGCGATGTGACATACAAAGATGTCTTAACGGTTCAGCCGTTTGGTAACATTGTCACTTACACCGACATGAGCGGCGCGGAAGTGCTAGATTACTTGAATGTTGTCGCGTTAAAACCGGTTGATTCTGGTGCATACGCACAGTTTGCTGGTATATCAATGACGGTAGGTAAAGAATCTGTTTCTGACGTTGTTATTAATGGTAAAGCACTAGACCCTAAAGCGACCTACAGATTTACGGTTCCTAGCTTTAATGCTGCAGGCGGTGATGGTTACCCTAAATTGAACAACCACCCTGGCTATGTGAATACTGGCTTTGTCGATGCTGAAGTGTTGAAAGACTACTTAGAAGCCAACAGCCCAATTGACGTCAATAAGTATGAGCCGAAAGGTGAGATCGTATACAAAATCAAATAGTCACTGATTGACTCTTTGTATGAGTCAGTTTAAAACTAAGCGGTGCCTTTGGTGCCGCTTTTTTTATTGTCTTGGGAACTGTTATGACACCTGCTATTAATCTTGCTAAAAAGAAGAAAATCAACCACGTTGTCCACCAATATCATCATGATCCAAGGCACGAGAGCTACGGGCTTGAGGCGGTACAAGCCCTTGGACAAGACCCTGAAACCGTTTTTAAAACGCTACTGTTTTCACTAAATGGTGAGCCAAAAAATCTGGCGGTCGCGATCATTCCAGTCGAGGAAAAATTAAATTTAAAATTGGCGGCAAAAGCGGCGGGCGGCAAAAAAGCAGAGATGGCCGATAAAGACATTGCTCAGAAAACGACAGGATATGTCTTAGGTGGTATCAGCCCGTTAGGACAAAAAAAGCTATTGCCTACTTTTATACACATTAGTGCTGAACTAAGAAAAACCATGTGCGTAAGCGCAGGAAAGCGAGGGCTTGAGATTGAGTTAGCGCCGCAAGATTTAGCGACGCTGACGCGTGGTGTTTTTGCTAATTTATGTGAGAGTTAGCTTACCGTCGCCCTAACGCAGGCAAATGCTTATTGTCTGCGGGAGCGGTTGTCTGCAAGAGCGGTTGCCTACAGGAGCTATTACCTACAAGCGCTATTACCAACAAAAGTGATTGCCTATAGGCGCTCAAAAGTGCCTACTTTTTTAACGACAAGGTTCCGCTAACACGAGCCTTCGGTTTGCTTGGTGTCGAGTTTTGACGAGGTTTATGCTCTGAATTAGGACGACCAGTACTAGGCTTATTGCGATTACTCTGTTTAGGCCCGCGTCTGAACTCATCGGCGCCATGGCCCGAGAAGGTCTTCATTTTTTCTCGTTTTGCTTCGATACGAGCATCATGAAGTTTGGCATCGGTTGCTTTATTGATGCGTCGACCTGTCCCATCTTTTCTAGAGGCTTCTTCGGTACTGGATGAGCCTTCACATAAGGCATGAATCTCTTGAACTTCTGCATCGCTAAGATAGCGCCACTGTCCGTTTGGAATACCATCAATACTGATGTTCATGATACGAACGCGACGGAGTTTAAGCACCTCGTAGCCTAGGGCTTCACACATGCGTCGAATCTGGCGGTTTAACCCTTGTGTCAGTGTGATTCGAAACGAGAACCGTGTTTCTTGTTCAACCGTACAAGGCAGCGTGACTGTGTCTAAAATCGCAACACCTGCCGCCATGTTCTTAAGAAATTCTTTTGAAACGGCTTTATCAACACGCACCACATACTCTTTTTCGTGGTTGTTGCCTGCACGCAAGATTTTATTGACGATATCGCCGTCATTGGTCAGAAAAATCAAACCATCAGAGGGTTTGTCTAATCGACCGATAGGAAAAATACGTTTGCTGTGTCCAATAAAGTCGACAATGTTACCAGGTACATCACGCTCGGTAGTACAGGTAATACCGGTTGGCTTATTCAAGGCAATATAAACAGGTTTCTCTTTGCTTTTAACTGGCTTGCCATCGATTTCTACGTTGTCACCTGCCATCACTTTTGTCCCCATTTCTGGAGTGATACCGTTGATGGTGACTCGTTTCTGTTCAATCAGTCGATCCGCTTCACGACGAGAACAAAAACCAGTTTCACTGATGTATTTATTAAGACGTTTACCGTCAGCAGAGTTAGGCATGAGTTTATATTACTCTTGGTTGGTCAGACACAAATAAGGTCGCGTATTTTATACCCAAGTGAGTGACAAGTCACTCAACTCGTTCGTTTTTGGTGCCGTTCTCGATTATCGAGCCGTTTTTCAGGGCTTTTCCTCAGTAAAACGTACACCGCACCGCTTCCACCGTGAAATTGTTGGGCGCTGTGGACACATTGGACATCTTTTATTTGAGTCAGCCAGTGCGCCACATAGCTTTTGATTAATGCTGGTGGGTTAGAGCGCTCACCTTTGCCATGAACAATAATGATCGTTCGCACATCCAGTCGCATGCACTGCCTTAAAAAAGCGGTGACTTCGTCTCTCGCCTGGCTGAGAGTCCGGCGATGGAGATCCAATTTAGCCTCTAGTGGGTATTTGCCTAAACGAAGTTTGCGATACACCCCTTCTTGCACGCCATCGCGCTTAAATTCGATAAGGTCTTCAGGTTTTAAGGGGGGAGCAGAATCCAATGATAAGTAATCAGGACATTGTTCTGACAGCCACAAGGCTGCATCGCGTTTTGCTAGTTGTGCTTCAGACACACGATGTTCTTTTTTCAGCTCAATCGTATCGTTTTCTAAGGGCTTAACATCGCCCATCATTTGTTGGAATAGCTCCAGATCATCATCTTGAGACATAACGTATCCCGGATAGGTCACACAGGTAAGAAAGTAGGATAACTAAAGTATATCTTAAGCTTGAGTTAGGGAAAATGAGAGGTGTTAAAAAAGAAGTATATGTGCAATAAAAGTCCGGAGTGAACAATACATTCACTCCGGTGCGAAGCGTTGTCTATTCTTCAGCATTGTCGCCGTCGAGTAGTGGCTAAGCGATTCTAGTGAGGAGATTTGTCATTCATTACTTTGTAGATGAAGAAACCACCGTAAAACAACATAAGCCCAATGGCACCAAAAATAACGATCATTGATGACAGGCCTACCGCATTACCAAATAGGAGATTAAGCCAAAAATCCATGTTTCCTCCAAAGCTAGATGACAGGTTGATGCTACTGTGTGGTTAAAAATCAGACACTGATCTGGATCAATTGAGAATAATTCGTTAATGACTTGTGTCTAACTGTGTGTGCTTGGTCACTATTTACGATTTATTGGTTGATACTTGAGCAAACGATCATTTGGCACAAAAAAGATGTGCTAAATGACTTGCGTCAAAAAAAATAATCAGTAATATACGAATCCGTTGCTTAGCAAGACTCAATGCAACATCTCGGTGAATAGCGCAGCTTGGTAGCGCATCTGGTTTGGGACCAGAGGGTCGGGGGTTCGAATCCCTCTTCACCGACCACATTTTAAAGCCTCGTCAGAAATGACGGGGCTTTTTTGCATCTGGAATTTGTGAGTTGAAGACTAGGGTTACTGCATGTGATGTGGGGGCTAAACGGTGCTTAACTGAATGCTGGCTGCGGTTTCAAACGTGCAAATAGTGCTTCAATGCCAAGCACAGCAAAGATGATCGCAAAAAATGCGACTACACCACTAAATGCGCCGGTAAATGCCACGTGCTGCTTGAAAATCAGGGCGATAATGGCCATAGCGGCCAACTTCGAACCCACTAAAATGATATAAGACGAGATACCACGCTTAAGTTTTGGGAAGGTCTGATGGCGTAAAAAGTGCGATGCCATGACCTTTTCTAGCGATATTGCCCCTTTGAGCATACTGGCGAGGATAATAGACGCTAATACAGCAACCTCTAAGCTAGCAATGAAAACCCAATCCCAAGAAGCGTGCAAGCTAAGCATAACAGCAGTCGTGATAACCGAACTCAGGGCGATATCTTTAAGCAATGTCATTGGTGATCCTCTATTCATTTATTACGGTGTTGATGAACAGAAGCATAGCAATGAAGTTTGTATCAAATTTACCATTATACGCCACTCAAGGTCTCGTTTTAGAACGGACAACATTTATCCTTTCTATATGTGTGGTTATAATAAACACAGATAGCTCCTATTTTAAGTCTCTATGATAGAGATCCCCAGCGAGCACCCAAAATTCTCTTTTTAACTTGTTCGACCACTGTGTTGCTGACTGTTGTTTCAGGGCATTGCTAATGGTTCGTTATAACCTGATTCTCAAATCCATACTGACTATGTGGACATGCATGTATTTGTATGATTAATTGTATTTGTATGATGAATTAGGTTCGCCCGAATTAGCTTAGCAATTCTCTGCTTATGCTAGCAAGGTTCTGCTTTAAAGCGCAGAGCACAGTGGGCCATGTGTCAATGATTTTAAAGAGATGGCTCTATATGAATGTAACAATTAATGGTCAAACTTACCTATTGCGCGAGCAAAAGAGTATCTTGGATGTCGCAAAAGATATTCAAATTGATGTCCCTTCACTGTGCTCTATCAGTCAGCATCCTAATAAGCAGTCGTGCGATTTGTGCGTTGTGGAAATCGTGGGCAAAGGTATTGTAAAAGCATGCGCGACCTGCATTGAGGACGGGATGACGATAGTCACTCAATCAGCGCAAATTAATACACTGCGCCGCCAAGCTTTAAATCGTATATTTGCCGATCATAATGCTGATTGTGAAGCCCCTTGCAAAGTTGCATGTCCCGCCAACGTAGACATACAAACCTATCTCTATCACATTGCACAGCAAGACCACTCTAAAGCGGTTGAGGTCATCAAAGATACACTGCCGATGCCTATCTCCATTGGTCGTGTGTGCCCTGCATTTTGTGAGCATGAATGTCGCCGTAGCTTAGTCGATGAACCTGTGGCGATTCGGCAATTAAAGCGCCACGCTGCTGATATTGATTTATCGCTTTCGGAACAATTTACACCTGAAAAGCGGCCATATAACGGTCACCGCGTTGCGGTAGTGGGGGCTGGGCCTGGAGGTTTAGCTTGCGGCTATTACTTAAGCTATCAAGGTTTCGCTGTGGATGTGTTTGAGTCCATGCCCGAAGCCGGCGGATGGCTGCGTTACGGTATCCCTGAATACCGGCTACCTAAAGCAACGCTAGACAAAGAAATTGAACTAATGTGCCGCGGTGGCATGCGAATTCATACCGACACCAAGCTAGGTAGCGACATGACGCTGGATGAGCTCACCGATAACTATGAAGCGGTGTGTTTAGCGGTTGGGGCAACGAAGGCCGTCAATATGCCTTACCCAGGCTCCGATCTACCGGGATGTATCTTAGGCGTCGACTTTCTTAAAGACATGATGACTAACCAATCATTTAAAGTCGGAAAAAAGGTCGCCGTCATTGGTGGCGGCAATACCGCGATTGATTGTGCTAGAACTGCAATTAGAGAGGGGGCGAAAACAACCATTATCTATCGACGAACCCGCCATGAAATGCCCGCTGAACTGCATGAGATTGAAGCCGCAGAACTTGAGGGAGTTAAGTTTCGATTTTTAACGAATCCAGTAGAAAATATGGCTGATTCAGATGGGCGAGTCAACCAGATTGAGCTAGAAATCATGGAGCTTGGTGAGCCTGATAGCTCAGGTCGAAGGCGACCAGTGTCAACGGGGAAAACCATCATCGAGTCATTTGATACAGTGATTTCCGCACTGTCACAAAAACCGGATGCGGACTTCTTAAAAGCGGCGAAGCATTCGTTGCCACTCACTGATTGGGGCACGGCGGCGTCTGATTCCGAATCGATGCATCATGGCTACAATATTTACAGCATTGGTGATTTTAGACGAGGCCCTGCCACGGCTATCGAGGCGATTGCTGATGGAAAAAAAGCCGCAGATGCGATCGAGCGCTTTATCCTTCAGGGGCACTTTAAGCCTGAGCGGACTCAATTCAACAGCCATAAAGCGGAACGGATTAGCCTTGTTAGGCAAACGGAATACCTGCAAGAACCCGCGCGACCACGAGCTCAGGCTGAGCAATTAGATGTCGATGCGTGTCAAACCACCTATAAAGAGGTTGAGCTCGATATCGACAGTGAACGAGCGATATCGGAAGCGGCGCGATGCCTTGAGTGTGGTTGCCAAGCGAATACACAGTGTGACCTGCGCGATTATGCGACTGAATATCAGGTGGACTATCGAGAGATTGATACCAATGAACGTAAAATGTTCCCGGTAGACAAGTCGAGTGAATTTATTGTGTTTGATGCAAACCGCTGCATTAGTTGTGGCTCTTGTGTCCACGCCTGTCAAACAGAATCAGTACACGGTATCTTGAATTTTTCTGAATCTTCTCACCGACCAAGCTTTCCTGATAATGCCATGATGGGTGACAGTAATTGTGTCCAATGTGGGGCGTGTGTCCAGGTTTGCCCAACCGGTGCGTTGGTGGATAAACGAGATAAGTCCCACAGCCGTATCGAAATGCTGACACCAGTGAAAACTATCTGTACATACTGCGGTGTTGGTTGTCGAGTTGAGCTGTATGTAGATGCGAGTAGCAATAAAATTCGTTATGTGAAAGGCGACAAAACATCACCTGTGAATCAAGGCATGCTCTGTGTTAAAGGGCGATTTGGTTTTGACTTTATTGATAGCGAAGAACGGCTAACCACGCCTTTGATCCGAAAGTCTGGGAAGCTCGAGCCCGCGTCGTGGTCGGAAACGATAGACTACGTGGCTAACAAGTTTTCTAAAATTAAGGCGATGCACGGTAGTGACAGTTTAGCGGGATTCTCGTCGGCGAAGACGACGAATGAGGACAACTATGCCTTCCAAAAACTGCTTCGTCGTGAGTTTGGTACCAATAACATCGATCATTGTGCTCGTCTGTGCCACGCATCAACGGTGACTGGCTTGGAAGCTGCATTCGGTAGCGGTGCGATGACGAATGACATCCCGAGCATTAAGCACTCGGATGTTATTTTTATCATTGGCTCTGACACCAGCGCAGCGCACCCCATTATTGGTTCTCATATTAAACAAGCGGTGGCAGATGGGGCGACATTGGTCGTTGCCGATCCTAAGCGGATTGATATGGTTGACCATGCCTCGCTTTACTTGCGCCACCGTCCAGGAACCGACGTGATGCTGCTCAATGCCATCATGCACCAAATTGTCCTTAATGGATGGCAAGATGATGAATATATCGCCGACCGAACAGAAGGATACCGTGAGTTTATTCTGGAGATAAATAAACCGGCTTATTCTGCCAGCAATGCTGAACTGATTACCGGAGTGCCTGCTGCTGATATTGAAAAAATGGCACAGATAATCGGTACGGCCAACGTCAGTTCGGTCTACTACTCGATGGGAATTACTCAGCATACAACAGGACATGACAACGTCCGTTCTATTGCAAACCTACAAATGTTATGTGGCAATGTTGGTATAGAAGGTGGAGGGATTAACCCACTTCGCGGTCAGTCTAATGTACAGGGCTCGTGTGATATGGGCGCATTACCGACAGATTATCCTGGTTATCAAAAGGTCACTAATCCAGAGGTGCAAGCGAAGTTTGCAAAGGCTTGGCATAGCCAAGATCTGCCGAAAGATCGTGGATTAACACTGACAGAAATAATTGATGCAGCGTGTGACGGTAACATGAAAGCCCTCTACGTCATGGGAGAAAATCCCGTATTGAGCGACCCGGACCAAGCGCATGTTTTGAAAGGCTTAAAAAATCTCGATTTCTTAGTGGTGCAGGACATTTTCTTAACCGAAACGGCTCAGTTGGCGGACGTTGTCCTGCCCTCTTATTCGTTCGCTGAGAAAGCAGGGCACTTTACGAATACCGAGAGGCGGGTCCAGAGACTTGTTCCTGCCGTGAAGGCGCCAGGGGAAGCGATGGAGGATTGGCGAATCATTCAACACATTGCCAATGCAATGGGAGGGGAGTGGCAGTATCAAACCGTACAAGACATTACGGAAGAAATCGCGCAAGTTACTCCTCAATATAAAGGAATTCGCTGGGAATCAATTGGTGGGAATGGGTTGCAATGGCCATGTAATGACGTCAAGCCATTTGGTACTCGTATCATGCACAAAGACCAGTTTATTCGAGGTAAGGGAGCGATGGCCGCGATTCCATTTGAATATGCCGCAGAGTTACCCGATGAAGCGTTCCCATTGACGCTGACCACTGGTCGTTTACTTGAACAGTTCCATACTGGAACGATGACGAGAAAAACAAAAGGGCTAGACAATTTAGCCGGCCCTAGAGTGATGATTAGTGTAGAAGATGCAGAGCGTCTTGATATTGGTAACGGCGAATCGGTGACATTGATATCTCGGCGTGGAGAAATTTCAGCCCCAGCATTTGTGACCAAAAAAATGCAACAAGGTGTGGTATTTGTTCCGTTCCATTTTGCTGAGTCAGCCGCCAATAAACTCACGAATACGGCCACAGACCCTTACGCCAAAATCCCTGAATTTAAAGTGTCTGCGGTTCGTTTGGAAAAAACTCGAGAGGTTATTTTGACTTAAAAATCGACATTAGGAATCATTGCATAAGAAATATCGATATAAGTTGATGTAAACAGCAGGGGAGTCCCCTTGCTTTCTCCCTAAATTCAGTGCCAATGACATACATTGTTGGCACTAATTCAAAGATTTGCGTTAACAATATTGAAAAAATAGCAATTTCGTTCTAAATTGTAATTGTAGTGTAATAAAAAGGAGAAATTGCCTATGCATCATGAAATGATTCAACCGTCTAACTTTGGCGTTATCAGCCGTACTTGCTTGTTCTCACTAGGCACAGTTGTTGCCATACTTGCGCTGATTTAATCACGCATGCTTTCTTAGAGGACAGTTCAAATTCCAGTTAAGTATTGGGATCTGGGTGCTCCTCTAGGCAAAAGACCCTTCTTTTAGTTGCTTTTTTATCAATTTCCTCCCGCTATACTCTTATTACACCTTATTTATTTGATGTAAAAGGGACTGAATTATGTCCATCTGGGATAGTGTCGACATATCAACTCGTTATTCTGAGTTTCCTGCTAGTTTTTATACCCCGGTCAACCCAACGCTTTTAAAAGCACCGCAGTGGGTAGCTTGGAACAGCGACCTTGCCAAAGACCTGCGACTGCCTAGCGTGGCAAACGAGTACCCTGAATTGCTCTCTGTGTTATCCGGTAGCCAACCCCTTGATGCCTTCACACCATTGGCAATGAAATATGCAGGCCATCAGTTTGGTGTTTATAACCCAGACCTTGGGGATGGTCGTGGATTACTGCTGGGCGAAATAAAAGACCGCTACGGCAACGTTCAAGATGTCCACATAAAAGGCGCTGGGAAGACACCATATTCAAGAATGGGGGATGGTCGCGCAGTGCTTCGCTCGACGATTCGCGAGTATTTATGCAGTGAAGCGATGTATGGGCTTGGTATCCCGACAACGCGAGCGTTAGGTATGATGGTCAGTGATACGCCGGTCTATCGTGAACGAGTTGAACAAGGTGCACTGTTGATACGACTATCTGAGAGCCATGTTCGTTTTGGTCACTTTGAGCATTTCTTCTATTCCGGTCAACACAGTGAGTTAAAACTCTTAGTTGATAAGGTCATTGAATGGCATTTTTCAGATAGCCTAAAACACGAACATGTTTATGCTGACTTCTTTACGCAGGTTGTTGAAAAAACAGCTGTCATGATAGCGGGGTGGCAATCGGTGGGCTTCGCGCACGGTGTAATGAATACCGACAATATGTCTATTTTAGGGCAGACCTTTGATTATGGTCCATTTGGATTCTTAGATGATTATGAACCTGGGTATATTTGTAATCATTCCGATTACCAAGGGCGCTATGCTTTTGATAACCAGCCTTCAATCGCATTGTGGAACCTAACGGCATTAGCACACGCGTTATCGCCTTTGATCGACCGAGAGCATCTGGATGCCGCTTTGCAGCATTTTACCCCCACTCTACAGCGCGAATATAGCCAAAAAATGCGCGCTAAATTGGGTATTTTAAGTAAACTCCCAGAAGATGGGGCGTTCTTTAATGAGACCTTTGACTTCCTCGAGCGTCATCATGTGGATTTTTGCCTATTTTTCAGAGCACTTTCTAATCTTGATACTCAGAATCGTTCAACGGTTACCGATCTTTTTCACGATCGTGAGGGAGCGGAGGCGTGGCTGGAGATATATTTATCCAGAGTTGAGCTGGAAAGTTTGTCTAATGTCGAGCGATGCGCCAGAATGCGCGCAGTTAACCCAAAGTACATCTTACGCAACTATCTGGCTCAACAAGCGATAGAGTCTGCTGAGCAAGGTGACTTTTCATTAGTTGACGACTTAATTTACGTATTGAAGACACCGTATGATGAACATGTTAATCATGCCTCGTTTGCTAGTTTGCCACCCGATTGGGGAAAGAAGATGGAAATTAGTTGCTCTTCATAAGGTTGAGCAAAGAATGAAGTATTGGTTTTCGTCATACTTGTTAAGTGTCACATTCGTGATCTTAGTCAAGATTGGTGTACTGTTTTTATTGATGAAGCGATGATAAACAAAGGCGCAAAGCCTTACAATATAGCCACTGAAAATAGCCATTAAGGATTGGAAATGCAGTCAAAGACACACATTCTTGTAGTAGATGACGATGAGGAGATCCGTTCATTACTTGACGAGTATTTGAGTAAATCGGGTTTCCAGGTCACCACCGCAGAAGATGGTGTCGAAATGGAGCTGTTCATTAAGGCCAAAGGCTATCCTGATTTGATTTTGTTAGACGTTATGTTGCCGGGAGATGATGGCTTTGCATTATGCCAGCGAGTTCGCCGGGATTCGCAGGTGCCGATTATCATGTTAACGGCGGTATCGGATGAAACCGATCAGATTATCGGCCTTGAGATTGGCGCTGATGATTACATTGCAAAACCATTTAGTCCTCGTCAGTTAATGGCTCGAATCAAAGCGTTGTTAAGGCGTGCACATATCAATGATGACAAGTCAGATGAACTGCCGCCACGAACCATCGATTTTGGTGAATGGCGACTGGATGCGTTGTCTCAGCGTATGGTGAACCGTGTGACGGGGCGACATCATGACTTATCGGGAAGTGATTTTGCGTTGTTGATGCTGTTTTTATCCAAACCTAACGAAGTTTTAGATAGAGATACAATATCTTTTGCGACTCGTGGTAGAGAAGCGCTGCCTTTTGAACGTGGCATTGATGTTCAGCTGAGCCGTATACGAAACCGTTTGGGCAAGAGTAAAGAATTTCCTCATTACATCAAAACGATGCGTGGTAACGGCTACATCTTATCGGTTGCTGTGGAATATGGGTACTAGGTGAACGTAATGTTCATGCACAAGGTAATAGAAAGATGTCTCGTTCTCGTTGGTTAAGGCGCTTTAACCTCAACTCGCTTGTTGCGCGCACACTGTTGTTGACCTTATTAGCGGTGGTCTGTTCGCAAGGCGTAATGACGGCTATTTGGTATCAAAAAACCAAACAAGATGAATTGGCCGGTATTCGTGATACGTCCGCGAGTATGGCCAACATGTTCGCTTCGACGGTGACTTTCTTCCAGAAGCTACCGATAAAGTATCGGCATATCGTACTTGATCAGATTCGTAATATGGGCGGAACTCGCTTCTTTGTATCATTCAACAAAGAAGAACTGATCGTTGACCCCATTCCGGACACGCCGTTGAAATTAGCCTCGATGACAGCCGTTAGAGATGTTCTCAATGAGAATCTTCCTTCGATTCAAGCCGTCAGTGTTGAATTTTCCAAGGCAGAGAATTTACGGCTGCTTAAGAATGATATCTTTCTTGATGATCTCCCTAAATCTTGGGCGCACCACACTCTCACATTAGGCCCGCTAGATCCTCCTGTGTTAGTCGTACAGCTTAAAATCGCCCAAGGAGAATGGCTATATATTGCGGCTTTGCTGCCATCACCTTACATTCAGCTTGATGACACCATGTTGTCCCAAGATCAAATGGTGTTCTTATTTACTTCTACTACGCTGTTGTTGCTATTGACGTTCTTATTAGTGCGTGCGCAAGTCAAGCCTCTAAGGCGATTAGCCAAGGCGGCTAATGATATGAGCATGGATATTGATCAACCACCGTTGCAAGAGCAGGGGGCAACAGAGTTAGTCACGGCAACGCGTGCCTTTAACCGAATGCAGACTCGAATCCGCAAGTATATTGCCGATCGGGAACATCTCTTTTCTTCTATCTCCCATGACCTTAAAACGCCAATTACCCGTCTTAGGTTACGTGCTGAATTGCTCGATGAAGATATAAAGCGAGACAAGTTTAACCAAGATTTGGATGAGCTAGAGATGATGGTCAAAGGGGCATTACAGTGTGTGCGTGATACTGATTTGCATGAAAATAATGCTTATGTCGACCTGAATGACATTATTCGCAGCGTCTCTGAGACCCATAACCAAGTGCATACCTTGGTGTCACTCACATCAGAGCCTATCGAACCATTTATTGCCAAGCCTCTTGCGATTAAGCGAGTACTGACAAACCTTGTCGATAATGCAGTGAAATATGGAGAGAAAGCCTTTATCACGGTAGAAGAAAACCCTAAGTGGATCATTATTACTATCTTGGATAAAGGGCCGGGAATCCCAGAAGAAAAGATTGAAGCGGTTTTTGAGCCTTATGTGCGATTGGCAACAGATAAAGATGGGCATGGCCTTGGATTGGGAATATGCCGTAGTATCCTCCATGGATTAGGAGGCGATCTCATCGTGCGAAATGCTGATTTTGGAGGGTTGGAGGTTCAGGTCTTTATCCCGCCAAATTTAGAAGCCTAGCATTGTCTTAAACGACGTTCTATCCAAAAGATACGTGAAAAAAATGAAATTAAACAATACGTTACTAACATTGTCGTTACTCTCTTCTGCTGTAATGCCAAGTCTTGTCTCTGCTGGCGAAGTTGAGGTCTTACACTGGTGGACCTCCGGTGGTGAGGAAAAGTCTGTTCAGCCGCTAAAAGAACAGCTTGAGGAGCAAGGACATACTTGGAAAGATTTTGCTGTTGCTGGTGGCGGTGGTGAGACGGCGATGACGGTATTAAAAACGCGCGCAGTGTCTGGTAACCCTCCCTCGGCGGCTCAAATAAAAGGCCACGATATACAGGAGTGGGGCAGCCTTGGCTTTCTGACTAATCTCGACGATGTTGCAGATGAGGGGAAGTGGGACGAAAAGGTGCCTAAAATTGTTACCGATATAATGAAATACGATGGTGAGTATGTCGCGGTGCCGGTCAATATTCACCGTGTAAACTGGCTGTGGGCGAACCCGGAGGTTTTGAAACAGTCCGGAGTGGAAGTTCCGACCACATTAGATGAATTCTTTGTTGCCGCTGAAAAAATTAAAGCAGCAGGTTACCTACCGTTGGCAAACGGAATCGGCTCTTGGCAAGACGCGACCATGTTTGAAGCCATTGCTCTAAATGTTCTCGGTACGGAAGGCTACATTAAGGCATTTGTTGACCTTGATCTTAAGATGCTCTCTAGTGACAAGATGGTTGAGGCGTTGATCAAGTTTAAAAAATTGCGCAATTATATGGATGCAGGAGCGCAAGAGCGTTCTTGGAACGCCGCCACCTCAATGGTTGCCAATGGCGAAGCCGCAATGCAGATCATGGGAGACTGGGCGAAAGGCGAGTTTATTGCTGCCGGCAAAGTACCAGGCAAAGATTTTATTTGTGTACCAGTGCCCGGCACTGCCAGCCAATTTTCTTATAATATCGATAGCTTTGCGTTTTTTGACTTAAAAGATAGCGGTGACGTTGACGCTCAAAAAGCACTAGCTGCGGCGATTCTAGATAAATCCTTTCAAGAAACCTTTAATCTAAAAAAAGGCTCGTTGCCTGCTAGAACGGATTTAGATATGTCTAAGTTTGATCAGTGTTCCCTTGATTCAATGACAAGTTTTCGTGCCGCTGAAAAAACCGGTGATTTGGTACCAAGTGTATCTCAAGGCATGGCGACGACAAGCTATGTACAGGGCGCTATCTTTGATGTCGTAACGGACTTTTTTAATAACCCCAACGCGGACCCGGAACAAACAGCAAAGAAACTCGCACAGACAGTAAAAGCCTCTATTTAATGACTATATTCCAATCAAGAAGATAAGCCTTCTAATCAAGAGGATAAGTGAGTTAACAAAAATAAACGGCTGACCTCAACAATGAATGAAGTCCACAACGTGCAGAGTGTCTATCTGCACGTTTATCATCGTAATATTCTCTATTCTCTATTCTCTATCCTCTTCGATGACTGGTACTCCAGTGCCGAACAATACAACTCCAATGGCCCTTTAATCTTTAATGGACTTAAAGTTGTGCCTGTTGTGTCGCAGTTGAGAGCAAAAGCGAATCCATGTAAGTAATCGGCGAGGAGGTCTAGGGCATCGTCGGCTTGGCGGTTCGAAAGCTGAAGGACGTTCGTGACCTGATTAAATCGTTCAGAAAATACGTTGGCAGGACCCAAAGACGTCATCGTGAGCAATGTTTCTAACAGCCCTGGGTATTTATTTAGTAAGCCTAGATAACTGATACAGAGTGCCTCTAGTTCTACTTTCCAGGGGCTGTCGATACGGGGCTGATAAATATCTTCGACCAGAGAAACCGTGATGGCCTCAAGGAGTGCATTTTTATTGTTGAAGTAATGATAGATCGCCATCGCATCGACGTTTAATGCCAACGCTAGCTTTCGAATACTAGGCATTTTTCCTTCTTGGCACATGATGTCTTTTGCAACGATGAGTATATGTTCGGCACTTAATGAGCCGCTGCCGGCTTTAGGTCGCCCTCGTTTCTTGTCCTTGACAGTCATTGACTTTACTCGCTAAACTAATATTAATTTCTACAGTGTAGAATATTTTAGTGTAAGATGAATTAAAAGCCAAGTCTGACGCCTACGTTTACAGCATTAAAGTAAGCGCGGTTGTTTTAATGAATCAATAATGACGTTCAAATGAACCAATGAGAGTGGGTCCGATCATGTCAAACAGTGTTTTTATAGCGACGAGTTTAGATGGTTATATTGCCGATAAAAAAGGAAAGATTGACTGGTTACATACGATACCAAACCCAGAAGGGTTAGACATGGGGTATAACGACCACTTCGATCGTATTGATGCCATGGTCATGGGCCGTAATACATTAGAGATGGTACTGAGTTTTGGTGTCGATTGGCCTTACAGCAAGCCCGTTTTTGTCCTGTCGAACACGATGGATTCGGTCCCAACGGGCTACGAAGACAAGGTATTTTTGGTCAAGGGCCCATTAAAAGAAGTGGTCAGTGATATCAACGCAAAGGGGTATCAGAATCTTTACATAGACGGTGGGGTGACGATTCAAAATTTCTTAAAAGAAGATATGATCGATGAGCTCATTATCACCACTATTCCAGTGTTACTTGGTGGCGGAGCGCCTTTGTTTGGCGCATTGCTTAACCCGCTACATTTTGATTTTGTTAAAACGGAGACCTACCTAGACGCCATGGTACAAAATCATTTTGTCCGCAGCACTCGGTGAGCGAGGCAAACGATTTAAATTAGACAGGTAATGAATGATCACGCGAGGTTTTTCGTATCAACGTGGTCATCTTGCCTTATCAATGAGTCAATAATCACCCGTCATTGCCTATTTGATGGGTGGGTTTCCCCCCATTTTTTCTGCGTATTTCAACTTGAACACCCTCAAAAATCATTAACGTTTTGAAATTATTGATAATAATGTAATTGGTATTCTTCTTGCTCTATTGAAGTATCAGTACCCATTGACGGGACTGCTTCAATCCAAGGAGAACAAGAATGTTAAAGCCTCTATCCATACTTACCGTTTCCATCTTGTCGATTGCCAGTTTTAATGCGGCGGCTAATTGCGACCCTGGTGAAATTGTCATCAAGTTTAGTCATGTAACGAATACGGATAAGCATCCCAAGGGGATTGCCGCTTCTCTTCTTGAAGAGCGTGTTAATACAGAAATGAACGGTAAGGCTTGTATGCAGGTCTTCCCTAACTCAACGCTATATGATGACAACAAAGTGTTGGAAGCCATGTTAAATGGTGATGTTCAGTTAGCGGCACCGTCATTGTCTAAGTTTGAAAAGTTCACTAAAAAATACCGCATTTTCGATTTACCTTTTTTGTTTGAAGACGTGAACGCTGTCGACCGTTTCCAGAACTCTGAATCCGGCGAAAAACTTAAGAACGCCATGAAACGTCGTGGCCTGCAAGGCCTGGCTTTTTGGCACAATGGCATGAAGCAAATGTCGGCGAATAAGCCGTTATTGGTTCCTGAAGATGCAAAAGGCCTAAAATTTCGAGTTCAAGCCTCAGATGTGCTCGTGGCTCAATTTGAACAACTCGGTGCCAATCCACAAAAAATGTCGTTCAAAGAGGTTTATGGAGGCTTGCAAACTAAAGTCATCGATGGTCAAGAAAATACATGGTCAAACATCTACGGCAAAAAGTTTTTTGAAGTACAAGATGGGGTAACAGAAACCAACCATGGCATTTTGGATTATTTAGTCGTGACATCGAACGACTTCTGGAAAGAGTTGCCAGATGATGTCCGCAGCCAGTTAGGTACGATTATCCAAGAGGTGACGGAGACACGAAATGCAGAATCTGGTCAGGTTAACCTTGCCAACAAAAACAATATCATTGAGGCCGGTGGTGAAGTTCGCACGCTGACGCCTGAGCAACGTCAACAATGGGTCGATGCACTTAAACCAGTTTGGACGAAGTTTGAGAAAGATATTGGCGCTGAACTGATAGAGGCGGCATTGGCGTCTAATCAACAGTAATACGAGGAACGGTGCGAACGGCGTGGATGTAATGTCACCACTGTATTCATGTTGTTCGTGCTCATAATATTGGTGCTCACCCTCGCAGTGCTTAATACCAGCGTACTCTCAAGCGAGTACTCAAGGTAATCGTGCAGCTTACGTCAGTACCTATTCATTTCTATGGACCTTGTTGGAACAAGGTCTACCTTTCTGCCCTTATTTTTAAAGTGATGGTTCACATGGAACAATCAATAATGACTAAAGTCGGTAACGTCACCGATGCGTTTGAAGAAACGCTCATTGCCTTCTTTTTAGGTGCGATGACTCTCTTGACGTTTGCGAATGTTATTTCGCGTTATGTCTTTAATGACAATATTCTTTGGGCGCTGGAGTTGACCGTATTTATGTTCGCATGGATGGTCTTGGTCGGCGCGTCCTATGGGGTAAAAAAGCACTTTCACATCGGCGTAGACGTCATTATCAATATGGTGTCCGAGAAATGGCGTAAGGTATGCGCGATTGTCGCGGTACTAAGCTGTTTGACGTTCTCAATTCTGCTCCTCATCGGTTCTTGGAATTATTGGTATCCGTTCGTGACGGAACGTGCATGGTATGAAACCGATGACATCCCAATGCCGGAGATCTTGCAATTTTTAGCGGATTGGCTGAATGAAGGGGAGCGCTACGAAAAATTACCTCGCTTTATTCCTTACATGGCATTGCCTATTGGTATGGCCATGCTTACCTATCGCTTCCTTCAGGTCGCTTATCAGGTTGTGACTGGCAAGATGGACCGGATGATTGCAGGGCATGAAGCAGAGGAAGATTTGGAAGCACTAAAGGCTGAAATGGCAGACAATAACGCCTTTGAAAGTCTGAATACCTCGCAACAACGCCGCTCGTCAGAAAGTGAACATAACACCAGTGACACCAAGGATAAGGGGCAATAATCGATGGCGATTTTATTTCTATTTTTAATGGTTATTGCTTTTATGCTCGTGGGCGTACCCATTGCGATATCATTGGGTTTATCGAGTGTTTTATTTCTATTAATGCATTCAGATGCGTCTTTGGCATCAGTGGCGCAGACGCTTTTTAATGCTTTCGCGGGTCACTATACCCTGCTTGCGATTCCATTTTTTATTCTAGCGTCGAGCTTTATGTCGACAGGAGGAGTGGCTAAACGAATCATTCGCTTCGCAATTGCGATGGTGGGTTCATTTCGTGGTGGTTTGGCGATGGCATCGGTTGTGGCGTGTATGATGTTTGCCGCTCTGTCTGGTTCGTCGCCAGCGACCGTCGTAGCGATCGGTAGCATTGTGATTGCGGGTATGATCAAGAACGGCTATACCAAAGAATTTGCGGCCGGGGTCATTTGTAACGCAGGGACGCTGGGAATCTTGATTCCTCCCTCTATTGTTATGGTGGTTTATGCGGCCGCAACGGATGTGTCGGTAGGTCGCATGTTTTTGGGTGGCGTTATCCCTGGTTTGCTCGCAGGCCTAATGTTGATGATTGCCATTTATATTGCCGCGCGAGTAAAAGGATTACCCAAGCAGCCGTTTGTGGGGTGGAGAGAAGCGTTCGACTCCGCAAAAGACGCAAGTTGGGGATTACTGCTGGTCGTGATTATCCTTGGTGGTATTTATGGTGGTATTTTCACGCCGACGGAGGCGGCGGCGGTGGCTGCCGTGTATTCATTCCTGATTGCCAACTTTATCTACAAAGACATGGGACCATTTGCGGATAAAAAGAATACTAAGCCTGTGCTGGTTAAGGTTGTGGAAGCGTTTGTGCATAAAGACACAAAACACACCTTATATGAGGCAGGGAAATTGACGATAATGCTGTTATTTATCATTGCTAATGCATTGATTTTAAAGCATGTATTAACGGAAGAACGTATTCCTCAGATGATCACTGAATCTATGTTGTCTGCAGGACTAGGACCGATCACCTTCTTAATTGTGGTTAACATCTTATTGTTGCTTGGCGGGCAGTTTATGGAACCATCAGGGCTGCTCATTATCGTGGCACCTTTAGTGTTTCCAATTGCTATTGCTTTGGGTATTGATCCTATTCACCTTGGAATCATGATGGTGGTGAACATGGAAATAGGGATGATTACGCCACCGGTTGGGTTGAATTTATTTGTCACGGCAGGGGTTGCGAAAATGTCGATGATGAATGTGGTAAAAGCCGCTCTACCCTGGGTAGGTGTCATGTTCTTGTTCTTGATTATCGTGACTTACGTACCGTGGGTATCGACTTGGTTACCAACGTTGCTAATGGGGCCAGAGATCATCACCAAGTAGCGAAAATAATGGTGCATTGACGAAAAAGGTTCATACCTCTTCGTCAATGTGTTTGATGTTTTTTAGGCGTGGGTCATTAGAGGTGCGTCGTTCGTACAATACCTTTTTACTGTGCTGCTTTCTGCGGTCTTGGGGTTCACGTTGTTCGACGTAATAAACACCATCAATCTCAATGGTTTCTGTAATGGCTGGTACCGTTATTTTTTCACCCATACATAACCTCTTAATGTTACCAATTTATTATTGTTAAATTGAGTATAGGGTTCGCTACCAAATTTTCGAGTTTATTTCGTCTTGCGCATTACGCCATGCCCCTTGAGCGCTAAGCTCGCCATCTATCCTCGTAGACCTTGTCTACTCTTTCTTGTAATTGTTCTTATCCAGGCCGTACTTTTGCATCTTGTCGTAAAGCGTTTTGCGCGCGGTTTGCAGTGTGGCCATGGTTTCGTTAATTTTTCCATCACAGCTAATCAATGTTTGCTCTATCAAGGCTTTCTCGAATTCCGCTACTTGTATCGTTAATGGTGTATCTGTATTGGTGTTATCAGGTTGTCCGACGTTACTGAGTTTACCCAGTAAAACGAACCGTTCAGCGCAATTTCTCAACTCTCTGACATTGCCGGGCCAATTTTGGCTCATTAACGTTTGCAGGTCTTTAGCGGGAAGTGTGCAGGCTGTTTTTCCGTACCGAGCGGCTGCAACTAACAAAAAGTGATGGAAAAGCGCGGGGATATCTTCTTTCCGCTGACGAAGAGAGGGGAGGTGCAGCGTCACTACGTTGAGGCGATAATAGAGGTCTTCGCGAAACACCCCGTTCGATGCTGCCTTTTTTAAATCAACTTTTGTGGCCGCAATAATGCGAATATCAAGTGGCATTAAGTGGTTGGAGCCGATGCGCTCAATGACCCTTTCTTGTAGCACTCTGAGTAAGCGAATCTGGGCTTGCATCGGCATAGATTCAATCTCATCAAGGAACAGAGTTCCACCTTGGGCATGTTCAAACTTGCCCACTCGCACACTGTCTGCACCGGTAAAGGCCCCTTTTTCATGACCATATAATTCGCTTTCGATCAGGTTTTCTGGCACGGCCCCACAATTGACAGCAACAAAGTTGGCTTCTCGTCTTGTGCTTTGTTCATGTAATGACCGCGCCACCAGTTCTTTGCCTGTGCCCGTTTCGCCAAACAATAGAATATCAGCGTTGGTATCGGCGACCGCAGTGATAGTCTGTCTAAGATCTTGAATGATGGGAGTGTCACCGATAATTCGAGGACCGAGGGTTTGGCTTACTTTCAGTGATTGTTTGAGGCGTTCATTCTCTAGGGTCAGTTGGCGCTTCTCTATTGCCCGCAACGTCGTCTCAATGAGGCGGTCGGCAGAGAAGGGTTTTTCAATGAAGTCATAAGCGCCTTCATGAATGGCTTGAACCGCCATTGAAATATCACCATGCCCCGTTATTAAAATAACAGGAATATCGTGATGCCGATGAGTAATGGTTCTCAAGAGTTCCATCCCTGATAACCCAGGTAGGCGGATATCAGAAATAATAACCATAGGGGGCGTTTCTTGGTGCTGCAGTGCGAGTAATGCATCCTCCACTGATGAAAAGCACTGCGCGTTGATATCCGCGAGGTCAAAACTTTGCTGTAACGCAATCCGTATATCCGATTCATCATCAATGAGGAACACATGGCTCATAGGTTAATCCTTATTCGCTGCAAACTTAGTCAGTAAGCGCTTTAGTTGGTATGTGGTTTAATTGGCGACAAACTAAGCGGTTATTTACCTACGCGATGACATGCTTAAACCGCTATATGCAGAAGCCGTAACCTTTATAGCTCGTTAGGTTTGGCTGTTTTACGACTATCAGCATCGTCGTTACTGGTACGACTGCCACCATCACAGCCATTGTTGTGACTGAGTGAGCTTTCGTCGCGAACTCTCGGAAGGGCGACCGTAAAGCGAGCCCCTCCTAATGGTGAACTTGCCACTGATATTTTACCTTTGAGATTATGAATAATCTGCTGAGAAATCGATAGCCCGAGCCCTAGACCGTTGTCTTTCGTCGTATAGAAGGGTTCAAATAAGTCATTGATAGCTTGCTCATCAAGTCCTGGGCCGGAATCATCGATATGAATTGATACATTATTGGGATGGGTTTCTGCCGATATCTGGAGTCGTTTAGATTGGTGGTGCTCCATCGCTTGTACCGCGTTACTGATAAGGTTAATGAGTACTTGTTCGACTTGAATAGGGTTCACCCAAATAACAATCACCTCATCCGACGCGAGATAATCCAAAGTAACCTGGCTGGTTTTGAGTTGTGGCTGGACTAATTCTATGGTTGAAAAAATGACAGGGGCGAGGCGGACTTCACTCAATTCATTGGCGTCACTGCGCCGCGCAAATGATTTCAATTGCTGGCTAATCTTAGCCATTCGTTCTGTGAGCACGACAATCCGGGCTAAGTTGTCTTTTGCTCGATCGATGTTGTCTTTATCGATGAAGCGTTGTCCATTTTCAGCGAAGCTGCGAATAGCCGCTAGTGGGTTATTTAACTCATGGCTAATGCTTGCTGACATTTGCCCTAATACCGCGAGTTTGGCTGCTTGCACGAGTTCATCTTGGGTTTTTCTGAGCGCTTTTTCTGTTTTTACTCGCTCATCAATTTCTACATGAAGCTCAGACGTACGCTCCATCACGAGAAATTCAAGCTTTTGTTTTGCTTCGGCTTGCAGGCGTTCAATCTGGCGATGTTTTGATTGGCGCATTGCGATCAAAACGACAATGAGATACGCGGTCACAAACAGTAGAAATAGGATAAATATGAAGCCAACAATATCAATATAGAGTGTCGACAGGGGCGTGAGTACGCGCAGTGTTAAGTTGGGAACGCCGGAATCTCGCTGGGTCATCAGGAAGTCTTGGGTAAAGACATTACGGTTGGGTTTGGTAATGACACTGGAATCTCCCGACAATTTACCTTTAAAGCCTAAATCCTGGATGGAGGTAGTGAGATATTGGCGGGATTGTTTGATGTCTTCTAATACATCATCGTCTATGGAGGATAAGCTATGAAACAACCAGTCGGCGTCACTAGACATGAAAACCACATGGTGATTATCGGTGGCCACATAGATACTGGTGTCACTTTGCCAGTTGCGTTCAATCGTTGAGAGATCCATTTTGACCACGACAACGCCGATATGCTCGGCGGCGTATGTGACAGGATAAGAATAGTAATACCCTCGGCGTCCAGAGGTTGATCCCAGAGCAAAGTAACTGCTTTGTCTTCCTTGAATCGCTTGTTGAAAATACGGTCTAAATGCGAAGTTTTTACCAACAAAAGAATGAGGTAAATGCCAGTTGCTAGAAGCAATCGTGTTGCCAAATTTATTAATTAAGTAAGTGTCCGAAGCCTGCACAATGCGATTGGCCTGCGATAGGTAGCGGTTCGTTACTTCTAGTTGAGCGCTGTTATCTGGCGACAAGAGTGCATCGACCAACTCACGATCTTGGGAAAGAAGCTGCGGAATATGCCGGTATTTGTCGAGTTTACTATCTATGTTTTCAACAAATCGGTTCAACCAGCTTTCATGTTGACCTTGTAATGATGTGAAGTTGTGCTGCCAGTACCATTGCCCTCCGATGACGGATATGAGGGCAAATAGAGCGATAAAGCTAAGTAGTATCGGTTTTAAACGCATTTGACCTCCGTAATTTTCGCCTCCATAGGTTAACGAATTTGGTGAATATGTGGCAAAAAAGTTATATGAAGTGAGATGTAACAAGGTAAGAAAGAGGACTTAGTTCGCGTTTTTAAAGGTTTGACAAAAAAAACCGTTTATTTTCTTGAAAATATCAATAATGTCCCCATTTCAGGTTGGAACCGAGTTTAAATTCCTCGGTTTGTTCGTTTCATTGAGTAATTAGTGACAAAACCTGCGATTGAACGGAGTTCGACTCGACACCACAGACTGAGATCGCTAGAATGTCGCGTCTGAAATTTTGTCCTGAGACTAATCGGAGATGCCTTCGAAGTTCTACTTCGTTACAAGAAGACGTCACTCATTAGTCCGATAATCATGAAATATCTTGATGATTATCGATACCTATTTAGAAGGTGCATTTTTGCACTAACAAGGATGAAGCAGAAATATCGCCTATGAAAGTAGTGATACCTTTTTATGTTGATATGGATGCTCATACGCTCGGCTAAAACTGAGCCAAACTGAGGTTTATAGAATGCAAGTTACTGTTGAAACTCTAGAGGGCCTAGAGCGCCGTCTAAACATTACCGTTCCTGCTGCAAACATCGAAGATGCAGTGACAGCTGAACTACGCAACATCGCGAAAAACCGTCGTTTTGATGGCTTCCGTAAAGGCAAAGTGCCAATGAAAATGGTTGCGCAAATGTACGGCCAAGCAGTACGTCAAGACGTGATGGGTGAGGTTATGCAACGTCACTTCATCGAAGCTATCGTTAAAGAAAAAATCAACCCAGCAGGTGCGCCAACATTTACACCTGTTGAAAACGAAGCTGGCAAAGATCTTGTTTTCGCTGCAACGTTTGAAGTTTACCCAGAAGTTGAGCTTGCTGGCCTAGAAAACATCGTTGTTGAAAAACCAACAACAGAAGTTAACGATTCTGACGTTGAAGAAATGATCGACACACTACGTAAGCAACAAGCTACGTGGACAGATGTTGAAGAAGCAGCAGAAGATGGTAAGCGTGTTACTATCGATTTCGTTGGTTCTATCGACGGTGAAGAATTCGAAGGCGGTAAAGCTGAGAACTTCCCACTAGAGATGGGTGCTGGCCGCATGATTCCTGGTTTTGAAGACGGTGTTAAAGGCAAAACTGCCGGCATGGAATTTGAAATCGACGTAAACTTCCCAGAAGATTACCACGCTGAGAACCTAAAAGGTAAAGCAGCGAAATTTGCGATCAAAGTAAGCAAAGTTGAAGCTCGTGAGCTTCCTGAGCTAAGCGATGAGTTCGTTTCTAAGTTCGGTGTGAACGAAGGCGGCGTTGAAGCGCTTAAAGCCGAAGTTCGTAAGAATATGGAACGTGAGCTTAAGCAAGCGATCAAAAACCGCATCAAAGAGCAAGCGCTTGACGGTCTAGTTAAAGAGAACGACATGGACGTTCCTTCAGCTCTAATCGACCAAGAAATTGTTGGCCTACGCCAACAAGCTGCACAACGTTTCGGTGGTAACCCTGAAGCTGCAGAACAACTTCCACGTGAATTGTTCGAAGAGCAAGCGAAGCGTCGTGTTGTTGTTGGCCTTCTTCTAGGTGAAGTGATTAAAGCTGAGAAACTAGAAGCTAGCGAAGAGAAAGTGCAAGCACTTATCTCTGAAATGGCGACAGCGTACGAAGACCCAACAGAAGTTATGGAATACTACGCGCAAAACGAGCAAATGATGAACAACATGCGCAACGTTGCACTAGAAGAGCAAGCTATCGATGCAATTCTTGCTAAAGCACAGGTTTCTGATAAAGAAGTTAGCTTTAACGAGCTAATGAATCAGCAACCAGCTCAATAAGCAATATCTTGTATAGAAGGTTGACTTAGAGTCGACTTCTCTGTTAACAATGGTCCGTATGATGTTTATCATCCGGGCCATTTATTTTAGGGACATAAGAATATGAGCTACCAAGAAAAAAATGCAATGTCGCCAATTATGAACGCGCTAGTACCAATGGTGGTTGAACAAACTTCCCGTGGTGAACGCTCTTATGATATTTTTTCTCGACTACTAAAAGAACGAATCATTTTCTTGACGGGTCAAGTGGAAGACAACATGGCGAACCTTGTGGTTGCCCAACTGCTTTTCTTAGAATCAGAAAATCCTGACAAAGACATCTTCCTATACATTAACTCACCTGGTGGCAGTGTGACTGCGGGTATGTCTATTTATGACACCATGCAGTTCATCAAACCAAATGTCAGTACGTTATGTACAGGTCAAGCTTGTTCAATGGGTGCGTTCCTATTGGCGGGTGGTGCACCTGGCAAGCGTTTTGCTTTGCCAAATTCTCGCGTTATGATTCATCAGCCGCTTGGTGGATTCCAAGGGCAAGCGTCGGATATTCAAATCCATGCTCAAGAAATTCTGACCATTAAAGATAAACTGAACAAGTTACTTGCAGAACACACTGGTCAGCCGTTGGAAGTACTTGAAAAAGATACGGACCGCGATAATTTCATGTCGGCAGCTCAAGCCGCAGAATATGGCATTATTGATGAGGTATTGACCCAGCGAGGTTAATCCATAACTGTTTGATTGTAGATAGACCAATTTGTTCAGCGAGAATAATTAATTCTCGGACGCATTTTGGTCTAAATTGATATACACTCAAACCATAGAAAGTACAGGCTAAGAGGTTAGCGAATGACAGATAAAAGCAAAGAGAGTGGTAGTGGTAAACTGCTGTATTGCTCTTTCTGTGGCAAAAGTCAGCACGAAGTTCGCAAGCTAATCGCGGGTCCTTCTGTTTACGTCTGCGATGAATGCGTTGATTTGTGTAACGATATTATTCGTGAAGAAATCAAAGATGTGTTACCGAAAAAAGAATCTGAAGCGTTACCCACGCCAAAAGATATTCGGTCTCATCTTGATGACTATGTAATCGGACAAGACCATGCGAAGAAAGTCCTCTCCGTTGCCGTTTATAACCATTACAAGCGCTTGCGCAATGGTGATATCACGGCGGAAGGAGTAGAACTTGGTAAGAGTAATATTCTTCTTATCGGTCCTACAGGTAGTGGTAAAACATTGCTTGCAGAGACGCTTGCTCGTTTCCTAGATGTTCCATTTACAATGGCTGATGCCACCACACTAACCGAAGCCGGTTATGTGGGTGAAGATGTTGAGAATATCATTCAAAAACTTCTTCAAAAATGTGATTACGACGTTGCGAAAGCTGAGCGTGGTATTGTGTATATCGATGAGATTGACAAGATCTCTCGTAAGGCAGAAAACCCATCAATTACACGTGACGTGTCTGGTGAGGGCGTTCAACAAGCACTATTGAAACTTGTTGAAGGTACCGTTGCTTCTGTTCCTCCTCAGGGCGGACGCAAACATCCTCAACAAGAGTTTTTACAGGTAGATACATCGAAGATCCTATTTATTTGTGGCGGTGCGTTTTCAGGCCTAGATAAGGTCATCGACCAACGCGTAGCAACGGGTGCAGGTATTGGTTTTGGAGCTGAAGTTCGCTCTATAGATGAAACCAAGACGGCTGGTGAGCTGTTTAAGCAGGTTGAACCTGAAGATTTGGTGAAATATGGTCTGATCCCAGAATTCATCGGTCGTCTACCGGTTACTGCGACCTTGACTGAGCTTGATGAACAAGCGCTGATTCAAATTCTGAATGAGCCAAAGAACGCCCTGACTAAACAGTACGGTGCGTTATTTGACCTTGAAGGTGCTGAACTTGAGTTCCGTGAAGATGCACTTCGAGCGATTGCTAAAAAAGCAATGGATCGTAAAACGGGTGCTCGTGGTCTACGTTCGATTCTAGAAGGTGTCCTTCTAGAAACAATGTATGAACTGCCATCTGCCACAGACGTGAGCAAGGTTGTTATTGATGAAAGTGTGATAAATGGTGAGTCAGAACCGCTACTTATCTACAGCAGCAATGATAATCAGGTTGCAAGTGCAGACTAAATTGCGATAGTAATAGAAAAGGAGGTATTGGATACCTCCTTTTTTTTATTCTTTTATTGAATCCAACGAATACGCCCCCATATACAGAAAATAATACTAAGCGGAAGAGAGAATAATATGAACTTGGAACGTTCCGAGCGTATTGAAATCCCGGTATTGCCTCTGCGCGATGTTGTGGTCTACCCACATATGGTAATCCCTTTGTTTGTTGGTCGCGAAAAGTCAATTAGTTGCTTAGAAGCGGCAATGGACAATGACAAGCAGATACTACTCGTCGCTCAAAAAGAAGCAGATACTGAAGAACCAACGATTGAAGACCTTTTCACGACTGGCACCGTTGCCACAATTCTTCAATTGCTAAAACTCCCTGATGGAACGGTAAAAGTTCTTGTTGAAGGGCAGCAGAGAGCAAAAATAAATTCTTACCGTGATGAAGAGTTCTTCATGGCGGACGCTGAGTTCCTTATTACCCCAGAACTTGAAGAACGCGAAGAAGAAGTGATTGTTCGCAGTGCTATTGATCAGTTCGAAGGGTTTATTAAGCTCAATAAAAAAATCCCACCAGAAGTGTTGACGTCACTGAGCGGCATTGATGAAGCAGCACGCTTAGCGGATACCATCGCTGCGCATATGCCATTGAAACTTGTTGATAAACAACAAGTGCTCGAGTTACTTGATGTGTCTGAGCGCTTAGAGTTCTTGATGGGGCAGATGGAGTCTGAGATAGACCTCCTGCAAGTTGAGAAGCGTATTCGTGGTCGCGTTAAAAAGCAGATGGAAAAATCTCAGCGCGAGTACTATCTGAATGAGCAAATGAAAGCGATTCAGAAAGAACTGGGCGACTTAGACGACGCACCTGACGAATTTGAAAGTCTTAAGGCAAAGATTGAAGAATCGAAAATGCCTCAAGAAGCAAAAGAAAAGACAGAACAAGAGCTTCAAAAGCTCAAAATGATGTCACCAATGTCGGCGGAAGCGACCGTGGTTCGCAGTTATATTGACTGGATGGTCGGTGTACCTTGGGCAAAGCGTTCTAAAGTGAAAAAGAACCTAGCAAAAGCCGAAGAAGTGCTGAACGAAGACCACTATGGCCTTGAGCGAGTGAAAGAACGCATTCTTGAGTATTTGGCGGTTCAAAACCGTATTAATAAACTCAAGGGCCCTATTCTGTGTCTAGTCGGTCCTCCGGGTGTCGGTAAAACCTCATTAGGACGCTCTATCGCGGCCGCTACGGGGCGTAAGTATACTCGTATGGCATTGGGTGGCGTTCGAGATGAAGCTGAGATTCGCGGCCATAGACGTACCTACATCGGCTCTATGCCGGGTAAGCTGATCCAAAAAATGTCGAAAGTGGGCGTGAAAAACCCATTGTTCTTGCTGGATGAAATCGACAAGATGGCCTCAGACATGCGAGGTGATCCATCATCAGCATTGTTAGAAGTACTTGACCCTGAACAGAATGTGGCATTTAACGACCATTACCTCGAAGTTGATTACGATCTCTCTGACGTGATGTTTGTGGCGACGTCGAACTCGATGAATATTCCAGGTCCTTTGCTTGATCGTATGGAAGTGATTCGTTTATCTGGTTACACGGAAGATGAAAAGCTAAACATTGCGCGACGTCACCTAGTGGACAAGCAGGTGCAACGTAATGGCTTGAAGCCCCATGAGATTGAGATTGAAGATTCAGCAATCCTTGGCATTATTCGTTATTACACGCGTGAAGCGGGTGTGCGTAGCCTTGAGCGCGAGATCTCTAAGATTTGTCGTAAAGCGGTGAAGAACATTCTTCTTAAGCCTGAACTGAAGCAAGTGATTGTTAACCAAGAAAACTTGAAAGAGTTCCTTGGTGTGCAGCGTTGCGACTTTGGTAAAGCCGATGACAGTAACCGAGTAGGTCAAGTTACTGGACTGGCGTGGACCGAAGTTGGTGGTGATCTGCTCACTATTGAAACTGAATCAATGGTTGGCAAAGGTAAGCTGACGCAAACAGGTTCGCTTGGTGATGTGATGCAAGAGTCTATTCAAGCCGCCATGACCGTCGTGCGATCGCGAGCCGACAAATTGGGTATCAACACCGATTTTTATGAAAAACGTGATATTCACGTCCATGTTCCAGAAGGGGCAACACCAAAAGATGGACCGAGTGCAGGTATTGCTATGTGTACAGCATTGGTGTCTAGCTTAACGGGCAATCCAGTCAAAGCTGAGGTAGCAATGACCGGTGAGATCACGCTTCGTGGTGAAGTACTTCCTATCGGTGGTCTAAAGGAAAAACTCCTAGCGGCACACCGTGGCGGAATCAAAACCGTGCTAATTCCTAAGGACAATGAACGTGATTTGGAAGAGATTCCAGACAACGTTATTGCTGATTTGAAAGTGATCCCAGTGCAATGGATTGATGATGTTCTAGAAATTGCACTAGAGCGAGCACCCCTCGGGGCTGCGTTTGAGCCTGTAAAATAGTGATGCGCTCCAAATTTAGATAAAAGAAATACGCTGATAAGTAAAAAAAGCTTGTCAGCGTTTTTTTGTAGCACTAACTTTAGCTATGTAACTCTGAACCCTTGATAGACAAGGCTTAGAGTCTTTTATTACTAGAACGGAACTAACGTTACCTTTTCCAAAATAATAACTCGGTAACACTTAAGGGGAAACACAGTGAACAAAACTCAATTAGTAGAAAAAATTGCAGAAAACGCAGACCTATCTAAAGCTTCAGCTGGACGTGCATTAGACGCATTCATCGAAGCAGTAAGTACTACTCTAGAAGATGGCGATCAAGTTGCACTAGTTGGCTTTGGTACATTCAGCGTACGTACTCGTGCCGCTCGCACCGGTCGTAACCCAAAAACGGGTGATGAAATCCAAATCGCAGAAGCAAAAGTACCCGCATTTAAAGCAGGTAAAGCGCTGAAAGACGCTTGTAACTAATCAATTGTTACAGTTGGAAGCAAATTGCTTATTAACTGAACAAAAATCAGACCTTAAATAGGGTTTGAGCGGCTCGAAAAGCCACCCTTTTTTAAATATGCGCATCTTACTGATGCGCATTTCTTTTTCTGATATTATCCTATTCAGTAGAAGATAAACCTTCCTATCTGGAGAGTAATAAAATTATGATGGAGCGAATGCGCGAAGGCGTGAATAGTATCGCAGTTAAGATTATCCTTGGACTCATTATCCTATCTTTTGTGTTTGCGGGCGTAGGCAGCTACATCACAGGTGGCAGTGGTAACACAGCAGCAAAAGTTGGAAATGTTGAGATCAGTCGTGGTGAATTTGAGCAAGCTTATCAAAATGAGCGGAATCGAATGCAATCACAAATGGGGGATTATTTTTCGACGTTACTGGCTGATCCGAATTATGTGGAATCGTTCCGTAAGTCTGTGCTTGATCGCATGATTAACGACGTGTTACTTGAGCAACATGCAGAGTCACTAGGACTTCGTATTGGTGATGCTCAAATTCGCCAGATGATTCTTGAAATGCCACAATTTCAAAGCGATGGTAAGTTTGACCAAGATATCTATCAAGCAACCCTAAGACGCGCTGGATTCAGTGCTGACAGCTTTGCTGAGTATCTGCGCACAGACATCGTACGTAATCAGCTGCTTTCTGCATTGCAAGGCAGTGAGTTTACCCTTCCAAGTGAGATTGAGCTGCAAAGCCAGCTTCTGACTCAAACACGAGATATCAAAACACTGACACTGTCTCTTGCCGATTTCTCTAAACAAGCATCATTGACTGAAGAAGAAATTCAACAATATTACGATGCTAATCCAGCGCAGTTTACTCGCCCTGAGCAGTTGAAAATCTCTTATGTTGAGCTGTCTGCTCAAGCATTGAAAGGCAACGTTGATATTTCAGATGAGCAAGTGACTCAGTATTATAATGAGCATCTAGATAAATACTCGACGGCTGAGCAACGTAAAGTGAGTCACATCCTTATCCAAGGTGATGACGAAGCGAAAGCACAAGCGATTCTAGACGAACTAAATGCAGGGGCTGACTTTGCGACTTTGGCTCAAGAAAAGTCAGACGATTTCGGCAGCGCTGAAGAAGGTGGCTCTCTGGGTTGGATTGAACGTGATGTGATGGATCCTGCTTTCGAAGAAGCGGCATTTGCCCTTCAAAATGTTGGTGATAGAACGCAATTAGTCAAATCAGACTTTGGTTACCACATTATTCAACTTGATGAAATCAAGGCATCAGAGTCTAAACCACTTGCAGACGTGAAAGATGAAATTGTTTCTGAGCTAGCGGATCAGCTTGCGGTTGATGATTTTTATAATCTGCAAAATGAACTGGAAAAAATTGCCTTTGAATACCCAGATTCATTAGATGACGCTGCATCAGCAATTAACCAAAAAGTCGTGACAACAGATTTCGTTTCTCTTGCTGACGTGCCTGCTATTCTTCAAAATCAAGCCGTTATGCAAGCGCTTCAGTCTCCTGAAGTAAAAGAAGACGGCCTGAACTCAGAAGCAATGGAAGTTGAACCTGAGCATATTGTCGTGGTTCGAGTTGAAGAAGTACGCAACGAAACGGTTCTTCCACTGGAAGAAGTCCGTGAGCAAGTTAAATCACAGTTAGCAAATGTTAAAGGTGAGCAAGCTGCGATGGCGCTCGGTGTTCAGTTGGTTAACGAGCTGAAAGAAGGCAAAACAGACGCATTGACAGCAAATGCATTGACCTTTGGTGAGCTAGAAGCTATCGACCGTAGTTCTGCTTTGGCGGGTACGGTATTTGCGATGGCAAAACCAGCGGAAGGCGAAGTGACTTTTGCTCAAGCAAAAGATGCTGAAGGTAATGTGGTTGTTATCGAACTAAGTAAGGTAGCAGCAAACGCCGATCCAATGTACAACGAGCAAATTGGTGCTCAAATGGAGCGAGCGGCAACACAACAAGACCTTGCTTCTGTATTAACGATCCTTCGTAAGAATACAGAAATTGAGTACCTTATCGTTGCAGAATAATGACATCGACCTTGCCATTATAAACGTGGTGAGTTCACAGTAATTGTGCAATTGATAATAAACTAAAAACGGGTCGCGAAAGCGACCCGTTTTATTTTGAGCTTTGCTTACTGGTTATTCCTATGTTGGCGTGTACTTTGAAACCTCATTAATCAGAAAGGAAGTTACGATGAAAGTACTACTGTCAGCATGGCTTGTGGTTTTATTCACATTGAGCCCATTATCAACCAGTTTTGCAGCAAACGCTGATAAGTTGGAAGGTATCGATATTACGGTCAATGTCAATCAAGCTGATCCTGATGAAATTGCGGCCTTGCTAAGTGGGATTGGCATTGAAAAAGCAAAAAGCATCGTGGAGTACCGCGACAAACATGGAGAGTTCAAAACGATCGATGATCTCACTCATGTAAAAGGGGTCGGTCCAGCGACCGTTGAGAAAAATCGTTCACGAATTTTGTTGTAAAGGTACTCGGTTGTATAACCAATAGCCTAACGAAAAAAGAAGCCCTGCGACGGTACCTATTGCATGGGCTTCGGTCGCAACATTGGCGGCAATCAGGTCTATCGTTGATTGAGACGCACCGAATAATGTCTCCCATGTGACCTTAGCGACAACACCGACTATCAACCATATACTGCTTTTTCTTCCTCCGAGACATTCGCTTAGCGCCCAATAAGCAAATAAGCCATGTAACACCCCAGAAAGTCCTAAGTAAGCGTTGAGCGGGGTTAATAGAAGTCCAAGTCCAGTCGTGAGCGATAACAGCGCCAGAAGGACATAGAGTGCTTTTTTTGTTGGTGTGAAGAGGTAACAAATCACAACAAGCCCAGCCAAGTTCATGGCTAGATGTGCAAGGTTGGTGTGTGAGAAATTTCCTGTTACTATCCGCCACCATTCACCGTTAGAAATTAACCCTCGGTCCCATATCACCCAATGTTGGATCTCGGGGATTTGTAGCACTAAACAAAATAGTGAGATGAGAGCCAGTCTTATGACGAAAGAAAAAGTCATGTTGCGATATTGTCCTCAATGTTTAAAAGCAAAACGAGCCTGTATTTGTCAATGGATTACATCGGTTCATTGTGACTCTGAGTTGATTATCTTACAGCATTCTAGTGAAGAAAAACGGCCACTTGGTACTGCAAAAATCCTTCAGTTATCATTACCGAACACTCGTTTGTTTATCGGTGAAAACTTTACCGATCATAATGAGCTCAACTCGTTACTCAGCGATACGAGTGTGCGAACCTGTGTCTTATTTCTTAGTGAGCAATCTACCCCGATCTCTGAGCTTGTGAAGAACAGTGATCCTAGGCCACTTCGTATTATCTTGCTAGATGGGACCTGGAAGAAAGCCTTTAAAATGTGGACATTGTCCACCAATCTTCACGCCTTACCGCTGGTGCAGTTACCACTCGACTTAGAGGGGGATTACCGAATTAGAAAGGCGCCAACCAGTAACGCATTGTCGACGGTGGAGGCTGGTTACCATGTCTTATCGATCCTAGAACCAGAGCAGGATTTTAGTTCTCTTATTTATGCATTTGAACAAATGATTGAGTTTCATATTTCGCAAATGCCACCTGGTGTATTTGAGCAGAACTACCAGTAACTCTGTCGTTCAGTTTTTCGCTTGTCTTACGTCGGCATCGCAAAGGCGATTAGGGGGGCCTTAATGACAGGCTGTGTATTACAAGTGTGAATGCGCGGCAAATAACTGCTGGTGCATTCTTTGCGCGTACCCGTCCGTCATTGCTGAAATATAATCGGCGATCACTCGCATTCCTTGATCCTGATAGCCGCTGGCTTGCAACCAGACCGCTTTAGTTGATTCAGGTAATAGCCGTTCTGGATCGGCACTGAATGCCTCGAAGAGATCCATAATAATCTGCTGACCCTTATATTCAAAAATCTGCACTCGAGGCACCTGTATCACGTATTCGCTCACAAACTGTTTTAGGATATCGAGCACATGCGCCATTTCTGGCTCTAGGTGGGCATTAAAATTGAGTAAAGGACTATCGAATGTGCAGTGGTGGTGCGCCGATACGGAAATGCTGGTCAGTAAGGCATTAACGATACCGCCAATGGCATCTTTTCTTTGGTAGTGCTTGCCTGAAAATAGTAAGTCAGTAATGTCGTTGAAATGTTTGTTGAACCACACGTTGCTCTGTGACTGCAGCTTACTTTCCATGCCGTTTCGCCAGATTTCTTTTGTGATTAGTTCCAACACGATCGCGTCTTCTAAATCATGCACGCCATAAGCAATGTCATCGGCGAGTTCCATAATCGAGCAATCTAACGACTTAAATTTGGTTTTGTTGTGTTGATAGGCCTCCGTTTTTGCCAGGCGCATCTGTTGAAGATTTTGTCGATCGGCCTGACTTAATGGTTGCGTAACCCAATCGAATTGTGTCTTGTCTTGATCGTAGATACCTTTGGCTGGGGACCAGTTTTTTGCTTTTAATTGACGTTGGTGTTGAACCGGTTCTGGCAGGGTGCGTGCGCAGGTTTGGCTGAGACATGCGGGGTATTTGAGCAAACCGAGTAATGTTCGCCGAGTGAGATTCATCCCATGGTGTTCAGTGTAAGGTTCAAGTTGAGTCACAATACGAAATGTTTGCGCATTGCCCTCGAAACCACCATAGTCCCGCATCATATAATTGAGGGCGACTTCGCCGCCGTGGCCGTATGGTGGATGGCCAATATCATGCGCGAGGCACAAGGTTTCAATCAACGCATCACTTGGTAACAGCCTTGTATACTCAGGCTGCTTTTGGCGTAGGTGTGACACAATGCCTGAACCAATTTGAGCGGCTTCGAGCGAATGCGTAAGTCGAGTTCTGTGGAAGTCATTCCCCCCGGTGCCATGGACTTGGGTTTTTGCTTGCAGGCGTCTAAACGCAGCGGAATGAAGTACCCGCGCGCGATCCCGCTGGTAGGGATCTCGGTGATCATTGCGTCGAAGTTTATGTTCATCGCTATGTCTTGATTGCCAAACAACGGGTTGCTCTAGATCCATTGTATTACCACACTCTCTAAACTGATGGATGTGTCATTCATATAAAACGCTGTCGTTCAAATCGGTTAGCTAATCTCATCGAGTGACAATTCAAAACTTGGTGCAAAGGTATTTAAAAAATACGTCATTTCGTCAGTTTTGATCGACTCTAACGTTTGATCGAGTCGTTTCTTGGCCAGAGCAAACTCGTGGTTGCCCGCACTGAGTTCTTCGAGGCACTTTAAATAAGCACAAAGTGAATCCGCTTGCTTAACAATTTTGGTGTCTTCTTCGTAAGCACAATTCGATATAACAAAAGGTTTAAAATCTTCTTGGAATTCTTCTGGTAGCATTGATAGGAGCTTCTGCTCAGCGGCGGCTTCAATTTTTTTGTATTCTTTGGCGATATCAGGGTTGTAGTATTTAACCGGCGTCGGAAGGTCGCCCGTTAACACTTCACTTGTATCATGGTACATCGCTAAGATAGCAATCCGTTCAGGATTCGTTTCTCCGCCAAATTTTTTGTTTTTGATAATGGCTAAGGCATGAGCGACAAAAGCGACCTGAAGGCTATGCTCTGAGATGTTTTCACTCGACACTGAGCGCATGAGTGGCCAGCGTTGGATTAGCTTCATTCTAGCAAGGTGGGCGAAAAAGTGACTTTCTTTGTGACTGCGGTCATCCATGCAATGTACTCCTTAAAAAAATGCCGCACCTCACGGCGCGGCATTCAATAAGAATAGGCTTATTAATAATAATATGAAAGAGTTACTGGCTATAAGTTGTCAGGAACTTCTCAAATCGACCGATTGCGAGCTCAAGGTCTTCGACATGAGGTAGCGTCACTATTCTGAAGTGATCAGGCTTCGGCCAGTTGAATCCCGTCCCTTGTACAAGCAGTACTTTTTCTTGCTTGAGGAAATCGAGCACCATACGTTGATCATCTTTGATGTTGTACATCTTGGTATCAATCTTAGGAAACAGGTACATCGCCCCTTTAGGCTTCACACAAGAAATACCAGGTATCTGTGTGATAAGTTCGTAAGCTTTGTCACGTTGCTCTAGTAAGCGTCCCCCAGGTAATATGAGCTCATTGATACTCTGATATCCACCCAAGGCCGTTTGTATGGCGTGTTGCATGGGCACGTTGGCACATAATCGCATCGACGCCAACATTTCTAAGCCGGCGATATAGCCGACGGCATGCTCCTTTGGCCCTGTTAAGAACATCCAGCCGCCACGAAAACCACATACGCGATAGGACTTGGATAAACCATTGAAGGTGAGGACCAGTACATCCTCAGCGAGTGTTGCGACAGGGATGTGAGTGGCGCCGTCATAGAGCACTTTATCGTAGATTTCGTCAGCAAAAATAATCAGCTTGTGTTGACGTGCAATCTCAATGACCTCGAGTAAAAAATCACGACTGTAAACCGCGCCGGTTGGGTTGTTCGGGTTGATTAGAACAATGCCGCGAGTCTTCGGGGTGATTTTTCTCTTAATGTCATCAAGGTCAGGGTACCAGTCCGACTCCTCATCACATAGGTAGTGAACGGGGTTGCCGCCAGAGAGAGAGACCGCTGCTGTCCATAGTGGATAGTCAGGAGCGGGAACTAACATTTCATCTCCGTTGTTTAACAGAGCTTGCATCGCCATTACAATAAGCTCAGAGACACCATTACCGATATACACGTCTTCGACGTCTAGGCTATGGATGCCTCTTTTTTGGTAATGTTGAACCACAGCCTTGCGAGCGGAGTATATACCTTTGGAATCACAATAACCTTGCGATGTTGGTAAGTTTCTTATTACATCGACTAAGATTTCATCGGGGGCGTCAAAACCAAAAGGGGCGGGGTTTCCTATATTAAGCTTCAGGATTTTATGCCCCTCTTCCTCCATGCGTTTAGCATGTTTGAGTACTGGTCCTCGAATGTCGTAGCAGACATTATCGAGTTTTGACGACATCTCGATATTTTTCATTGTTATGTTCCTAAAAATCCGATAATTTCTTTACCAAATTACACCAGATTGGATTTTTATAGAATAAAAATCTAAGAAAAGTGACAAATAAAGTGTTGATATGAATCCGGTTGTCTCGTACTACGGCACAAGACCAACAAATTAAAGTGATGATGCTTGATCTATCCTGTAGGTATAAATACAGTAGCTTCTGTATCTATAGTTAACCTATATAATTAATATAAAATAAATCGTTTTGAGGTTGATTTGTCTCATTTAAAACAAGCTATTGTCCAGCTTCTTGAAAAATTGAAGAATGTACCATCAGGGATCAAGCGTCTCGAACAACCGCTGGGTGGCAATCCCAAGACACCAACGATCGATTGGTTAGATGCCCAACCTCATTATCCTAAGTTCTATTGGCAGTCTCGTGATACTCGCGAGGAAGTGGTGGCACTGGGGCAGTTGCACACCTTTTCTGAGCCTGCACCGGCTTATGCGATCCTAGGTCGAGATCAAAGAGTCTGGGGCGGCCGTTCTTTTGACGGGCATACTGAAAAAAACCGTCGCTGCATGTCTGCGTTTTTCTTTTTGCCGCAAATAGAGTTGATTCGCTTTGATACAGGCTGGCGTCTTGCCGTTAACATCGGAATGGCAAAAGAAACGTCAATACTCGCGCTACAACGATTGATTGCGACACCACAAGAATTGGCACCACTAGCCTCTTCCGTTATGGCGGTGACACACACACCGAATGAATCTCAGTGGCGCGATTTGGTCGATGACGTCTTACAAGGTATTGAAGACGACAAATTCAAGAAAGTTGTGCTGGCAAGAAAGACCTCAATTGATCTTCAAACACCAATATCACCCGCTCAGCTTCTTAAAGCCAGTTATCTAAAAAACCATCATAGTTTCCATTTTCTAATGGCATTGTCACCGTCACATAGCTTTGTCGGTTCAACGCCTGAGCGCCTATATCGACGCCGCGGACAAGAGCTTGAGACGGAAGCACTAGCGGGCACGATAGGTCGTGGTGGCAATGCATCACTTGATATGAAACTCTCTAACTGGTTGACTCAAGATGCAAAAAATATCAATGAAAACCAGTATGTGGTGGATGACATCCTGCAGAGCTTAGCCCCGCATTCTCGTTCCGTGGAAGTAGAGGAAGAGCTTCGGCTGGTTCGTTTGAGAAAAGTTCAGCATTTAAAACGTAATATCCATGCGCGCTTGGATTCGGGAATCAATGGCGTACAACTATTACAGGCGTTGCAGCCCACGGCTGCCGTTGCAGGCTTACCTCGTCAAGCGGCGATGCAATATATTGAGCAGCACGAGCCGTTTGCTCGAGGCTGGTACGCGGGTTCAGTTGGCTACCTTAGCCACGAAAGTGCAGAGTTTTGTGTAGCAATTCGTAGTGCGTTACTGGTTAACGACCAAATGCAACTTTTTGCGGGCGCGGGAATTGTTCCCGGCTCGGTGGCTGAGCATGAGTGGCAAGAGCTGGATAAAAAGATGTCGACGCTACTGAGCCTTATTTCAGAGCATCCGCCCCTTGGCGTAGCATCATGATGAATCATCAGGCAGCGCTTAACCGGTTGTGGACTCAAGTGATGTTGGAGGAGCTGTATCGAAAAGGGGTGCGTCACCTTTGTATCGCTCCAGGGTCTCGCTCCACGCCGTTGACATTAGAAGCCGTCGCTCATGGAGGGTTTACACTTCATCACCATTTTGACGAGCGTGGTTTAGGGTTTCTGGCGTTAGGGATAGCCAAGGCGACACAACATGCCGTTGCGGTGGTTGTGACCTCTGGTACCGCCGTTGCGAATCTATTGCCTGCCGTGGCTGAATCGATGTTAACCAAAGAACGGTTGATCCTACTGACATCCGATAGGCCGCTTGAGCTCCTTGAATGTGGCGCAAATCAAGCCATTGTGCAAACCGGAATTTTTTCCAATCATGTGTCTAAGGCCGTCGCTTTGCCTTCACCAAGTACGGAAGTGTCATTGAATTGGTTATTGACCACCATTGATCACGCGATGGAATATCAGCACCAACATGGTGGCAGCCTTCACATTAATTGCCCATTTCCAGAACCGCTTTATGGTGGGGAAGACAAATCAATCTTTGAGGATTACTGTCGCTCGATCCAAAGCTGGTGGCAAGGTAACAAGGCGTATGTGGCCTATGGGTCGTCGCCTATCCACGACCATTTGGCTACAATGCCTTCGCTCGATCTTGTGAGTAAAAAAGGCGTAATTATTGTTGGTAATGTCGATCTTCGAACAGCCAATAAAGCGAAAGCTTTCGCGAAGCAACTAGGGTGGCCGATTTTATTTGACCCACAATCTGGTCAAAGTAGCGACTGGCAACATTATGATCTTTGGTTGCAAAACATGGATGCGAAACAGCGGCTTTCTGAGTGCGAGGTTGTGTTGCAAGTTGGCGCTCGATTTGTCTCCAAACGCCTCAATCAATGGCTGGCGAAGCAAGTCAATGCGGGTACCCAGTGCATCTTATTGACGGAGTACTGCGATCGTCTAAACCCAGATCACCTGCCGATCATGCACCTTAATGTTGACGTTAAATCGTGGTTAGACGCCGCTATTCTCACCTTTACGACCTCAAATTTCTATGGCTGGGCTAGAGACCTTAAGCCCTATGCTCAAGCGATGAGTATGAGGTTATCACCATGTGACACGCTGTCTGAGTTTGACGTGGCGCGAAGCGTTCAGGCATTGCCCGAAGGGACACGGGTGTTCTTAGGCAACAGCCTTATTGTGCGCTTGGTGGATATGGTGTCATCCATGCAAGGACTCGAAACGTTTAGTAATAGAGGTGCGTCGGGTATTGATGGCTTGGTAGCGACCGCAAGTGGTATCACGCGAGTAGATGACTCTTCTTTAGTACTCTATCTTGGCGACACCTCGTTACTTTATGACCTAAACTCATTAGCGTTGTTGACGAATGAGACTCAGCCCAATGTTATCGTTGTCACCAACAATGATGGCGGCGCTATTTTTGATTTGCTCCCGGTTCCCGCCGAGCAAAAGAGTGCGTGTTATCAAATGCCCCATGGTTATCAATTCAAACATGCGGCAGCACAGTTTAACCTGGCTTATAGTCACCCTAAATCGAAAAGCGAACTTGAGTCTACGTTAACCTCTCATTTAGCTAATGGCTCAGGAACCTTGTTAATTGAAGTCATCACCCCGAGTGATGAAGTGGGCCACATTATCCGTGAACTCTCTCAGCAAGCCATGAGTCATAATGTGCCAGAAGGTGTAAGTCGACCTTCTGCAAGTAAAATGACGCCACCATAACGTGATGACATCAAAAGATGCACCCCAGAATAATACTCAATTAAATGGCGAGTTCTTGGCGGCAAATAACCCACAAGGTGAACGCCCACTGTTGGTCTTCGTGCATGGTTTTCTTGGCTCAACTGACGACTGGTCGTCTGTGGTGGCGGAGTTTACCGACTACCCGCGGCTACTGCTGGATCTGCCCGGACATGGTAAGAGTGTTCACGTACCGTGTGCTGGTTTTGACGAGGCTTGCGCTGCGATTGATACCACGATTCAAGAGACACTGCTGGCACAACGATTCAGTGACACATATCCGATTTGTCTGGTTGGCTATTCACTTGGTGCTCGGTTGTTGATGTATTTTTTGACTGAATACCAGCACAGAAAAACTGGGGCAGACAATCGAGCCCTCATTGCTCATCAGATAGCCAATAGTTCGGTAACCGACAGTGTGATAACTAACAGTGCGATAACTAACGGTGTGCTAACAAATAACCCGATAATAGGCCTGGTGATTGAGGGGGGGAACTTCGGTATCGCCGATCTGAGCCAGCGAAAAATACGCTTACAAGCCGATCAGGTCTGGGCTTCACGATTTAAAAATGAAAATATCGTAGACGTTTTAGTCGACTGGTATCAGCAACCTGTCTTTTCTTCATTAAATCATGAGCAAAGACAACTTTTGATTGCAAAGCGAAGTGTTAACCTAGGTGGAAAGCTCAGTGAAATGATGGACGCGACATCATTAGGACGCCAGCCCTACTTATTGGATAGCGTGCAACAGCTTCATTTCTCATCAGGCCGCCAAGCTCTGTTCATCAGTGGCGAGCAGGATAAAAAATTTACCGCGCTGGCTCAGTCGAGCGATATTGAGCATTGTATCATTGAGCAAGCAGGGCATAACGTTCACAAAGAGCACCCCAAGGCGTTTGCTGCGGCTCTGCTCGAGTATCTAAATACACCGTATTAAACGGTGGCTAACATTGGAACATACCATGGCAAAAACAGTTGGATTAACCGAAGAAGAACTCTATGCACCCGTAAACTGGGCAGACGTTACCTGTGATTTTGAAGACATTCAGTATCATAAATCGGAAGACGGTATCGCTAAAATCACCATTGCGCGACCGCAAGTACATAACGCATTTACCCCTCGTACAGTGCAAGAAATGATTCGTGCATTAGCGGATGCTCGTTACGACGAAAATGTCGGCGTGATCATCTTGACCGGGCTCGGAGAGAAAGCATTTTGTTCTGGTGGCGACCAATCGATTCGTGGCGACTACGGCGGTTATCAAGATGACACCGGTACACATCATCTAAACGTGCTCGATTTCCAACGTCAAATACGCACCTGTCCTAAGCCTGTTATTGCAGCGGTTGCGGGTTGGGCTGTGGGTGGAGGCCATGTGCTTCATATGATGTGTGACTTGACCATTGCGGCAGACAATGCCCAGTTTGGCCAGACGGGACCTAAAGTAGGCTCGTTCGATGGCGGATGGGGTGCTTCTTACATGGCTCGTATCGTAGGCCAGAAAAAAGCGCGTGAGATTTGGTTCTTATGCCGTTTCTATGATGCGCAAGAAGCGGTAGAAATGGGGCTGGTGAACACCGTAGTACCTGTCGCTGATCTTGAAAAAGAATCCATCCGCTGGTCTCGTGAAGTGTTGCAACATAGCCCAATGGCGCTGCGTTGTTTGAAAGCGGCATTGAACGCGGATTGTGATGGCCAAGCTGGCCTGCAAGAGCTTGCTGGAAACGCGACGATGATGTTCTATATGACGGAAGAAGGTCAAGAAGGACGCAATGCCTTTAACGAGAAACGCCGTCCTGACTTCAACAAGTTTCCACGTAACCCTTAAGCCATCATAGAGCTTGATCTGTTTTCACGTTGGATTGACTGCCTCGCTAAGGCTTCCTTAGTTAATCAGAGCATGTAACGTGACGAACCTCCCTCAGACCCTATATCCATAGAGCCTGAGGGAGTAGTGATGCGAGCTCTCGATGTCGCTGTTACTCGAACCTCAACGCGTTCTTTCAAACTAACATGGGATGCCTACCATGAAACAAGCAAAACTTATTCGCTACAGCCTACCAATGGACAGTGGGGTGATCTTGCGAGACAACAAACTGACGACTCGAGAGGGTTGGATTGTTGAGCTGAAGGAACATGACAAGCGTGCATTAGGTGAAATAGCGCCGCTGCCGGGCTTTAGCCATGAGTCGATTGAAGAGGCGGGCGGTCAAGCCCAGGCATGCTTAGAGGCATGGGTCAATAACCAAGCCTTGGACCTCGAAGGCTGCTTTCCCTCGGTTGCATTTGGTATGTCCGCCGCATTGATGGAGTTATCAACGCGATTACCTGAAAAAGGAAACCATCAAGCTGCGCCTCTGTGTTCGGGGGATCCTGATGAGTTGTTGCCTGTGCTTAATACTATGTCTGGGCGTAAAGTAGCAAAAATTAAGGTGGGGATGTACGAGGCGATTCGCGATGGCATGATTGTCAGCTTGTTTTTAGAGTCGATTCCAGACTTAACGCTGAGGCTGGATGCCAACAGAGCGTGGAGCTTGGATAAAGCGAAAAAGTTTGCTTCTTATATCTCCCCAGCATTGCGCGCTCGCATTGCCTTTATTGAAGAGCCGTGTCGCGATGCCGATAGTAGTGTTTCATTCGCGGCTGAAACGGGTATTGCTATTGCGTGGGATGAAACCTTGCAAGACGCCGCACGGCAGGCGGACTTTACCGTGCCATCGTTGAAAAGTGCGAAAGCAATCGTGATCAAACCGACGCTTGTTGGCAGTTTGGATAAATGCATCCGGATTATTGAAGAGGCGCACAATCAAGATATACAAGTGGTCATCAGTTCAAGCCTAGAAAGCAGTGTTGGCCTGAATCAGCTTGCTCGTTTTTCTCAGTGGCAGCTATCTAATGAAACCCCAGGGTTGGATACAATGCAGTTATTCGCTGCCCAATTGGAGACAGCATGGCCTGGTTGTGAACTACCGGTATCGATGCTCAGTGAGCAGTCACTGTATTGGCAGTCATAGCGTTTATGTTTAGATCATAATGCTAATGCTAATGCTAATGCTAATGCTAATGCGATAGTGCTTACATTTGGGCGAATTTGGTCGATAGTGGCAGTACGAGTGATAAGAAAGAGCGGCAAGCGAAAATGAAAGAGTCGACAATGAACAATGCTACGGGTCTGAACGCTTGGGTGCGACAAACACCGAATGAAACCGCGTTATTGACCCCTGATGGTGAGTACAGTTGGCAACAAGTCCAGCGGGTCGTTTCCCAATACCAGTTAGCACTTGTGAAGGCTGGCGTAGAAAAAAACACCGTGGTTTGTCTTATCGGACGCGCTGAACCAGCATTGTTGTTTGCTTATCTTGCTTGCCTTGCCCAAGGGTGTTTGCCTGCGTTGGTGGCCAGGCAGCCAGTAACGGGCATGAACGCCAAATTGACGACGCTTTATTCTAAATCCGAACGTGCTTACCTATGGTGGTGCAGCGATACGGCACGTGAATGGTCTGCGTCTAGTTTTGACCGTGACGTAACGTTTATCAACACGCAACCAATCGAGGGGGGTTGTGAGCATAGTGAGCACGAGCAAGCTGTTAATGACGATGCTATTCACGGCAATGTTATGCACGGCAATACTATTCACGATTATGCGATTCACAACAATGCGATTTACGAACTATCTCCCCATCAAATCGCTTCAATCATCTTTACCTCAGGTTCAACCGGCAAACCGAAAGCGGTGGTGCACACCATCGAGCAACACCTTGCCTCAGCGACGGGTCTTCTCGAGCGCTTTGCTTTTTCACCCAGTGATCGCTGGTTGCTGAGCCTGCCGATGTTTCATGTTTCTGGGTTAGCCATCGTGTGGCGTTGGTTGTCGACGGGAGCTCAACTTAAGGTTGGAGGCGGTCAGTTTTGTGAAGATATTTCAGATGTAAGCCACGCCTCATTGGTGGTCACTCAATTAAAACGGATTATCGATCAACGACTGCCGAATCAACTCAAACGTGTGTTGTTGGGCGGAAGCCATATTTCTAATGATCTGATTCAGAGTGCCCGTGAATTGGGTATTGATATGTGGATGGGCTACGGGATGACCGAGACGGCATCAACGGTGACGGCAAAGCAGGCGAATGAAGATGCATCATCCGGGATTCCGTTACCCCACCGTGAGGTAAAGCTAATTGATGGGCATATATGGGTTAAAGGCTCGGTACTGTCATCGGGTTACTACCAGCAAGGGAATATTCTGCCTTTAGCCTTGGTCGATTGCTGGTTTGATACGAAGGATCTTGGTCGGTGGAGCGCAGCTCAAGAGCTCCAAGTCATTGGAAGAGCAGATAATTTATTTATATCGGGTGGCGAAAATATTCACTGCGAAGAAATAGAAGCCGTGTTAAACGCGCGCCCTGAGGTTGTGCAATCAATTGTCGTTCCAGTGCGTAGTGATGACTATGGCGCACGCCCGGTGGCGGTTGTGCAACGAGTGAATGATCAGGTGAAATTAAAAAACGATCAATTAGATATAGACCTTACTACGACATCACTTGCAAAATTTAAGCACCCTGTTGCGTACTATGATATGCCAGAATCTCTGTTGTCTTCGGGTATTAAGGTATCACGAGCACAAGTTAAATCGTGGCTTTCTAGCACGCAATCCAATTATGTGGTTATTTCATAGTCCAAAACGGAATTTTCTCTTCGCTCAATGCTCACCATAATGTCTCTAGGACAATAACGTGAGTAAATGGAATGAACATAATTCTTGGGATAGCAATTGCGCTGCAAATTGCATTGGCACTGACAACGGATGGGCTTCCTCGAGCGGTGGCCGAGTTAACGGCTTTTATCCTCACCGTTGTCCTTTGTGTCAGTGTTAAACGGCGCTCGCGAATCTTTTCCAAGTCGTCGACACAGAACTAGTGTTATCAGACACGTTATTGCTTCGTAATTACCTATTTAATTGATGCTGACAGGTCGTTTCGACCTCCCTTCTGCGGCGCTATACCAAGTTCTATTTATCGCTCGATGGTCTTAACACCGATGAGTTTGACAATAATCTGGTTTATTTAAGCACATGAGTTATTCAGCTGACTGCTGATGACTCTGTTTCCTGTTTCCTCGCTTTCTTATGTATGCTCCAGCTCCGGTCTATGGGTTTAATGTCAGATCTTAGCTTTTAGTCAATGATCGATGTTGTTGGATGAAAAATGCTAACTAATTCATTCTATGAATAAAAATTTGGTTGCATCAAGGTATCTCATAGTAGTATAAAGACATTTAGACGGCTATACGGCTGTTATTTATTATTGGAGAGTACAATGAAAGGATTCAAGAAGATTGGTCAATGGGCGTTCATAGTGTCAATTCTTACGGGGTTAACGGCTTGTGGGCAATCAGATGATTCCGAAATTAAGGTGGGAGCGACAGTCGGGCCCCACGCTCAAGTCGTGGAAGCCGTAGCACGAGAAGCTGCAAAACAAGGCTTAAACGTGAAAGTGGTCGAATTCTCCGATTACATCACACCTAATGCGGCATTAGAAGATGGCAGTATTGATATCAATAGTTACCAGCATCAACCATTTTTAACGAATTATAATACCAGTCACGATGCACACCTAGTTTCAATTGGCGACTCTATTTTAATGCGTATGGGGGTCTATTCGAATAAATATAAGTCACTTGAAGCACTACCTGATGGTGCAAGGATTGCTATCCCTAACGATCCAACAAACGGTGGTCGCGGGCTATTATTGTTTGCGGATAGTGGACTGATTACCCTCAAAGAAGGCGTTGGTTTTCAGGCTGGGTTGAATGATATTGTGAGTAACCCAAAGAAGTTTAAGTTTATTGAGGTTGATGCTGCACAGCTGCCTCGTACATTAGATGACGTTGATGCGTCAGCCATTACGATGAACTATGTGATGTCGGCAGGCTTAGACCCAAAGAAACAAGGTATTTACTTAGAATCTAAACAAGCGCCGTTAGCCGTTATGGTGATTGCTGCACGTGAGCAAGACAAAGACAATGCAGCGTATAAACAATTTGTTGAGATATATCAGTCACAAGCTATTAGAGATTTCATGCAAGAGACATTTAAAGGCACAATTGAGCCTGCATTTTAGTTTTTTGTCGTGCTGTCGTATGAGGCTTAACCATGGCAACTCTGACAGAGCATGAGTGGTTAGCCTCGGATTATATTCGCGTGAACCGGGTTGGAGCTAGCGCTCACCTCTCGATATAAACAAGGTCAATCCTGACCGTGGATCTGCCCGATTATCGATACGTACATTGAACAGGCGGTTTCTAAGATCTCATCCGGAAAATCATAATCAGGATTGTGTAATTCTGGGTGAGATACGCCACTTCCAATGCCAAACAGCGCACCTTGGTAACGCAATAGAAACTCAGCAAAATCCTCTGACCAACGCATTGGTGTCTCAAGTTCCGTGACCGCTAGGTTAAGCTTAGTGGCATGTTGCCTGATCAAATCTACATGATGGCTTGAATTAACCGCGGCGTTAAACGGCTCGTGCCAAGAGTAATTAATGTCGAGTGTAGTGTTCTGCTCGATGCGCTGCAACGTACGCTGTACTCGTTTCTGCATGTCGAGAAAAGTGGCGTTACAGTCACTGCGTAATGTTGCCATTATCTTTGCCGATCCAGCAGCGACACCAAACGCTCGCTCTCCAAGTTCGGCGTTGACGATGGTGACAAGGCTGAATTCTTCTGGATAGCTATCTGGTAGGGTTTGCAGGTACTGTAAGATTTCTATCATGGCATTGAGCGGACTTACCCCGTTTTCAGGGTAGGCGGCATGGGATGTTTTTCCTTCCAGATCAATGCTAAGTCCGATTGAGGCACATGAAAAAGTCCCTTTTTTGACCACGACTTCATGCAAAGGTTGACCCGGTAAATTGTGATACGCAAAGGCGTTGTCAACATTCAGCCCCTTTAGCGCTGGGTGGTTTAACATCGAGGCCGCGCCAGTGCCTATTTCTTCCGCTGGTTGAAATACCAGGATAACCGTCCCGCGTTTTGGTGGCGATTGGCTTAACTGGTGAGCAACCATGATCAATGACGTGGTATGCCCATCATGCCCACAAGCATGCATGACGCCGGGATAGATTGATGCGTGGTCAACCGGGTTTTTCTCGTTGACCGGAATAGCATCAAAATCTGCTCGTAAAAGCGTGCTTTCTCCGGGCTCACTTCCAGTAATTACACAAAGTACCCCGTAACCCCCTACACCTACGACAGGATTTAAGCCGAATAGCGTAAGTTGCTGGGCGATAGCATCGGCCGTTTGGACTTCGTGGCAAGAAAGTTCAGGGTACTTGTGAAGCTGCTTTCGGAATGTGTTTGCGTGGAAAGCTGCATGGAAGGGACCGATTGACTGCGCCATTATTCACTCCTCGAATATAGAACCGCACATCTGCGAGCTCTAATAGGCATCATACACCTATCGTTCGCTGTCGATAAGTGGTTCAAATAGCGTTCAAGTTAATCGATTATTAACGATGGATACTGGACCTTGTTTATTCGCAAGCAAACATGGGGTTCGCTGATTATTAGTCGTTGAGTGCGTTGCGCGGACAGATATGAAAAAGCCCTCTAATTAAGATAATCAAAGGGCTTTGTCGTTTCAATGAAATGATTATTTTGCTGTCAGTGAGTATTCATCGACGCGAACTTCAGTTTGCTTACCAATGTCACCGTTCATATCGATCTTAGATGGGTCAGTAATGGCCATTTTCGTATAAATTACGGCAGTAGTTTGACTACCAGTATTGAATTCAACTGACGCCTGACGGAACGATTTTTTAACTGCGCCTTTAGGGCTATCACCTAGGTCATTAACGTGGATCGTTTTTTCACCAAGGATTTTGCCATCAGTCCCTTTGGCGCCAGCGATTAATTCGCTTACTGAATCTGCGCCTTTTTTATCATTATAATAGAATGATAAAATATAGTCCGTATTCGCTTTTAATCCACTGACCTCTTGACTCAAGCCCGGCTGAGAAGAAAAATCGTCAGAGGCACTGACAAATCGAATTCGTGCAGAACCTTCGTCATCAAACGCCGTATCTTTTGAACTGCCTACGTCGCCTTTCCCATTTTTTTTGTCAGCGTCTTTTCGCCAAAAATCGCTTTTACCACTGTTACTTCTGAACTGAGTAAGTTGAGGATCAGAAATGAGATCGTTCGCACCGGAAGTCATGACAACGGTAGTGGCGACAGGTGCTGCCATCGTTGTTTCAGAAGCCGCAGGGGTGTTGTCATCTGTTGATGCACAGCCAGCCAGCAAACTTGCGATGGCTAAGCCTAGAAATACCTTTTTCATTACATTCGTCCTCACGTATTGGTCAAATTATCATTATATTGTCACTTTAGATCATACAATCCTATTGTATGATCTAAAGTGATTGCTTAGACATATTTGCCACGAATATCCGCGCGAACCATCGTTGAAATGTTAATTTGTGAGCTGGGTTGTATTACAAATCGTTAGACTATTCCACTCATCAGCCAACCCAGAGAAATGGTTGATATCAACAACCACAGCGTGACGCCAAACATCATAGGGCGACTGCCTGCCTTCTTGAGCTTGTCGACTGAGATGCTACAACCAATCAAAAACAAACAAACAACGAGTAGCTGCTTCGAGATGGAAAAAATACTGTGATAGACAAACTCAAACTGCGGTAAGTAATCACTCACTACAATCGCGGCACAGTAGAAAACGATAAAATAGGGGATCGTGATTTTGTTTTGTTTGTTGCTAAAGATAGCGGCACTGATTAACGCAACTGGCACAATCCATAATGCTCGAGCCAGCTTTAGTGTGGTGGCTGTTGTGAGCGCTTCCTCACCGTAGGCTGAAGCCGCACCGACAACGGACGATGTATCATGTATGGCAATAGCGGCCCATGTACCAAAGGTATGCTGATCAAGTTGCAGCGCGTGGCCGATGACGGGAAACACAAACAATGCGACAGAATTGAGAACAAAAACGGTGGCTAACGCGATACCGATTTTTTCATCATCGGCATTGATAGCTGGCGCTACCGCCGCAATGGCGCTGCCACCGCAAATCGCGGTGCCAGAGGCAATCAAATAGCCAGTTTGCTTGTCGACTCCCATTCGTTTTGCAAGAAACCAACCGATAATCAATGTGCCAAATATAGTGGCAATGATGATCCCAATCCCGTTGCTGGTGGCGGCGATCGCTTGGTCTAAATGAATACCAAACCCTAGCCCGACGATAGAATAGGCGAGGAGTTTTTTAGTGAATTTGGCCAGTGGCAATGACTGAGGGACTAAGCTGAATGTGGTCAACAAAAAACCCAATATCAACGCAATAGGTGATGATATCCAAGGCGTGAGACAAGCAAGAAGTGCAATAAAAAATAGTGGCGAAGTACGAAGCAGGGTCAGCATGGGTAACCGTAAATTAATATGATGGCGAAAAAGGCATTCGCCATCATATCCTTAAATTTTGACAGGAAAAATCTAAAATTAATGAACTTACGTTCAATAAAATTGAACAAAAATCACTTAGCGATATTCGCCTCTCAAGTTGCAAACCTTGTCAAACATTACCTGACTGCTAGCCATCTTAGGTTCCACTGGCTCGCCAGCTTCCACTTCTAGCTGTGCTCTAAAGCGACTAGGTACGCCTTTGCAAGCTCGTCCTTTATGGCGACTGAAGTAACTGCCCCAAAGGCCCTTCAGTGCCATAGGAATAACCGGGGCTGATGAACGCTTCAGAATAAGGTTAACGCCGCGCATGAATTCGTTCATCTCACCATCGGAGGTGAGACGACCCTCAGGGAAGATACAAACCACTTCACCTTGCTGTAATGCTTGCTCTATTTCACCAAAAGCTCTGCGGATTGAACCTTGCTTAGTCGCTGAAATTGGAATGACTTTCAACCCCTTGAAAAAACCACGCGCAGGTTTGAAATTCGCGTACTCTTCTTCCATAACAAAGCGCATCGGGCGAGGGCAGGCCGCGGTGACGACGACGGCATCCATATAGCTGACGTGATTACACACAACTAAAGCGCCTCCTTCTTTGGGAATATGGTGAAGGTTTTTTAATGAGACGCGATACATCACGGCAGTGAGCATTCGTACCAAGAAGCAGACGACGAGGATGGGTGCTTGTCGAAATAGGTGGACCGTCATCATGAAGTTTAATAGTGCGAGCACGACAAATAACTGGACGATCGTCAGGTCTAGCACGGTTAATGTCACAATGCCAAGAACAGCACTGCCTACCATGAAGAGTGAGTTATAAATATTGAGTGCAGCAATCACGCGGGCACGTTCGGTTTCTTTCGCTTGTTGCTGCATTAAGGCATAAAGCGGCACAATAAATAAGCCACCGGAAATGCCGAGTAACAATAAAAAGCCAAACACTGGCCATAGCGCTGAGTACGAGATAAAGGCACCAAAACTCTCAAATTGCGGTAGATTGCTTGGCACAGAAAGCGCCATTAACACACCAAAAATAGTAATACCTAAACTACCAACCGGCACGATACCAATATCGATTCGATTTTTTGATAATCGGTCACAGAGCATGGAGCCCAACGCAATACCAACAGAAAAGAGCGCGAGTAAGAAAGAAACGGCGGCTTCATTGCCCATTAAATGGATTTTAGTGAAGTTAGGAAACTGCGTTAAATACGTCGCCCCTAAGAACCAGAACCAACTAATCGCGACGATGCATTGAAACACCACACGATCTTGATGCGCGATTTTAAGCGTTTCTTTGGTGTGTTTGATAGGCTGCCAGCGAAATTTAATATTAGGTGCGCTGGCTGGGGCTTTCGGGATTTGTCGACTCGATAGATAACCAGCGATGGCAAATACAATAACGCTCACTGCCGCAATATAATGAGAATGTTCTGCTGAGGCAATGAGGCCCGCGCCAATGGTACCCACCAAAATGGCAATAAATGTACCGGTCTCAACCAGTGCATTACCAGACAATAGCTCTTCTGGTTTTAATTGCTGTGGCAGCAACGCGTATTTGACGGGACCAAAAAGAGAGGACTGAGTGCCCATTAAAAATAGCAAGAACAGCAAGATCCCGTAGCTCTCAGTAACGAAGCCAATAGCGCCTAAACACATAATGGCAATTTCTAGCAGCTTAACTTTTTGAATAAATGCGGATTTTTCGTATTTATCCGCTAATACGCCAGCGGAGGCTGAGAATAAGAAAAAAGGCAGAATGAATAGGCCGGCCGCCAAATTAATAAATAGATTGCTCGATATAGGTAAGACTTGAGGCCCAGCGAATGCGACAAACAGCAACAGAACATTCTTAAAAATGTTGTCGTTAAATGCACCAAAAAATTGAGTAATAAAATAAGGTAGAAAGCGTCTTTGTGTTAACAGAGAGCTTGATTTCGAATGTGGCATTGCCGTTCCTTGTGGTGTTACCAGCTTTGTAGGTATTTCGAGATGAGGTCTCGAATCAACTCATTGCCATCGATAGGCTCTGCAGAGAAAAATTTGTCATCGACACTCAATAAAGTAATGCCGTGCACCCCTGCCCATAAAACTCGGCTGGCTTGCAGTACTTCAGAGTGTGATTTATCCGGTCGGTGGACGGATAGTAGGCCTTCAAGCATGCCAGTCATGCCATCGATTCGCTGTGATTGCCACTGAGGGAGCCTAGCGCCATTCATATTATGTTCAAAGATTAGCTGCCAGCGATAAGGTGAGCGTTTGGCAAAATCATGGTAACAAGCGGCGAGTGCGTAAAGGGCATCTTCTGGCCCTTGAGCGCCTTCTACGACCTGTTTTGCTTCTAGGGATAAATCGTCCAGAGTTTCTGCAACAGCGCGAAGTAGCAATACATTGTAGCTACCAAACACATTGACCAACGTACTTGGCACATAGCCAATTAGTGTTGCGATTTTACGCAAACTAAGCGTGTGATGTGAATTTTCGCTGAGGTAGTCCTTAACCGTGCTAAGCGTTAGCTGGATAAGCTCTTCTCTTGTATGATCGTTTCTACGGGCCATGATTGTGGTAGGTCAATTGAACACAGTTCACTATTTTAGAGTGGCACAGTATCAGCGTCAACTGATGAGACCTAAGATACGACGATATAGGGTAATAAGGCGAAGAATGCTGACAATGATTGCAACAAACGAGCAATATCCTGAAACAAGTCAGTTGATATGAAGCTTTCCTTTAGTGCTAAGCTCAGTATATGATTCACTAACCATCGTATTCCCTACCGTAGAGTCTACGATTTTACGTAACAATAAAAAAAGGCACAGAATGAAACGTTTATTCTCTTTCATCGCGTTACTCGTACTTGCGGTAACGGTGAATCCTGTCGCGGAAGCTAAAAAATTCGGTGGCGGTAAATCGTTTGGTAAAAGCTTTAAGACGGCGCCTGCGCCAAGACAACAACAGCAAAATACCAACACGGTAAGACAAGATCAAAACAAAGCTGGCAGCAAAAAAGGCTTGATGGGTGGTCTGATGGGCGGTTTACTTGCCGGTGGACTACTCGCAGCATTCTTTGGTGGTGCTTTTGAAGGTATCCAGTTTATGGATATCTTAATTATGGGCCTAATTGCCTTCGTCATCTTTAGACTCATGAGAGGTGTGCTTGGCGCAAAGCAGGGTAGTATGAACCAGCAGGGGCAGCAGCCTGCATTTGGTGGAAACAACACACGCAACCCGTTTGAAAAGCCACAGCAACAACAGCAACAACAGAATTTCCAGAGCTTTGAGCAACCTCAAGGCGCAGCAACCGGCGGCGGTTTTGGCGCAGCGGGTCATAGTGATGTTCCACACAACTACCCACCAGGGTTTGATTCCGTCGCATTTTTGAATGGTGCTCGCGAGCATTATCGTATCCTTCAAGGCGCATGGAATCACAATGAGCTACATACGATTGAAGAGTACGTCTCTGCTAGTTTGCTGCAAGATTTGATATCTGAGCGTGCAAAATTGGAAGGTGAGCAACACACCGATGTGATGTATGTCGATGTTGAAGTGGTTCGTGCTGATCATGATGCGAGTAAGGCACAGTTGAGCCTACAATTCTCAGGTCGTTACCGCGATACAGCTGATGGCGTAGAAGAAGATATCGAAGATATCTGGCACTTAGAGCGCGATCTGACTCAGCCGAATGCACCATGGTTAATTGTTGGCATTCAAGGCTAATGGTTGGTATTCAAGACTAACCTTGTCATGCCCTATCAAAAACCGCAGCCTTTGAGTTGCGGTTTTTTTACAATTTAATTCAATAATGTCACAACCCCATATAAGTTTTATTCTATAATCCGGCCACTCATTTTTTCGGTATATGAATACTCAATGCGACTTACATCTTTTAGTCTTTCACTTATGCTCTCCGTTTCACTTCTCTCGGCTACCTCAATACATGCGAAAGAACCTGTGGTACCCCTATTTGAAACGACGTCAAACGCCACAACCGATGCGCTGGATGACGTACTGAGTGTGTTTGGTGCTGAGCAAGACTACGAGGCTGACAAAGGCGTAAATTCGAGCTATATCCCTGCGGTTTTCTATACGCCGGAACAAGGCTTGGGATTGGGAATGCTGTACGTCGGGTTATACGGTGAGCTTGATGAAGGCGCTGGACAACCTTCTTCGATGGTGATTAATCCATACGCATCAAGTAATGGCTCATTGGGCATCACTCTTAGCAATAAACATTTTTATAATTCGGGCAGCAACCGTGTATTTACCGATATAAAAGTGTTTGATGATGCGGCTGTTTATTATGGTCAAGGTTATGAGAATGGTCAGCAAGACGACAATAAGGTTGATTTTAAAGAGCGTGTCGTTGATATCAAGCCCACGTGGTTAACTCGTGTAAAAGGGGATTATTTCCTTGGTCTAGGCGGTAATATCAAATCGGTAAGCCCACATGAAAAAGAGTTTGAGAATCAGGCCAACGATTATTTGGCTGCGGAGCTCACCGACAACACGAGCTACGGCGTTTTTATCTCCAACGTGTACGACACCCGTGATAATGTAACTAACGCGTCGAGAGGGACGTTACTGCAAGCAGATATCGGTTACTACCAAGACGCAACGAACTCAGAAAGCTTTGGTAAGTACTCATTAAAAGCCTCACAATATTATGCGCTCGCACCAATGCCTGGTTTACTTGCATGGCAGGTGCAGGCAAACCTAACTTCTGGAGAAGTGCCTTGGAATCAACTTCCAGATTTAGGGGGAGCAGATGCGATGCGCGGTTATATTTTAGGGCGTTATCGAGATAACCAAATGATGATGGGGCAGGTTGAATATCGCTTGCCCGTTTATTGGCGAGTCGGTGTTGTCTTTTGGGGCGCGGCGGGTACCGTATCCGATGATGTCTCTGGACTGTGGGACAACACACTAGCCAGCGCAGGCACGGGCTTTCGGCTAAAAATCAAAGACACAGTGAATGTGCGCGCGGATATTGGCTATGGTGAACATGGTGGAACCTTCTACTTCCACGTGAACGAAGTCTTCTAGGCTTTACCGATATTTTCTTGATTACTTGCGTCGACTAAATCCACAATTATCTATATTGATCAGAACGTTATTTGGAGGTCCTTTATGGAAAGCGTGCAGATTGCGTTAATTCATATTGATGATTGCGCCTCATTACTAGCGTTTGAAACTGAAAATCAAACCTGGTTTGAACAACATGTTCCTCCTCGTGATGAGGCGTTCTATTCAATCAAAGGGGTCCGTGAGCAGGTTCAGGAGTTCTTGCTTTATCATCGAGCTGGCCTGATGTACCCGATGTTAATAAAAACAGCGAATGGTGAGATTTGCGGGCGAATAAATGTCAATGTGAAAGAGTGCACGCCGACGGTTGCAGAAATCGGCTATCGGATCGGGTACTGCTATATTAAGCAAGGCATTGCGTTTACCGCATTAAAAAAGTTGTTGACGTTGTTGGTTGAAAATAGCTCAATCATTGAGGTGAGAGCGCATGCGGCCACCTTGAATATAGGCTCAAGAAAAGTCTTGGAACGAAATGGTTTTCACCCGACCAAAAAAATAAGCGCCTACGCTCATATTAACCATGTGGATATTGATGTCATTGAATACCGAAAAATACTGCGGTAATTAACACGACAAATAAAAAATTGTTATTGGATGGAAGCGTTGCTGTTCTGGTAAAGAATGAAGCCGCTAATGTGTGCGATGGTTAATGTGAGCCATGGTTGATGGAATGCACAATGGGCCATGATTAATATTCAGACGAAAAAAAACCGACTCAATGAGTCGGTTTTTTTTCTATATGGTGGAGGGAGATGGATTCGAACCATCGAAGGCAGAGCCGTCAGATTTACAGTCTGATCCCTTTGGCCACTCGGGAACCCCTCCAG